>JAFDWO010000047.1 GCA_018268415.1 Actinomycetota bacterium | reverse complement strand
GCCATGGCAGGGTCAAGGTACGGAACGCGTTCCCGGGCCTTCCTTTCGGGCCCGGGAACGGACCGAAGGATCCGGGAAGGGTGACGTTCCCGGCATCCTCGTCACGGATCGGGCGCTTTGGATCCCTCTTCCATGCGGGACCGTGACGGAGGTCCGACCTCCTCCGGTCCCCGGGCCTTCTCCCGGACCGGAGGATCACGGGAGTCCGACCTTCCTCCCGTCCCCGTGACGGCTCCTCAAGCCTTTCCCACGACCCCCTCCCGTCCCTGTGTCGCCTTTTTCACGAACCCCTCCAGTCCCTGTGTCGTCTTTTTCACGAACCCCTTACCGTCCCTGTGCCCGCCCTCCCCACGACCCCCTCCGTCCCTGTGCCCTCCTTCTCCCCGCACCCCTCCGTCCCGGGCGCCTCATGGCGCTCACAGCCTGCCAGGAGCGCCATGAGGCGCCCGGGACCATCTCGGACGGGCGGGGCGGCCGGGGCCGCGCCGCATCTCGGACGGCCGCGGGGGCCTGGGTCGCGCCCGCCGCATCTCGGACGGGTGCGGGGCCGGGGTCGCGCGCCAACTCGGACGGCCGGCAAAGCTCAGGCGCCCGCCTCGGTCAGCCGCAGCGCCCCATCCGCACCACACCTCGGCCTGCGGCCCCGGCCCGAATCGCGCCCAGTCAGGTCACTTCACGCGCTTGAGGGAGAGCCCCGCCTTTAGGGTGCAGAAGATCTCGGGTTCACTGGTGCCGACTTCGGACCCGTCGACCGGTACCTCGTGGGTGAAGTTGACGCTGACTTCCCGGCCGTGCTTCACGAACGTTCCGGTGAGGAAGGTGGCGGTGTCCGCAGGCGCGAATTCCGGGTTGACACCCTCTCTGGATACCGCCAACAGGGGTTCCGTTTCCGAGTTGATCTCGAAGCCCGGCCTTTCGCTGTGACCGTTGGGGGACGAGGTAGACCTTTTCGGTGTGTTCGTAGGTGTAAGGGAGTGGCTTCTTGACCCGCCGTCGAGCGCGCACTGGGAGGTGCCCGTCACCTTCATCTTGAGGTTCCTCGGGTAGCCCTTGCCGGAAGCCGGCCCTTCGAAAACCGTCTTCACCTGGGGCGCGCTGCCGACGTATTTCAGCGTCTTGTCCGTGTCGGCAGCCCCGGCGCCCACGACGCCGCCCAGCGTCATCAAGGAGATGACGGCGATGACCGCGAACGGCTTCCAGTTGGACCTGCGAGATCGGTTCACGCCGCGGTACTCGGCGCGGGCGACAGGGACTCTAGAAGAGCACTCCAGGCGCGGATCCCGGCACCGCCCCGACTCTTGATCTGCCTTTCCGTTTCAGACGCCAGGGTGCGCCGATGGAGCCTCCGCGCCGCCGTCGTCGTGATCGCCGCAGTCGCCGCGCTTCTCGTCTTCGCCTCCGGCTCCGCAGCGGCGGAAATGTGGACGGGTGAAACCAGCACGCTCTCGTTCCAGCGAGGTACCCTGACGCCCGAACTCACCCTGGTCAGGGCCTCCGCCTCCTACGAACCGACCGAGGGGAACCTGCGCTTGGATGCCGTGACGAGCGGCGCGCCGCAACTCGAACTCGAAGGCAAACTCAACATGAGCAGACTGGGGGCCACCTTCCTCAGGGTCGCTGGAGCGTGCAACCTCGGTACGGTCGAAGCGATTCAGAACAACCCGCTCCTGTTCGGCTCCTCTCTCGCCCTGCTCGAAGGTCGCCTCGGCGAGCCGACCGTCGGGAAAGGGATCACCGGAAGCCCCGCGGTGGAGATCCCCGTCCAGAAGGTCGTTTCCGGTACGACGACCACCTTCACGACCAGCGCGACCGCGCTCGTGAACCAGGGTTCAACTGCGTCATTGCCGGCGTCGAAGGCCCTGAAATGGGCGTAGACGGGACGAACATGATCTTCCCGATCGCCCCGCCGCCTCCCCCGGCGCCCGCTCCGGCCGCCCCCGCCCTGCCGGCGCCGGCCCCGCCGGCGCTCTCGCTCGCCAAGCCGAAGCCGTCAACGCTGGCGGTCGGCAAGTGGAAGACGGTCAAAGTGACGGTGACCAACGCCGGTGGCACCGGCACCGGCAAGGGGTCCCTGCGGGTGAAGGCCCCGAAGGGCGTCGCGGTCAAACCCGAAAAGCACCAGCTCCCCGCCTTGTCTCCCGGTGAGTCGCGGACGGTCTCGGTCCGGGTTCAGCTGACGGCGGCGGCGAAGACGAGGTCAACCTTGTCGTTGACGGCGGCTGCCTCCGGCGTCACCGGCACCGGCTCTCTGGTCTTGAAGCTGAAGGGCCAGTAGCTCCCGGGCCAGAGGCCTCGCACGGCCTCTGGACGAGGTCGGTGGGCAACCCCGTCATCGCGATCCGTGATGACGGTCCGGACTCGCGCCGGTCAGATTGCATTTCCGTCCGGTGTGGCTACCTTGTTCCCGAGGTCCTGGTGCCTTTCTGGGGGCTCGGCGATGTTTCGGTGCGCCCGACACTAAGGGGCGGCGGGGCTCGCTGCCCACCGTTTTCGCCTCGTTGAGGTGCCCTACTTCAGCCGGCGGCGAGGAGGCGGATCGGCGGCGTAGGCACGCAGGAAGGTCGTGACCGCGCTGCGGGCGTAGTCGTCGAGCTCAGCTTGCGAGGGGATGGAATCCGGACCCAACATCATCACCTGGTTGACCGGCGCCGACATCGTCAGCCAGTTGAACTGGGCGGCGGCGCGTGACGGGTCGTCGAGGTCGAGTAACCCGCGGTCGTTCAGGCGGGTGAAAACGTCGCCCAGCGCGGCCACCGTCCGACCGACCCCGCGCTCGTAGAAGGCGCGGCCGAGCTGCGGGAAGCGGCCGGCTTCGCCGATGATCAGTCGGCGCAGCTCCAGGAGCTCAGGCTGGATGACCCGTGCCAACAGGCGGCGAGCGAGATCCAGCAGGTCGGCCTCCAGGTCGCCGGAGTTGGCCAGCGCCAGCACCTCGGCATGGACGGGATCGCTGCTCGCGTCGACGGTGGTGGTGACCAGTTCCACGAACAGGCCCTCCTTGTCGGCGAAGTGCTTGTAGACCGTCTGCTTGGAGACGCCTGCAAGCGCTGCGATCTCGTCCATGCTGGTGCCGCGGTACCCGTTGCGCAGGAACACCGGACCGGCGGCGGCGAGGATGGCATCGCGCTTACGGGCCGAGCGTGGCGGCAAGCCGGCTGCCGCGGCGGGGCCGGTAGGGGCGGCGGGGGCGGGTTTGGCGCGAGGGGCCACGGGTCTCCAGCGTAGGGGACGGTCCAGCTGACTGTAGTACTGTACGGTCTAGTTCCAACGACGAGAGGAGACCGACCATGCGGACGTTGTCGATCGTGGAGTTCGTGACGCTGGACGGCGTCATGCAGAGCCTGGGCTCGCCGGACGAGGACCGCGAAGGCGGCTTCGACTACGGCGGCTGGGCGGCGCCGTACGGTGATCCGATACTGGGGCAACGGGCGGGCAGCTCCATGCAGGGAACGACCGCGTACCTGTTCGGCCGCCGCACCTATGAACACATGGCGGCGCACTGGCCCTACGAGCCCGACACCGACCCGATCGCCAACCACCTCAACTCCACGCCCAAGTACATCGTCACCGGGACGTTGACCGAGCTCGAGTGGGCAGGAGCCGAGGTGCTGGCGGGCGATCCGGTGGAAGCGGTGACCGGACTGAAGGCCGGGGGCGAGGGGAACATCACCATGCTCGGGAGCGGTGTGTTGGCACAGACGCTCTTCGGCGCCGGGCTCATCGACCACTACCACGTGTTCGTGCACCCGCTGGTGCTGGGGACCGGCAAGCGCCTGTTCCGCGAGCCGGCGGCACCCCTCCCGCTACGGCTCGTCGACTGCGAGACGACCTCCACCGGCGTTCTGCTCGCCCACTACGAACCCGCTTGAGCCACCGGCGGCCGCAGACGATCCTCTCGGACCTCGGCTTTCCCGAGTCCATCCGTTGGCGCGACGGGCGCGTCTGGCTCTGCGATTGGGGTGCCGGTGAGGTGCCGGCGGTCGACGCCGCCGGCGAGCGGGAGGTGGTCGCCCGAGTGGCCCCCGATACGATTCCGTTCAGCATCGATTGGCTGCCCGACGGCCGCCTGCTCGTCGTCGACGGCCCCCGACGATCGTTGCTGTGCGCAGGGTCGGACGGGACGCTCGCGCCGTTCGCCGACCTCACCGGATTCGGGCCCTCCCCGTTCAACGAGATCGCCGTCGCCGCCGACGGGCACGTCTACGTCAACGGCGGGCCGGGCCTGATCGTCGGCGTCGCACCTGACGGGACCGTGACCCAGCTGGCCGATGGCCTGCGTTGGCCCAACGGCATGGTGCTGATCGACGAGGGTCGCACGCTGGTGGTGGCCGACTCGCACGCGTCGACGCTGGTGGCGTTCGACGTGGCCTCGGACGGGTCACTGTCGAGCCGGCGCGTCTGGACGGCGTTGGAGGACGCGCCCGACGGCATCTGCGCCGACCTCGACGGGTCCATCTGGGTGGCCAGCGTGCCTGGCTGCGGCTGCGTGCGGGTGGCTCCCGGCGGGGACGTGCTCGACCGGGTCGATATCGACCGCGGCTGCTTCTCTTGCGCGCTGGGCGGCGACGATGGCGGCACCCTCTATATCGGCGCGGCGCAGTGGCGGGGTATGGAGGCGGCGATGTCGGAGGGCCCGGGGCAGACCGGGCGGCTGCTGGCGGTGCCTGTTCGTGCGAGCTCGTCGCGCAGCGATCCAGTGCAGCGCTTCGCCCGCCTCGTCCTCCGAGAGGGTCATCACCCGCTCGGGCAGCTTCTCCTTCGCGGTCATGGATCGCAATGCACCGTCGGTCCGCGGTCAGATGGACAGGTTCGTACTTGGACCGGGGCCGCCAGGACCGGCGACCTTGGCTTCCATCCCGTGGGGTGTCCCGACCTCACCGGGCGGAACACCGTCCCGGTCGCGCCCACGAATCAGGGCGCCGAGACGCGCGCGATCGAAACCGACGTCGGTCCCTGCACGATCAACTACCGCCGCGTCGCGGTAGCCGAGGTCGCAGATCGACCATCGTGCATCGCGACGACGTAGACCCGGTCCGACGATTGCTCGTAGCGGTAGAGCAAGATCATCCAGGACCAAGGTCCGACCACGAACCGGGTCGGCGCCCAGCGGCCGCCCAGCCCAGGCCCGGCAAGCGGAAATGTCTCCAAGGGTCGGAGCGAGCGGGCGATGCGAGCCCGGGCGTCGTCCGGCAGGCTGAGCCCCGAGATGGCCTCGTCGATGTCCCGCCGTGCCTGCGGGGTGACGATGACCTGGGCCACTCAGGCCAGCTCGTCCAGCGGCGTTCCTTCACCACGGGCCGCCTGTGCCAGACCCTCCTGCGTGCGCTGCCAGGCGCCGGGGATCGCGTCGAGGATCTCGGTGATGCGGGCGGCATCGGGGTCGGCGTCGTCGAGTGCGGTAGAGAGAAGCGAGCGGGCCAGGGTCCCCTCCTGCACATGCGTGCGATCGGCGAGCCTTGCGAGCTTGGCCGCATGCTCGTCGTCGAGGGTGACGTTGATCCGCTTTGCCGAAGCCGCCATCGAGGCAGCGTACACAACACAGCACGGCCCGTGTCGATGGAGCCAGGCGGATTCGAACCGCCGACCTCCTGGGTGCGATGCGCGGCCGACCTCCAGGGCACGGCACGCGGCGTGCAGCTTCTCCGCGCTCAGGGTCGTGATCCGCTCACCGATGAAGCCCTTGGCCACGGTGTCCACATGGTCGAGATTGAGGACGCACTCCCGCGGCATCCCGTCCTCGGGTCCGAGCCGGACCTCGGTCGCCAGATTCGTGGGTTCAAGGTCGATCTTCTCTCCACCGCGGCCGAGCAGGCGCTGCGGTGGACCGGGACCAGGGCCATGCCGAACTATTCGGGGCGATCGGGTCGCCGCCCAGGTTGGAGGCGCGGGGCTGCCGACCAAAACTCCCGCACTGCGGCAACTACGACCAGCTCGAAACGGACTGGTTCCGTCTTGGGCTACGCCGCTGTGACGGCGGCTTCTTCGCTGCGGGATCGACCGGAGCCAGATGGGAGAAGGCTTGGCGTCAGAACGTCCGAACATCCCAGCGGCGCCTCCATATGTATATGGATACAATTAGAGGAATTGGGGCCACTCTGGGTGCTGTTCAGCAGGACTGAAAGGAAACTCATGTCGCTCAAGGGCTATTCCGTCCCTCGCACTTCAACCGGCGTCGCCAGCCTCGTGCCTCCGCCGCCTTGGCACTACGTCGGGGATTTTCTCGTTGTCGACTTCCACGCCGACCCAGCGGCGGTCGTTTCGCTGTTGCCGTCCGGACTTGAACCGCATTCCGACGCCGGCCGCTGCGCGGCGATCTTTGCCGACTGGCAGAGCTGCACCGAGGACGGGGAGGAGTTCCTCGATCCGGTTCGCAGCCAGTTCCGCGAGTTCTACCTGGTGGTGAACGCTCTCTGCGACGGCGAGGAGGTGACGATCTGCACCTTCATCTGGGTGGAGAAGGACTTCGCCCTCGCCCGCGGCTGGATTCAGGGCTTTCCGAAGAAGCTCGGCGAAGTCTGGGTGACCCGCGCCTACCCGCTCGCATCTCGAGCGGCCCCTGGGGTCGCCGTGGGCTCGCGCTTCGGGGCAACCTGCTCAGCCCGTGGCACGCGCATCTCGCGGGCTCGGGTCACGCTCGAGCGGCCGAGCGAGACGGGCTCGCTTCACTCGGCACCGGCGCTCGTCAACGTGCGGCACTTCCCCCGCCTCGCGTCCGGCCGCCACGAGGAACCGGCAGTGCACGAATTGGTGAAGTCGCTGAGCCGCGACCATCTGATCGCCGATGCCTGGGAGGGCCCGGCGGAGCTCGAGCTCTTCCCGGCCGCCGGTGAGGAGCACGCGATCCTCGCGCCGACCAGCGTCGATCGGGGGTACCGCTTCACCTTCGCCTGCACGGTGGATGACCTTGAGACCGTCCGCACCATCGACTGAATCGCCGCCGGCGAAACCGAGGCAGCGAAGAGCTGGGACAAGGAAGGAGACGAGATGGGACGCCTAGACGGGAAGGTCGCATTCATCACTGGGGCGGCGAGAGGGCAGGGTCGCTCCCACGCGATCCGGATGGCCGAGGAGGGCGCCGACATCATCGCGGTCGACATCTGCGAGGAGATCGAGACCGTCCCTTACGAGCTCGGCACCTGGGAGGAGCTCGAGGAGACCGCGGCGGCGGTCGAGGGGCTCGGCCGCCGGGTCGTCATCGACAGGGCCGACGTTCGCGACCGGGCGGCCCTCGAAGACGTCGCCGCACGCGGCGCCGCCGAGCTCGGCGGCATCTCCGCCGCCGTGACCAACGCCGGCGTCTGGTCCACGGCTCCGTTCGTCGAACTCGACGACCAGAAGTACCACGAGGTGATTGACGTGCAGATGCACGGGACGTTCAATACCTGCAAGGCGGTGGTGCCGCTGATGATCGAGCAGGAGAAGGGGGGATCGATCGTCATCATCAGTTCCACGGCCGGGCTGAAGGGGTACTACAACCAGGCGCACTACAACATGGCGAAGCATGCCGTGATCGGCCTGATGCGGACGCTTTGCAACGAGCTCGCGCCCCATTTCATCCGGGTGAACTCGATCCATCCGAGCAGCGTGATCACCAGGATGATCGACAACCCAGCGATTCGGAGCGCCTTCTTTCCCGAGGTCGAGAACCCCACCCAGGAGGAAATGGCGGAGAGCGTCGCCTCGTACAACGCCCTCCCGATCCCTTGGATCGAGCCGGTCGACGTGTCGAACGCCGTGGTCTACCTGACGTCCGACGAGTCTCGCTACGTCACCGGCGTCCGGCTTCCGATCGACGCCGGTTTCATGGAGAACGTCTAGCCCGGCGACAGCGGGCCGCCCGCCGCACAGCGCGGGCGGCCATCGGTGCGCTCAGGCGTAGTAGGCCGTGACTCCGCCGTCGGCGGCGATCACCTGCGCGGTCACGTAGGCCGCGTCATCGGAGGCGAGGAAGGCGACCAGCCCGGCGATGTCCTTGGGCTCCCCGAGCCGTGTCGTCAGCACTTCGGCGGCGAGGCCCTCGAGTTGCTTCGGGTCGAAGTTGGCGCGCATCCTCGGTGAGAGGGTCAGACCCGGGGCGACGGCGTTGCAACGTACGCCCTGCTTGCCGTACTGGGTGGCGACGGATTGGGTCAGCGAGGAGACGCCCGCCTTCGACGCCGAGTAGACGGGGAAGCCGTGGGCCGCGCTGAAAGCCGAGATCGAGGACGTGTTCACGATCGCCCCGCCGCCGCGCTCGATCATCCGGGGGATCGCGTGCTTGCACATGTAGATCGCGCCGAGAAGGTTCACCGACATCGTCGCGTCGAACAGCTCGCGGTCGATCGCGAGGACCTCGGTGTCGCGGCCGACCACCTCGGCAGAGAGCGCCGCGGCATTGTTGTGGAGGACGTCGACGCCGCCGAAGGCCTCGACCGTGCCGGCGAACACGGCTTCGACGGAGGACTCGTCGGCGACGTCGCCCGCGACGGCGATCGCCCGCCCGCCACGCGTGGCGATCGCGGCGGCGACATTTGCGGCCGCGTCGGCATCGAGATCGACGATCGCCACCGCGGCCCCCTCCGCGGCCAGGCGATGCGCGGTGGCGCTGCCGATCCCGCCTGCGGCACCGGTCACGATCGCCACCTTGTCTTCGAAGCGCTTCATCCATATCTCCTAGGGATCCGTAGGGCACTTTTAACGCCTTCTGGCATAAATGGATACAATAAGCCATGTGGGCGTGGGACCCCGCAGGCTGGGGCAAGGGATAGAGGAAGAGAGAGGAGAAGTTTCGAGGTGAAAAAAACATGGAGATCTGTCGTGCTCGCCACGATGGCCTTGGTGGCGACGGTCGCCTTGGCAGCCTGCGGGGGAGGCAGCTCGAGCTCGAGCAGTAGCAGCCCCGCTGAAACCGCCGGCCCGGAAAGCGGGCAGACCGAATCAGCGACGAAGACGACCGTCAGCACCGAAGGTTGCGGGGAAGTACCGAGCAAACCGCCGAATGATCCGGAAGGCCTGCTCGCCGAATTCCCCGGCGAAGTTCAAGACGCCTTCAACCTCTATCCCGCGACGCTGGCAAAGAGCGCCTGGTCGAAATTCAAGCCGTCCCATCCCGGGCCGTACAGAATCGCCCTCAGCGCCACCGCATTGTCCGACCCGTTCTCCGAAGAATTCATCGAACTGATGGAAAAACATAAGGGCGAAGGAGGCCTGGTCAGCGAAATTAAAATCGCCAGCTCCAACGGAGACATCCAGACCCAGATCCGTCAGGTCCAGCAGATGATCCGGGAAAAGTACGACGCGATCGTCCTCTTCCAGGGCTCCTCCGCGGCCGATGCCAAGGTCGAGGAAGAAGCGGGCAAAGCCGGGATCCCGTTGATCGGCCCGCTGCAGTTCGCTGAAAATCCGTGGATGGTCGGCATCTACGGCAACGAATTCCTCAAGGGCGCGGAGATGATGTCCGGCCTCGCCCCGCTGATGGAAAACAAGGGCTCGCTGCTCGAGGTCTACGGACTCCACGGTCTGCCGTCGACCGACGGTGTCCTGGCCGGCATCGAATCGGTGCTGGCGGGCTGTCCCGATATCAACGTGGTCGGCGAAGTAGAAGGCAAATACTCGACCGCGGTGGCCAAGACCGGCGCCCTGCAGTTCCTCGCCGCCCACCCCGAAAAGATCGACGGTGTGATCCAGACCGGCGGCATGGGCCCCGGCCTGATCGAAGCGTTCGAACAGACCGGGCGCGAAGTCCCGCCCCTCGGCGACAACGGTGCCGCCCCGGGCGTGCTGGCCTACTGGCAGCAGAACAAAGGCACCTATAAAGGCGCGACCAGCGTCGGCCTGCAGGTCCCGGTGCTCGTGGAAGCGACCTGGGCCACGGTCGAAGCCCTGCTCGAAGGGCGCGGGGTGAAGATGAACCAGATCTCCTGGGAACCGCCGGTCATCGACGAAGAAAATCTCGATGAATGGGTGGAACCGGGCTGGACGCTGCAGACGCCGCTGCTCTACGCACCGGGTCCCGGCAGCCCCTTCCCGCCGGACTACCTCGAAAACTTCTTCGTCAACCCGGCGAAGTAGTCCCGCCGCCCGGGTCTCGGGCGACCGGTTCAGAGGTGAAGCGATCCAACACACCGGGCGCCCTTCGGGGCGCCCGGTGTGTTGGACGTGCCACCCGAGGGGTCAGACGGTGGGTTCGGCTTCCGGTGCCCACGGTAGCGAGAGCGGGACGACGGGATACTCGCGCAGGTTGTGGATCTTCCAGCCACCGGGGGTGTGCTTGAAGATGAACTCGCAGGCCGCGTAGGCTTCGTAGGGATCGGTGTCCACGCGGCACCCCTTGCCGTAGAGGCAGGCTTTCGCCTCGGCGACGTTTCCGGAAAGCTCCGTGACGTGAAAATTCGTCACGAAATGAACCTGCCATTTGGCCTTGGCGAAGATCTCCTCGAAGAACGGCCTCATCTCATCGTGGCCGCGGTAGGCGGCAGACCCCAGATCGCGGTAATCGACCTGCCCGTCCTCGGTGATGCAGCCGAGTATCGGCTCCACCTGCTGGGTTGAATCGATGATCGAGAAGAATCGGTATGCGAGATCCTCGAGATCGACCTTGTCCGTCAGCTCTTTGAGCTTCTCATCTTGCGTCATCGGCATTCGTCCTCTCCCATCTGGTCTTCCCCGTAGCGCCGATCGTGCACTCGGCCTCCCGGCCTGCGAGCATCGGCTTATTTTGTATCCATTATAACCGGCAGGCTACCCATTCCCGCCAGGGATACTCTGGAGCAGGACCTCGGAGGAGACGTGGTGTCGAGGGATAGCTACGCCCGGCCGACGGGCGATTCGGCGGCCTCGATCCACTGACGAGCGGTTGCCGCCAGCAGGGGAACGCCCTGCTCGAGCGTGGCGAAATAGGGATCGGCGCTGGCGCCGTTGGTAAAGCGCCTGTAGCTCCCCTCGAGGAAGATCGCGGACTTCCAGAGCGCCAGCACCTGGTACCACGGAAGGGACTCCACGCTGCGCCCGGTCAACTCGGCGTAGGAGCGCGCCATCTCCTCGCGGCCGAGCCAGCCTGCGCCGGCGGTCAGCCTGGACAAGGCGAACATCGGGTTTTCGCGATCACCGGGGCCCCGCCACATCGCGGTCAGGTAGCCGAGGTCGGCGAGCGGATCCCCGATGGTCGCCATCTCCCAGTCGAGGACCGCGGCGAGCCGCATGCCGTCGCCGAAGATCATGTTGCCGAGCCGGTAGTCGCCGTGGACGAACGAGACCGCGGCTGTCTCCGGGCGATTGTCGGCCAGCCACGCGCCGACCGCGTCGAGATCCGGGAGCGGACGGCTCGCATTGTGCTCGAGCAGCGCGCTGAAGGTTCGCAGCTGGCGTTCGAGATACCCCGATTGCCTGCCGAACCCACCGAGCTCGCTGTTCTGGACGTCCAGTCCGTGAAGTTCGACGAGCGTGCGGACGACCGCCTCCGAGATCGATCGCGGCGCTGCCGGGTCGGCGAAGCGGTGCTCGGGCTCGGTCCCGAGGACGGTTCCTTCGACGAAGGACATGATGAAGAAGGGGGCCCCAATCAGCGCCGGGTCCTCGCCGCTCGCGAGCACCTCGGGGACCGGTATCGGGGCGGTAGCCAGGGCATCGAGGACACGCGCTTCCCGCAGCACGTCGTTGGCCGAAGGGGAAAGCTCGCCCCGCGGAGGGCGGCGCAGGACGAAGTGGTCCGCGCCTCGGCGCAGCAGGAAGCTGAGGTTCGAGTGGCCGTCGCCGATCGGCTCCGCGCTCAGGTCGCCACGGCCCAGGCCCGCTTCGTCGAGGAACTGGCGTAGGGGATCGAGGACGATCGCGGCGCCGTGTTCCAGCCGCCTCGCCTCCGCGGGGGTCGCAACCACGGCCTCCTTCACGCGGATTCCCCGAGGACCATGTCGAGACCGGCCATTGGGATCTCGAAGGCAGTCATTGCGCCGTCCAGCCACCGTCGGCGAACAAGGTGGTGCCCGTGACGTAGCTCGATGCCGGGCCGGCGAGGAAGAGGGCACAGGCCGCGATCTCGGCGTTGCCGGCAAACCGGCCGAGCGGCGTCCGGCTCCGCAGCTCGTCGCCGAGATGAGGGTGCTCGACCAGCCCGGCGGAGAGGTCGGTGTGCAGGTATCCCGGCGCCAGCGAATTGAGCCGGACCCCGCGCGCTGCCCACTCCACTGCGAGAGTCCGGGTGACCGTCTCCAGACCCCCCTTGCTCGCCGCGTAGCCGACCATGCGCGGCGCCGCGACGGAGCCGTGGATCGAAGAGACGTTGACGACGCTGCCGCCACCGTCGGCCTCGAGCAGCGGTAGGGCCGCCTGGCAGCAGGCGAGCGGAGCCAACAGGTTGATCTCGATCACCTCGCGCATCTCGGCCGCGCCGATCTGTTCGGAGCGCTTATAGAACGGGCTGATCCCGGCATTGTTGACAAGGGTGTCGAGCCGTCCCCAGCGGGCCTCGATCGCGGCGATCGAGGCGGCGATGACCGCCGGGTCGGCGACCGAGCCGACGACGATCTCCGCGTCGCCGCCCTCACCCTTGATCGCCGCTGCCAACTCCTCCAGGGGCTCGCTCGAGCGGGCCGAGAGGAGAACCGCGGCGCCGGCCCCGGCGAAGGCACACGCGAGCGTGCGCCCGAGACCCCGACTTGCCCCGGTGATCCAGGCGACGCGGCCCGCGAGACCCAAGCTGGGGGGTTCCGTGAGCAGTGCCAGGTCCTCGCCCGCAGGCGTGCTCACAGCATCGCCTCGAGCAGGTCGGCGAAGGATTCGGTCGCCCGGCGCTGTGCGTCGGCCGGCTCCAGCTGCTGGACCAGGAACCCCTGCAGGGCGGCGTTGACGGAATCGCCCAGCGCCGCGGCGTCGAGGTCCGCCCGGATCGAGCCGTCCTCCTGGCCGGCCGCGACCAGCTCGGTCATGTATTCGCGCTGGCGTCGCTGCACCTTGCGTGCGATCGGAGCCAGTTCGGGTCGTGAGCCACCGGCTTCGACGTGGAGCCTCAGGAGCAGGCTGTAGAACGGCGTGCCGGAGCCATAGAGGTCGGCCGAGACCAGGATCAGGGCACGCAGCCGCTCGCGGCCGCTGCCGCTGCCGGTCGCCTCTATGACCTGCGTGGAGTGCAGGCGGATCGCCTCTTTGTAGACCGCTTCGACCAAGCCCGCGACCGAGCCGAAGTGATGGTAGAGGGCGCCCTTGGTGAGCCCGACGTCGGCCGCGATCAGGTCGAAGTTGACCGCCGTGCCGGCATCGTCAAGGCGGGCGATCGCCGCCTCGATCAGCAGGGAGCGGGTTTCGGGGGTCGTCGGTCTCGCGGTCGAGGCGGGCATACGGCGGCACCATACATACTCGAATGTATGGGTGCGAGCGAGGGGTGACGCGGTCGTCAGGACGGGTGCTCCCAGCCGGCGAGCGCCGGGCCGATCAGGCGCTCAGGCGACGGCCGCCCGCAGCTCCACGGTCGCCTCGCGGTAACAGTCCTCGAAGGCGACCTTCCCGGCCCCGTCGATCCAGCGCGCGAAGGCGGTGTGGAAGATGAGGATCGCGATCTCGGCGACCAGTTGCGCCCGCTCCGCGTCGACCCCACGCCGGGCCAGCCCCTCGACCGCTGCCGTGGTCAGCTGCGCCATCTTCGAGCGCTCGCGCTCCTGCAGCTCGGGACTCGCTTCGATGACCTGCCGCCGCCTGGCGGCGTCGGCGCTCCATTCGGCGAGGCGCGCGCCGACACTCTCCCCGGCGGCCAGGCAGGCGTTGAGGGGGGAGAGGGCGGGGTCGGCGCTCGCCACCGCGTCGCTCAGCGCCTCCGCGAGCTGTCCGGAGCCGGCGAAGAGCACCTCCCGCTTGTCGGCGAAGTAGCGGAAGAACGTGCGCCGCGCGAGCCCGGCCCGCGCGGCGATCTCGCTCGCCGTGACCGCCTCGAAGCCGCGCTCCAGGTAAAGCTCGAGCGCCGCCTTCTGCAGCCGCTCCGCCGCTCGGGGCTCCCACCGGGCCATCTACCGATCCTACCATCGCAATGGCACACCGTGCCATCACTCGCTAAGCTCTGATGGCACGCCGTGCCATGCAACTTGAACGAGAGAGGGAGCAGTCGATGCCGATCACCGCAACGAACAAAGAGGTCTGGATCCTCGGCGCCACCGGCCGGGTCGGGCGGGCGACGGCGCCGCGGGTTGCGGCGGCCGGACTCTCACCCGTCCTGGTCGGCCGTGACCCGGTGCGCCTCGAAGACCTCGCTGCCGGTATCGACGGCGCCCGGACCGCCGTCGCCGACTCGATCGAGTCGATGGCGAGGGCGATCGAAAGCGGCGGGCCCGGCGTGGTGATCAACACGGTCGGCCCGTTCAGCCAGAGCGCCCTGCCGATCGCCCGCGCCTGCCTGTCCGGCGGCGGCGACTACCTCGACCTCTGCAACGACATCGACTCCGTCGCCGCGCTACTGGCCCTCGACGACGCGGCGATTGCCGCCGGCCGCACCCTGGTCACCGGCGCGGGCTTCGGCTTCCTCGCCACCGAGGCCGCCGTCGCCAGGGCCTGTGAGGGACGGCCGACCCCCGCCCGCGTCCGGGTCGACGCGCTCCCCTCGGTCGCCTTGGACGCCGGCGCGCTCGGCGATGCCCTCGCCGCCTCCTTGCTGGAGGCGATCGCCGCGGGTGGCCGCCGCTACGAGGGTGGTCGGCTGGCCAAGACCGGGATCGGCAGTGACCGGTCGCAGCTCACCACTCCCGGCGGTGACGAGCTGACCGTCGGCAGCGTCCCTAGCGGCGATCTTCACGCGGCCTGGCTCGCCGCCGGTGCCCCCGCCGTGGTCGCGGCCTCGTCGGAGGCCCCCGGCGGTCGTGTCGCCCGGGCTCTCCTGCCGGCTGTCGGGGCATTGCTACGGATCGGGCCGCTGCGCCGCCTCGCGATCCGCCGCCTCGCCGCCACCAAGCTGAAGCCCCGCCCGCGCCCGCGTGAGAACTCCTGGGGCCACGCGGTGGCCGAGTGGCCCGACGGGAGCAGCCGCGAGACCTGGCTGCGCGCCGGCGAGGACGCGATGGACTTCACCGCCGCCGTCGCCACGGCGGTCGCCGTCGGCCTGGCTCGTGGCGAGGCCCGTCCCGGTGCGCTCACCCCGGTCGGCGCGCTCGGCCTCGAGGTCGCTGTCGCCGCGGGAGGCGAGTTCGTCGTCGATGAGGTCGCGACGGCCATCTAGGTCCGTGCTCCAATTCGGCCGGCTGCTCCGGCGTGTCGATGTCGACCCGGTGCCGAGGTTGCCTCACTCGATCATCGCGTGACGCTCGGTGACGAGCCGCTCGTCCCGCACGGTCGCAGTATCTCCAGGATCGCAGGAGAAAGTAAATGTACCCGAAAGTCATAAAAGGATACGATATTTCGCGGGATGCGGTTCGCGACGCGCCGCGCCGGACGGCGCGGCGGCAGGCGGGCCTCCAGAGAGAGAAAGGAATGACATGACGAACGGGCGAGAAGAGGCCTCGGAGCCACGCGATATCGAGTTCAAGGTTCGCGGAGTCACGGTCCGCGGCCGGCTCCAGGTGCCTGCGGGGGAGGGCCCTCATCCGGTGGTCATCCTCGCCCACGGCATGGGTGGGGCGAAGGAGTGGAGCATCCCGGCGATCGCCGAGGCCTTCGTCGCCGACGGCATCGCCGCCCTCGCCTTCGACTACCGCAGCTTTGGCGACAGCGACGGAGAGCCGCGTGACGAGGTCGACCACTGCGGCCAGGTCGAGGACTTTCAGGAAGCGATCACTTTCGCGAGCACCGTCGAGGAGCTCGACCCCGACCGGATCGGACTCTGGTCGACCAGCCTCGGTGGACGCAACGCCTTGGTCGTCGCCGCCTTGGACTGGCGGGTCAAATGCCTCGTTGTCCAGGTGCCGGGGGTGGGAACCGACCTCGACCTGTGGGCGATGATGATGTCGGACGGCGATCCTGAGGCACTCCGGCAGAGGTTGAATGAGGACCGCCGCGACCGGGCGCTCGGCAAAGAGCCTCAGTACGTGGTCTACCCGGAGGACGATTCGGCCGACTATGCCGAATATTGGGGCACCTTCGGGGCCGAGGAGAAACGTAACTGGCCGCCGCGGATCACGCTGCAGTCTCTCTGGCCGACGCCGGTCGACGACATGATCGCGCTGATGCCGAAGATCGCACCGAAACCATTGCTGATGCTGATCGCCGACGAAGAGTATCCCCGGCTGCTGGAGGCCCAACGGGCGGCCTTCGAGGCGGCCGGTGAGCCGAAGAAGCTGATCGTCGGGCACGGCCACCACTACTCCGTCTACACGACCTGGAACGAGGAAGCGGTCGGGGCGGCGCGCGAGTGGTTCGGCGAGCACCTGGTCGCCAAAGGATCGGGAGCTACAGATCCCGTGACGGGCCGACTCGACCTGGAACCAGAAGATGCCTGAGCTCGAATCTGCTCACGCCGAGGTCGGCAGGCGCTTTCGGGAGGTCCTCGTCGCGCGTGATTGGCCGGGCCTTGCAGACCTGCTGGCCGAGGACGTGATCTGGGAGTTCCCCGGAGACGCGGTGATCTCCGGCACCGTCCGCGGCCGGGACTCCGTCATCGAGCGCTATCGGTCGATCGTCTCGCGGGAGATCGACGCCGAGCTCCTGCAGGTTATGTCGGGTCGGAACGGCGTCGCCCTTTCCTTCCACAACACGGCGCAGGACGAGAGCGGCCGCTCTCTCGACCAGTACATGGTGAATGCGCTCTTCGTCAGCGACGGGAGGATCGAGAGGATGGAGACCTTCCTCTCGAATCCCGACGGGGTGGCCGACTACTTCGGCGCCGCCGCGTAGGGACGGGGGCGAAGACCAGTCAGACCGCGCTGCGGCCGCCGTCGACGGGGATGCAGGCGCCGGAGACGTAGCCCGCCCGCGGGCAGGCGAGGAAGGCGACCGTCTCGGCGACCTCGGCGGTCCTGCCGACCCGCCCGAGCGGCGATTCCCGGCCGACCTCCTCGATCGTCTCGCCCATCAGGATCAGCACCTTCTCGCTCTCGATCGGCCCCGGCGCGACGGTGTTGACCCTCACGCCATGCGGCCCGTATTCGGCCGCCCACGTCCGGGTCAGCGACTCGAGCGCGGCCTTCGAGGCGGCGTAGACCGAGACCCCGGGAGTCCCGAGACCGGCGGCCACGGTGCTGAGGTTGACGATGCTGCCGCCGCCCCGCGCGACCATCCCGGGCGCCAAGGCGGAGGTGAGGAAGTAAGGCGCCCGCACGTTTGTCGCGAACACCATTTCGTACTCGTCGAGCGGCTGCTCGGCGGTGGGCCAGAAGGAGATGCCGGCGGCGTTGTTGACGAGCACATCCACTTCACCCGCCTCCTCGGCGAGGCGGCGAACCTGGCCGACGTCGGCCAGGTTCGCGAGCAGGAATCGCGTCCCCCCACCGAGCGCGCGGCAGGTCGCTTCCCCGCGCTCGGCGTCCCGCCCCGAGATCAGGACCCGAGCCCCTTCGCGTCGCAGCGCCCGGGCGATCTCGAACCCGATCCCTCCGGTCGCGCCGGCCCCGGTGACCAGCGCGACCCTTCCCTCGAGTTCCATAGTGTCCATATCCGGACTCAGGACCGGCCGGGATCGCGGCCGCTACTTCGCCGGCTTGGCGAAGAATTCTTCGAGGTATTCGGGCGGGTAGAAGTCCTTCCGCGACCCGGGCGGATAGACCAGCGGCGTCAACAAGGACCATTCGGGATCGACCCATTCGTTGAGGTTTTGGTTGGTGATCAGCAGGGGCGTCTGCAGGATCTCGTTGACCTTCATCCCGCGACCTTCGAGCAGCCCTGCGGCGAGGTACCCGACGGATTCGCCGAGTGCGCCGACCGGCACCGGCATCGAGGCGCCTTCGTAGCTGCCTTCCTTTTCGCTCCAATAGGCGAGGAAGCCGGGGGTGCCGCCGACGTCGCCGATCGGCGGTACCTCGCGGCCGGTCTGTTCGAACGCCTGGACGATGCCGACCGACATGCCGCCGACCTGGATCGCCCCGTCGATCGGCTGAGGATGGGCGGCGAGCGTCTGCAGGGTTTGCGTCTTCGCGGTCGCCTCGGTGAAGTTGCCGACCGGCTTGGCGACGACTTCGATTTCGGGGCAGCCGGCGAGGACTTCGTCGATTCCCTCGAGCACGCCGTCGCTGGCGGGAACGCCGGGCACGCCTTGCATCTCGAGCAGGCTGCCCGCGCCTTTCATCAGCGGTGCCAGCGCGCCCATGGTTGTGGCGCCCTGCAGGTTCTCGTTGCCCGATACGCCGACGGTGTAGCGGTTGGCAGACGCAGAGAGGGGTGCGATCACCGGAATGCCCGCCTTTCCTGCTTCTTCCATCACCGCAGCGTCAGCAGACGGATTGAGCGGGAAGAAGACGATCAGGTCGGCCTGATCGCGGATCGCCTTCTGCACCTGCTGGATCTGGGTCTGGACTTCGTAGTGGGCGCTCTCCGCTTCGACGCTGCCGATCAAGGACGATTCATCGGCGACCTTTTCCAGTCCGGGGATGAAGAGGTCGGAGAAGCCATCCCCGCCGATGTTGCCCATGCTGAGGAAGACCTTGTACGGGCCGGGATGACTCGGCTTCCAATCGCCCCAGGCGCTGGTGCTGATCGGCCCCGAATACAGGTTGTACGCAGCTTGGACCGACTGAGGGAATTCGGCCAGCACGTTGTCCGGATCCGCAGGCGCACGGGTGGGGATCGTTCCGCAGGTTCCGCCTTCGGAGGCGGTCGGGCGGGTCGTCCCTTCGTCGCCCGCGGTGGAGCTCGTCGCGCTCGAGCCCGAGCTCCCGCAGCCGGCCACCGCGACGGCGACGCACAGCGCCGTCAGCACGGCGACAGCCAGACCGATCGACCTTGAACTTTTCATTACCACTCCTCTCTGAACCCAATTAAGACTCTCAAAACCTTATCGCTTAGTTGCGACTCTACGTCCTTTTGTATCCAAATATTGTTACCAGCCCGAACGAATGGATACTCTTACTTCTTCGGTACACTTCTGTGCCGAAGGGGCAGTAGCTGGAAGGGAAAGGGAACGGGATGGACTCGAATTCGGACGTCGTCATCATCGGCAGCGGACATAACGCGCTGATCGCGGCCGCCTACCTCGGCCTCGCCGGGCTCTCGGTCACGCTGCTCGAGGAGCGCGAGGTCCCAGGAGGCGCGACGGTGACCGAGGAGTTGACCGGGCCCGGCTATCTGCAGGACACCTGCGCCAGCACCCATGCCCTCCTGCAGGTGAATCCGGTGATCAGTCATGACGAGCTCGGCCTGGTCGCCAACGGCCTTCGCTACGCCGAGCCCGAGCAGATCATGGTTGTCCACTGCAACGACGGCGCCACCGTGACGATGTCGCGCAACGTCGATGTCACGGCCGCGGAACTCGCGAGGTTCTCGGAGGCCGACGCCGACGCCTTCCGCCAGGTGGTCGCAGACTGGGACGAGGTGCTGGGGCTCTACCTACAGACGATCGCGGCGCCCCCCGGCGTCACCTCGGAGCCATCGCCCGCGGTCGCCAAGCTCGCCTCTCTCTTGCGGTCGACCGCCGCGGAGCTGATGCGGGACCGTTTCGAGGATGAGCACTCGCGGGCGCTGTTGTCCTGGCTGGCGGGCGTCTCGCTGCAGCCATTCCAGAACCCCGGCACAGCGATGGCCCTGACTTCGGTGGCGGGGATGTTCTCCCGCTTCTCGTGGCCGGTGGCCGTCGGCGGCTCGGGCGCCCTCGTCGAGGCGTTGGTCGCGGTGGTGGAGGGCAACGGCGGGCGGCTCCTCTGCGGTCGGCGCGTCGACCGGATCATCGTCGAGCATGGACGGGCGGTGGCGGTGAGTACCGCCGACGGCGAGCGTTTCGGCGCCGCCCGCGCCGTCGTTTCGTCGGCCAATGCGGTCGACCTGCCGGATCTGCTCGGTCCCGGATGTCTCCCCCCCGAGTTCGATCGCCTCTCCCGGTGGCAGACCGGCGCCTCCATCCTTGTTATGCATCTGGCCCTCGAGCAAATCCCAACCTATGAAACCGCGGCCGGTCGGACCCCGGTGGTGATCGGGTCCTTCGGCTCGCCGGACGGGATGTCGGCGCAGTTCAGGGATGTCGTCGAGGGAAGGCTCTCGGGCGACGACCGGATGATGACGGCGATGTGCTCGTCGCTCATCGATCCCACTCGGGCCCCGGCGGGATGCGCGACGATGAAGATCACGACGCCCGCTCCTTACCTCTTACACGGCGATGCGACGAACTGGGACCGCGAGAAGGAGGGCTACGCGGATCGCCTTCTTGGCGTCTACGCGTCCAAGACCGACGGTTACGAGCCTGGAAGCGAGGTCGCCCGGGCGGTCCATTCCCCGCTCGACATGGAGCGCCGCAATCGGAATCTTCGCGGCGGGTCGACGACCGCCGGCGACATGATCGCCGACCAGATGGGTCCCAACCGGCCGGTTCCCGGTTGGGCCGGATATCGAATGCCGGTCGAAGGGCTGTACCAGACCGGCGCCACGACCCACCCTGGCGGCATGGTCACCGGATTCCCTGGGCGCAACGCGGCCCGCGTCGTCCTCGAAGACCTCGGCTTCGATCCATCGGAGTGGATGCAGCCTCCTTCGCTTGCGGCGCTGACCCGATGAGCTGGGTTCCAGCCGGCGGCGGGTAGGCGGCTCGACGTTCCCCTTGTCCGTCGCTCGCCGCGGCTGATCGTCATCTTGACGGCGAATCAAAGATATGGATACAATTGCTGGCACAGCCGCCTTTCGAGACTGAAGAGTCCCGAATCGAGCGGGCTGCTTTGGGAGCAGGATCGAAGGGTTCGAGAGGAGATTTCAGCGGTGGACAACCGGGGTTTTTCCAGCCAGTTCCTTGTCAAGACAGCGCAGTGACCAACGTGCCGGTGACTCGAACGACGAACCCGATGCCCTCGCAGCCATCCCCGAGCCCCACTCGTGAAGCGGCGGCGGAGGACGGTGACGTGCTGCTTGCGGTCGAGGGTCTCGCCAAGGCCTTCGGCCAGACGAAGGCGCTCCGCGACTGCAGCTTCTCCGTCCGCCGAGGCGAAGTCCACGCGATCGTCGGTGAGAACGGCTCCGGCAAGAGCACCCTGGTCAAGATCCTGGCCGGGGTGCATCGGCCCGACCAGGGGACGGTGAGGATTGCCGACATCCCGATCGATCACACGCACTCGCCGCGGACGATGCTCGCCCGGGGAGTGGTGCCGGTCTTTCAGGAGACCTTGGTCGCACCTTCGCAGAGCATCCTCGACAACATCTGGATGGGCTCCGATGGCCTCTTCCGCCACCGATTCTCGAAGCGGGAAAAGCGCGACCTCGCGCAGGCGGCGCTGATCGACCTGCTGGGCGAAGCGCCACCGCTGGACGTGCCGATCGAGCGCCTGCCGCTGAGCCTTCGCCAGGTTTGTGGCATCGCTCGCGCCCTGGTCCGGAAGCCGAGGGACATCTTGATCCTGGACGAGTCGACCTCGGCACTCGACGTCGCCACCAGGGATCGTCTCTTCGCGATCGTCCGCGAGCAGACGGCGGGGCAGGCCTCGGTCATCTTCATCTCCCACCGGATGGACGAGATCGAAGAGATCGCCGATCGCGCCACCGTCCTGCGAACCGGAAGCTCGGTGGCGACGCTTGACCGCGACGAGGCTACCCCGGCGCGACTGGTCCGCCTGATGAGCGGCGCCGAGAATCTCACCGAGGGCGCCGAGCCGGATCGGGGCATGCGGGTCAAGCGCGCCGGGGGCACGGTGCTCGAAGGTCACGACATCGTGCTCCGTCCAGACGCGGCGCCGATCGACTTCAAGCTCGGCGCCGGAGAACTGGTCGGGCTCGCCGGGCTGGAGGGTCACGGACAGGACGCCTTCCTCAGCGCTCTCTGGGGCGGGGCATCCTCCGGCGAGGTCATCTACGTCAAGGACGGGAACTCGACCGTGGTCCGCTCATCGGCCAAGGCGCGTGACCTCGGGATGGTCTACGTGGCGCGCGACCGACGCTCGGAATCGCTCTTCCCAACGCTCTCGATCCGCGACAACTTCGCCGCTGCGACGCCCGCCGAGGACCGGCGTGCGGGCATCTTGTGGCGGTCCCGCACCGACCGGCGGCTCGCCCACTTTCGCGAGCAGCTGTCGATCAAGCTGGGATCGGCCGGACTTCCGATCACGACGCTCAGCGGCGGCAACCAGCAGAAGGTCGTGATCGCCAGGTGGTTGGCGGTCGATCCGACGATCCTGCTGCTGAACGATCCCACCCGCGGCATCGACCTGAACGCCAAGCGGGATGTCTACAAGCTGCTGCGCACGCTGGCTGAGGAAGGAGTCGCCGTGGTCATGCTCTCTACCGAGCTCGACGAGCTGATCGAGTTGATGGATAGGGTCCTCGTCTTCCGTGAGGGCACGCTGTTCGCCGAGTTCGCGAGCACGAGCCTGTCGCGCGCGAGCCTCGTCTCCGGGTTCTTCGGCCAGGAGGATGGCGATGCGTAGCCTCTCCTCCCTGCGCGGCATGGCCGCCGAGCAGCGCAGCCGCACCTACATCTTCACCGGAGTGCTGGCGGCCGTCCTGTTCGTGGTGAACCTGATCAAGGACCCCGGCTTCGTCTCCGGTGGGACGTTGCCGCAGACCCTCGCCAATCTGGCGCCGTTCGCGCTCGTCGCGATGGCGACCGTGCCCTCGGTGGTCAGTGGCGGTCTCGATTTCTCGATCGGCCCGACGCTCAGCCTCAGCAACATCTTCCTGGTCGTCGTGCTGCTTCCCACCGGCCTGGGCGCTCCGGTCCTGGCGATCCCGATCCTCTTGTGCCTCGGTGCCGCGACCGGGGCCTTGAGCGGGATGGCGATCTCGCTGTTGCGGGTGCCGGCGATCATCACCGGGCTGTGCGCGCTCTTCGTGATCAGCGGCATCAACCAGCAGGTCCTTGCCACGCCACAGGAAGCGCCATCCAACTGGACCGACCATCTGCTCGGCCAGATCGGACCGGTGCCCGGGGCGCTGCTACTGATCGCGGCGCCGCCGATCCTCTGGCTGCTCCTGCGCCGGACGCCGCTGATCACGACGATGTTCTCGGTCGGCGCCAGCGCCCCGACCGCATTTGCCTCTGGCGTCAACGTCGCAACCGTCCGCGTGATCGCCTACGCGCTCGGCGGGATGTTCGCCGCGCTCGGCGGGATCGCGCTGACCGGCGTCCTCCACTCGGCCGACTCCACGATCGGCCTGCGGTACTCGCTGATCGCGATCGCCGCCGTCTCGCTCGGTGGGACGCCGATCGGCGGCGGCCGCGGCGGCCTTGCCGGCGCTCTGCTCGGCGCGACCAGCATCTTCTTGATCCAGAACCTCCTCCTGACCATCGATATCCCGCCCCAATGGCTGGACGTCGTCTACGGCGCGGTCCTGGTGATCGCGGTGGTCCTAAGCACCCGGATCGCCCCGCGGGGAATCGAGGGCGCGGCATGAACAGCCTCGACCGGACCACCCCCGCGCCCGAACGCACCCGTGGCGGCGTGATGGCGACCCTGGCGCAGTGGAACCGGGACTTCCCCCTCGCGCAGATCGTCGTCCTGGTCGCGATCTTCCTCTACGGAGCGGTGACGCTCGACGGCTTCAGCTCCATGGTCAGCGTCAAATCGATGCTGCTCGTCGCATCGTTTCTCGGGCTGGCCGCGCTGGGGCAGACCGTGCTGATCTTGCTCGGGTACTTCGACCTTTCGGTGCCTGCGTTCATCGGGTTGGGCAACATTCTGATGGCAGTGTTGGTGGGCGAAAAGCACTGGGCGTTCGTCCCGGCGCTGATCGTGATCCTGCTGGCTGCCGCCGTCATGGGCGGGGCCAGTGGCTTCATCTGTCACCACTTCAAAGTCGAGTCGATCGTCGTCACGATCGGGATGAACTTCCTCGTCCTGGGGCTGCTCGAGGTGCTGACCATGCACGTCGTCACCGGTACCCCGCCCGCCTGGCTGACGACCTTCGCCAGTGTCAACTCGAAGACGTTCGGGCTCGGGGTGCCGCCGCTGATAGTCCTCTGGGTGGTGTTGGCGGCGATCACCGGCTTCTTCCTGCGAAAAACCATCAGCGGTAGGCGTATCTACCTGACCGGATCGAACCCGGTGGCGGCGGAGCTGTCGCTGGTGAAGACGTGGCGCCTCGTCGTCGGCGCGTTCGCGTTCAGCGCGGTGAGCGCGACCGTCACCGGCGTCCTTCTGCTCGGCTTCAGCGGGGCCGGGCAGACGACGATCGGCGAAAGCTATCTGTTCACCGGCGTCACCGCGATCATCGTCGGTGGTACGGCGCTCGGCGCCCGCGGCGACTACTGGAGGACCATGATCGGGGCGGTGATGTTGACCCTGATCAACACCCTGCTGCTCGCCAACGGCTATACGGCCGCGACCCAGCAGATCCTCTTCGGCATGATCATCCTCGTCGTCGCGCTCATCTACGGTCGCGAAGCCCGCCTGCGCGATCAGGTCTGAGTCGGGCGGGACGGAGGGTGGATCAGCAGCCAACGACCACCGTCCCGGCCACCGTCGCCGGGGGCCTGCCCTTCGCCGAGTGCCCGCGCTGGCATGAGGGGGCGCTCTGGTTCTCGGACTTCACCAGCCAGGTGCTTCGGGCGTCTCCCGGCTCGGCGGTCGAGGTCGTCTGCGATGTCCCGGCCGCTCCGGCGGGCCTCGGTTTCGACCCCCAGGGTCGGCTGCTGATCGCCTCGATGGGCGACCGTCGCGTGCTGAGGCTGGATGACGGCACCTTGGTCGAGCATGCCGATCTCAGCGCGATCGTCCCCGCCGGCCTGAACGACATGATGGTCACCGCCGACGGCGGCGCCTACGTCGGCAATCTCGGCGCCGACGTGCCACCCGGCGAGGAGTGCCTGCCCGCACCGCTGGTCTACGTCGATCCTGCCGGGCGTCCGCGGGTCGTTGCCGACGGTCTCTGCGGGCCCAACGGTATGGCGCTCGCCGACGGCGGATGGACCCTGCTCGTGGCCGAGACCTTGGCGGCCCGGATCACCGCCTTCGCGATCCGCCCCGACGGTGCGCTCGCGGACAGGAGGGTCTGGGCGCAGCTCGGTCCCGAGCCGGAAGCTCGCGATCTCTTCACCGCGATGCGGACCGGCCCGCTGCCCGACGGCATCGCCATCGACCGCGAGGGAGCGTTGTGGGTCGGCAACGCCGGCGGGCCAGCCTTCCGGGTTGCGCAGGGCGGCGAGGTTCTCGACCGGATCGACGTTGCGGGGCTCTGCGTCTACGCAGTCGCCTTCGGCGGTGAGGGCCTGAGGACGCTCTTCCTCTGCGTCGCCCCGCCGCTGACCACCTATTGGCCCGAGCTCGAGGCCCAGCTGAACGATCCGCAGCGGCAGGGCCGCCGCGGTCGGCGGGCACAGGTGCTCGCCTGCCAGGTCCCGGTGGCGGGGGCACCCCGTGCAGCAGGCGGCGAGCCCTCTGGTCCTCAGGACACCGACTGAGGCTCGGACCGCCGAGGGTGGATCGGTAGGTCGGACCAGATCAGCCGACCCCCGGCTCGCCCGGAGCGGACGGCGAGGATCTCGGCCAGGATCGAGACGGCCACCTCGCTTGGCGTGAGCGCACCGACGTCGAGCCCACAGGGGGAGGCGATCCGATCGAGGTTGGCCCGCGTGACCCCGGCGGCGGCGAGCCGCTCAAGTCGATCGGCGTGGGTCCGCCGACTGCCCAGGGCGCCGATGTAACCCGCTCCGCCTTCGAGGGCCGCGGTCAGCGCCGGCTCGTCGAACTTGGGGTCGTGGGTGAAGACGAGGACGGCGTCGCGGGGGCCGAGGTCGCGGGAGCGCAGGAGGTCGTCGGGCCAGGCGACGACCATCTCGGCGTGGCGGGAGAACCGCGGGCTGTCGGCGAATGCGGCCCGGGCATCGCAGATTGTCACCGTGAAGCCGAGCTCCCCGGCCAGCTTTGCAAGTGCGGCGGAGAAGTCGACCGCGCCGACGATGACGAGTTCCGGGGGAGTGGCAAACGCTTGGATGAAGACGCTTCGCTCGCCGCCGACGATCGCACCTTCGACGCCATAGCTCCGGATGCCGCTCTGGCCGACGTCGGCCAGAGCGCGCGCGTCGCGCACGACCGCATGCTTGAACCGCTCGGGTCCGGGGAACGAGCCAACGACCCGCCCGACCACGGCGATCGTCGCGCCGGCGTCGGGACCGTCGACGACGGTCGCGAGGGCGGCCGGCTCCTCGGCCGACTGTGCCGCGCCGATCGCCGTGAACGCCCCTTCGTCGCGGCTGTCCAACTCGTGCACGAGCAGTCGGACCGTGCCTCCGCAGCTCAAGCCGACGTCGGCCGCTTCGCTGTCGCTCACCCCATAGGTGACGACCCGGGGCGGGCCACCGGCGAGAATCTCTTCGGCCTGGGCTACCAGGGCCGCCTCCACGCAGCCGCCGGTGACCGAGCCCTCGATCCGGCCCTCCTCGTCGACAACCATCCGCGCCCCGACCTCGAACGGGGCGGAGCCCCGTGTCTCGATCAGAGTCGCGATCACCACCCTGCGGCCTACGGCGAGCCAGTCCAGGGCGCAATTGAGTGGTTCCACGGACAAAATGTACCCTAAATAGCTGATGGGATACTCTATGCCGGTATGTTCGGCCTCGGCTCCTTCGAAACTGCCTCAGGCGTGACTTTTCCGGGGATCGTGGTCGGGGATGCCGTCGGCGATCTGCGGCCGCGGTTCGGGCCCGCCGCGACCACCAGGGGAATGCTGGTCGAGTGGGACCGATCGCTGGAGCTGTTGCACGAGATCGCCGCGGGGGGTCTGGATGAGGCGGTGCCCCTTGCCGACTTGCGGCCGCTGCCCCCCGTGCAGCCGATCGGGCAGATCCTCTGTGCCGGGGCCAACTATCGCCGCCACGTGCAGGAGATCGTCGGCACCGATGGCGAGCAGGTGGCGGAGGCGCGCGCCGACGCGGGCGAACCGTTCGTCTTCGCGGTGCCCGCCAGCGCGATGTCGGGGGCCTGCGACGACATCGTGCTGTGGGGGCCAGGGGTGGAGCACGACTGGGAGCTCGAGCTCGCGGTGGTGATCGGCCGACGGGCCCAGAACGTTCCGCGCGATCGGGCGATGAGCTGCGTCGCCGGCTACACGATGAGCAACGACATCAGCACCCGCGACGTGATGTCGCGCGCCGACCTGCCGCTCACCGACTTCCTTATGTCCAAGGGTCGCCCCGGGTTCCTGCCGACCGGGCCCTTTCTCGTTCCGCGCGATTTCATCGACGACTATCGCCAACTACGGATCAGCCTTGCCGTCAACGGTCAAACGATGCAGGACGAGCTGGTCGACGACATCATCTTCGGCGTCGACGAGCTCGTCGCCTACTCCTCCGCCGTCGCCGAACTGTGGCCCGGTGACGTCCTGCTCACCGGCTCGCCCGGGGGCAACGCCGGCCACCATGGCAACCGCTGGCTGCGGCCAGGTGACGAGATCGCGGGCGAGATCACCTACCTCGGCACCATGCACAGCCGCTGTGTCGCCGCGCCGCGAAAGGCCGACGCCGCGGACCCTAGGCCAGCTGCGGGTGGTGGTCTTCGGTGATGATTTCGATGGTCTTGTCGAGAGTGCTCGTCTCGTAGTCGGGGTTTAGGCTGGTCGCGATCTCGCCCATCCCACGTCGATGATGTAGGGCGACCAGGCGCGCGGTTGCGTCGGCGTCGCGAGCAAGGGCAGCGTCGAGGATCTCGCGATGTTCGCGTTGGGGCGCGCTGTCGCGACCGGCGGCGTTGGCTACCCGCCCGAAGGCCTGCCGATAGCGGATCGATTGATCCCAGCCACGGTTCAGCTGCTCCGTGTGCATGGTCCCGACGTTGCGGGCCAGCAGCATGTGGAAGGCGCGATGGGGGACCTCGTAGGCATTCCACTCGCCGACTTCGGCCAGCCGCAGGCTTTCGGCGAGCAGGCCCTCCAGCCGGGCGTCGTCGGCGATCGTCAGATCGGGAACGGTCAGTCGGACGGCGGCCGACTCGAGCGTGATGGCGGTGACCGCCAGTTGCTCGATCTCGTCCGCCGACAGGTCGGCGGCGCGGAAGCGGCCATTCGGTTCGCGGATGATCAGGTGCTCGAGCTCGAGCATCCGCAGCGCCTCTCGGAGCGGGGTCCGGCTGACGTCGAAGAACTCGGCGAGCTGGGCTTGCGTCCGGCCCGCGTTGGCGGGGATCTCGCCGGCGACGATCGCGTCGCGCAGGCGATCACGGAGGCCGGTGACCCCCGTGTTGCGGCGACCCTTGTCAGGAGGGCCGGCGGGGGGCTGCTCACTCATCAACGGAGGGTACCTCGGGCAGGTCGGGTGTGCCGGTGTAGCGCTGTAGGGATTCGTGGACCCGGGTCACCGGATGATCGGGATCGATATGCGCGGCCACCAGGATCGCTGCGCGGGCGATATGCGCGGCGATCCAGCCCGCGGCCATCTCGGCGTCGTAGGCCTCGTAGGCGGCGACGATCGCCCGATGCTCAAGCTGGCTCGTTCCCCAGCCGGCGGCGTTCCCTTCGAGCTGCTGGAAGGCGACGGTCCTGTACCGGGTGGCGTGGGTCCAGAGCTGGGCGAGGAGGGCGGTGACGCGGTCGCCCGCACCGCTGACCAACATCTGGTGGAAGTCGCGATGGGGGGTTTCGATACCCACCCAGTCCTCGACCAGCGCATAGCGCTCGATCTGGGCGAGCAGGCCCTCGAGTTTGGCGTGCTCGGCATGGCCGAACTGCGGCACCGTCAGCGTCACCGCGACGGCCTCCAGATTGATCCTCATGACGGCGAGGTCCTCGATCTGACCGATCGAGAGCGGGCTGATGCGGAAGCGCCCGTTGCTCCCCCGCACCACCAGGCCTTCCAGCTCAAGCATTCGCAGCGCCTCGCGCAGCGGCGTGCGGCTGACGCCGAATCGTTCGGCGAGATCAGCCTGGGTCGCCGGCTGGCCCGGCGGCAGTTTGCCGGAGAGGATCGCGTCTCGCAGGCGATCTCTGATCAGTGCGACGGTGCCGCTCATCTCGACTGTTCAAGAAAGTCCATGGTGTCCCATGGAGCTAATCATAGGAAGTTGATCGGCCTTACCTAAGAACCGGTCAATGGCGGCTCTGCCAGAGAAGGGTCCTAAACTTATAGTTGCGCCCTAATTCCAAAAAGGGATACAATCTGTCGATCTTGAAAGGGCCGGGGAGTCCACGCCATGGGATGCGGGGTCGCCACGCTCAAACACAGGGAGAAGCCATGCCGAAACGCCTGCTGTCGCCGCTGAGTCACGTCGAGCTCCTGACGCCCGACCTGGAGAAATCGGTCGAGTACGTCGACCAGATCCTGGGCCTCGACATCGTCCGCGAGGAAGGCGACTCGGTCTACCTGCGTTGCTGGGGCGACTATTACCTCTACAGCCTGGTGCTCACGGCAGCCGCCGAGCCCGGACTCGGTCACATGGCCTGGCGCGCCGAGGGGCCGGAGCAGCTCGCGGAGGTCGTTTCCCGCATCGAGGCCTCCGGCACCCAGGGAGAGTGGGTCGATGGCGCCGTCGGCCACGGCCGCGCCTTCCGGTTCACGGGACCCGGTCAGCATCGACAGGAGATCTTCTGGGAGGTCGAGCGAGCAGAGGTGCCCGCAGCCGAGAAGTCGACCTATCCGGAGCGCCCGCAACGCAACCATCGACGCGGGCTGGCGGTGCGGATCCTCGACCACGTGACCGTGACGGCCCCCGACGTACGTGGCTTCGCCGGCTGGACCGGCGAGAACATGGGCCTTCGCACGATGGCCGCGGTCGAGCCCGAGCCTGGCGCGCCGTGGGTGTTCGCGGTGATGACCAACAACGAGAAGGCGCACGACCTCGGCTGCATCCAGGACTTCGAGGGGCAGAGCGGCAGACTCCACCACGTCGCCTTCTGGGTCGAGACGAATCATGACCTGACCGAAGGGGCGAAGTTCATCCTCGAGCACGGGCATGAGGTGGACACCGGGCCCGGTCAGCACGGCATCGGTGAGCAGAACTACCTCTACTTCCGCGACCCGGTCGGCCTCCGCTACGAGCTCAACTCCGGCGGCTATCGCAACTACGTGCCGGATTGGGAGACGGTGATCTGGAGCCCCGAGCAAGGCTCCAACAACGCCTACCGGACCGAGATCGGGATGGCCGCGGTGTCGATGGTGAACATTCCGCCCGGCATCTCGACGCAAAGCGCCGGGGTGGTCGGCACCTCCGACGATTCGGCGGAAGCGGCGCTGGTGCGGTCGTGAGTGCGACGGCAACCCTCGACGAGGAGCTCCTCGTCGCCGTCGACGCGCTGCTTCCGGCCGTCGCCGGGCGAGCGTTGCAGGTCGACCGCGACCGTCGCCTGCCGGCGGAGACGATCGACGAGATCCGCGGTGCCGGCCTTCATCGCGTGATGCAGGCCACCCGCTGGGGCGGTTTCGGCCTCGACTTCGACTCCTTCTTCGAGATCTCCTGGAGGCTTGCCTCTGCCTGTGGGTCGACCGGCTGGGTGTACTCGGTCTGCGCCGTGCAAGCATGGGAGCTCGGCATCGCCCCAGAGGCGGCCCAGGAGGAATGCCTCGGCGCCCGTGGCGACGTCTGGACGAGCTCGGCCTTCAACCCCCGTGGGGCGAAGGTGGAGTCGGTGGACGGTGGCTGGAAGTTGAGTGGCCGCTGGCAGTACTCCAGCGGTTGCCTGCACGCCGATTGGTCGATGCTGGGCGCAGCCGTCCCTGAGTTCGAGGCTCCGGTGATGCTGCTCGTGCCGCGGGCGGAGTTCCGGATCGAGGACACCTGGCACGTCTCCGGCCTGCGCGGGACCGGCAGCAACGACATCGTCATCGATGAGCCGATCTTCGTGCCGGGCCATCGATACGTGCCGCTCGGGTCCGCGGTCGAGCCGCCGAGCGACGGTCGGGGCTCCTATGGGGTGCCGGCCCCGTCCCTCACCCCGTGGGGCCTCGTGGCGCCGGTGATCGGGATGGCGCAAGGGGCCCTTGACGCCTACGGGCAGGCAACTCGCACCCGTGTCTCCTCGTTCGGTGACAGGCCGGCCGCGAAGATGGTCGGGCCACAGTCGCGGATCGCCGAGGCCGCGGTACAGCTCGACGCCGCTCGCGCCCTCGCTCGGAGCGATATCCGCGAGCTGATCGACCGCGGAGCGCGCGGCGACACCTTCACCGACGAGGACCGGGTCCGCTTCCGCCGTGACCACGGCTACGTGGTCAACCTCTGTTACCAGGCGACGATGTCCATCGCCCGGGGCGGCGGCGCCTCGTCGCTCTTCGAAGTCGACCCGATCCAGCGCTTCATGCGCGACGTGCACGCCGGCTCGATGCAAGTTGCCCTCAATTGGGACGAACAGGCCGAGTCTTATGGCCGCGTGCGGCTCGGTCTTGAGCCCAACGGCCAGATGTGGTGAGCCGGTGATGCAGATCCTCGATCTCTCCGTCCCGCTCGCCAACGACATTCCGGCGGATCCTGCCTTCCAGAAGGTCGAGATCGACTACGTCGACCATGAGGCCGGGGCCGCAGAGCTCGCCGCAGCGTTCCCAGGACTCACGCCGGAGCAGTTGCCCGAGGGGAAGGGCTGGTCGGCGGAGCGGGTTCGGATCACCACCCACAACGGCACGCATATGGACGCTCCCTGGCATTACCACCCGACCATGGACGGCGGCGAGCCGGCCTTGGCGATCGATGAGATCCCGCTCCATTGGTGCATGCGGCCAGGCGTGCGGATGGACTTTCGCGAGATGCCCGACGGCTACGTGGTGACCGCCGCCGACATCGATGTCGAGCTGGAGCGCATCGGCCACGTGATCCAGCCACTCGACATCGTCGTCTGCGCCACGCGGGCAGGCGCCCGCTTCGGGCACGACGACTACATCCATGCCGGATGCGGTTTCGGGCGCGAAGCGACGTTGCATCTCACCGAGCAGGGAGTGCGGGTGGTCGGTACCGACGCCTGGAGCTGGGATGCCCCGTTCAGCGCCACGCTGAAGCGTTTTGAACGCGATGGGGATCCCTCGATCATCTGGGAGGGCCACAAGTCAGGCCGCGAGCGTGGCTACTGCCAGCTGGAGAAGCTGAGTGGCCTCGAGCGCCTTCCGGACGCGGGCTTCACGGTTATCTGCTTCCCGGTCAACGTCAGGGGCGGCTCGGCGGGCTGGACGCGCGCGGTGGCGCTGATCGACGACGAACCTGATGGCGAAAGGCGGTAGAGACCTGATGATCGCGAACACCGGCCCGCTGGCAGGCACCCGGATCCTCGACCTGACGCACGTCCTCAACGGTCCCTTTTGCACGATGCTCCTCGCCCACATGGGCGCCGACGTGCTCAAGGTCGAGCACGGGGCCGGCGACCGGTTTCGCCACGCCTGGATGCCGACCGATGCGGGGCGCGACGGCTACGAGTCGCTGGTCGTCAACGCCAACAAGCGCTGCATCACGCTCAACCTCAAATCCGAGGCGGGCAAGGAGATCTTCGGAAAACTGGTGGCGAAGAGCGACGTTGTCGTCGAGAACTTCTCGCCCGGGGTGATGGACAGGCTCGGGTTCGGCTATCAGCACCTGCGCGAGATCAGGCCCGACGTGATCTACGCCCGGTCGAGCGGCTACGGGTCGAGTGGCCCCTACGTCGACGTCCCGGCCTTCGCGATGCTGATCCAGGCGATATCCGGCTGGACCGACTCCGGCTGGACGACGCCTGCGGCGCGCGGTTCGAAACCGCTGGGGATCGGCGACGAGGGGGCTGGAGTCTCGATGGCCCTCGGCATCCTCGCCGCCCTCTATGCGCGCGAACGCACCGGTGAGGGCGACTATGTCGACGTCGCGATGCAGGAAGCACAGCTCGGCTTCATGGTCAGCTCGCTGCACACGCTGTTCGAGCACCAGCCGGTGGCATCGGCGCCGGTCGAGTGCGCCGATGGCTACGTCGCCTTCCACCTGCCCGATCTCTCGCCGGAGCGCTGGTCGGCACTCTGCGAGTCGATGGGACATCCCGAGATCGTCGACGATCCCCGCTTCGATTCGATCGACAATCGCCGCACCAACTTCGAGCAGCTGATGGCCGAAGCCCAGAAGTGGGTGCGGACGATGACCCGCGCCGAACTGTGGCGGGTGTTCCGCGACCTCAACCTGCCTGGAGCGCCGGTGCGCACCGTCGGCGAGGCGGTCGAAGACGAGAACCTTAGGTCCCGCGGGGCGATGCTCGAGGTCGAGCACCCGGATGCCGGGACGGTGAAGATGCTGCGGCCGTGGATCCGCTTTGCCGCCTATGACACGACCATCCGCCACGCCGGGCCGGCGGTCGGCGAGCACAACGCCGAGGTCTACGGCGAACTGCTGGGGTTGTCCTCCGAGGAGCTCGAGGAGCTCGCCGGCCGCGGGGTGATCTGAGTGGCCGGGATCGTCTCCTTCACCACCGGTCGACTGGCGGGGGTCGCCGAGATCGCGCTCGACGATCCGGCCCACCTCAACCCGATCGGCTACGGGGTGCTCGACGGGCTGGTCGACGCCTTCGAGGAGATCGACTCCGACCCGGAGATCCGCTGCGCGATCCTGACCGGCCGCGGGCGCGCCTTCTCCGCCGGCGGCGACATGTCGGGCGTGACCGAGGAGACCGCCGAGCAGTGGTACGAGTTCTACGGCCGCTTCGACACCGCCCTCGATCGGCTGCGGGGGGCGCGCAAGCCGGTGATCGCTGCGGTGAACGGGATCTGTTACGGCGCCGGGATGATGCTCGCCGGCCAGTGCGACCTCGTGGTCGCCTCCGAAGCGGCCCGGTTCGGGTTGATCGAGGGCCGCATGGGGAGCCCGACCGGCGGTCCCTTTCCCTACCTCGTGGGTCCGCAGTGGGCGAAGTTCCTGATGCTGACCGGCGAAACGATCAGCGCCCACCGCGCCGAGCGGATCGGGTTCGTCCTCGAGACCGTGGCGGTGGATCGCTTCGCCGCGCGCGTCGACGCGCTGGCGGCGCGGATCGCGGCGATGCCGCCGACCGGGGTGATGCTGAACAAGCAGAACGTCGACGGGATGATGGAGATGATGGGCTGGAACCAGGGTGCGATCTACACGCGCGCCCTGAAGGCGGTCCTCCAGTCGACCGCCGGGCAGGCGCGGTCGGCCGACGGCACCAGGCTGCGTGACGTGCTCCAGAACGATGGACTGCGGGCCTTCATCGAGGCCCGCGACGCAGCCTTCAAGACGCCTTGGTTAGCAGACGACGGCGACTCGATCGCCGAGAATTCAGGAGACGAGCAATGACGGAGGTCGGGTACGACCTGAGGGAGTATTCGTTCAAGACCCCGCCGGAGCTCTCCGGCGGGGCCACGCGGACCTTTCGTTACCGCTGCGTGATCGTCGGAGCCGGCCTCGCGGGCCTCGCGTTGGCCGCCGACCTCGGGCAGCGCGGGGTCGAGGTGGTGGTGATCGACCGCGATGCGACCAGCGGTGCCGAGGGCGTGCTTTCGCGCGGGGTCGGCTACGCGGCGCGCACGATCGAGATCTTCGATCGGCTCGGTGTCGCCGACAAGATTGCCGCCAAGGCGGTCACCTGGAACGAAGGGCGAATCTTCGACGACCGCGAGTTGTTGAACCACTACGTGATCCAGCCGGACCAGAAGCAGAAATGGCCCGCCTTCCTGAACCTCCAGCAGTTCCACGTCGAGCAGTACCTGTACGAACGAGTCGAGGAACTCGACCAGGTCGACGTTCGCTGGCAGAGCACCGTCGTCGGGCTCGACCAGCGGGAGGACTCGGTCGAGCTTTCGGTCGAGACCCCGGAGGGCCCCTATTCGCTAGAGGCGGACTGGGTGGTCGCCTGTGACGGCGCCCACAGCTCCGTCGCCAAGTTCCTCGCGCTCGAGCCTTCGCTCACCTACCTCAACGACTACTGGGCCTATGCCGACGTCCGGGTCGATCTCGGCGAGCTGCTGCAGCGACGCTTCTGGCTCAACCTTCCCGAACTCAATGGCGGTGCCGCCATCGCCCACCAGATGGCGGATGGCTGCATCCGCTACGACTGGCAGATCGCCCACGTCGATCCCGACGAGGAGATCGCCGAGGAGCGGGTTCGCGAGCGTGTCACGACGTTGCTCGAGGGCAGGACGGACTATGAGATCGTCTCGATCGGGCGGGTGCGGATGAAGCGCAAGGTGCTCAGTCCGTTCCTGCACGGTCGCGTGATCTTCGTCGGCGACGCCGCCCACGAGCTGCCGGCATTCGGCGCCCGTGGCGGCAACAGCGCCGTTCAGGACGCCGAGAACCTGGCCTGGAAGTTGACCGCGGTCCTCGCCGGCGACGCGGGCTACGGTCTGCTCGACACCTATGCGGACGAGCGCCTGGCGGCGGCGCTCGAGAACTCTCGCTGCGCCTTGCAGAGCGAGTCGTTCATCAATCCCCAGTCCAAGGGTGAACGCCTCTTCCGTGACGCGGTGTTGCGCCTCGCGCGTGAGCAAGAGTTCGCCCGGCGGCTGATCAACACGGGTCGGCCGAGCGTGCCCATCGTGTACGCGGACGGGCCGCTGGTCCTTGCCGACCGCGACGATTTCGACGCAGGCGTCCAACCCGGTGCCGCCGCCTACAACGCTCCGGTGACGACTGCGGGGCGCGACGCCCACCTGCTCGATCTATGGAAGGGCAACTTCACGGCGCTCTACTTCACCGAAACCTGGGATCCGTCCGACCCTCCGACGGACGAGGTCCGCGGCTTCGACCTCGATCATGTGATCGTCACCCGCGACCCGCAGTTGAGCGTGACCGGGGTGGAGGTGGCCGTCGATACGACCGGGGCGTTGTTCGACCGCTATGGCGCCGACGCCGGGGCCTGCTACGTCCTGCGGCCTGACATGCACATCGCCGGCCGAGTCCGTGAGGTCTCACCCGTCGGCGCTGTCGCGATCGTCGACCAGATCCTTGCTCGTGCCGAGCAGCCGAAGAAGAAGGAGGAGGAGCTGTGCCGCTGACCACCGATGATGGGGACCGACTGATGGCGCGCCTGATCGAGACCTGGGACGGCCTGCCGCCGGAAGAGGGTGAGGCATTCCTCGCACGCCTCGTCCTCCTGCTCGCCAACGAGGTCGGCGACCTTGGCGGACTGCTCGCGGCGGTGACGGCGGCCTCTCCTCCGAGGCCCTGACACGTTCAGCCCGAGCGGATGAGGATCGACCTTCATGCCCACCTCGTTCCCGATGCCTATCGGGATCTCCTGGTTGCCGCCGACGGCTCGCGCCCGTTCGTTGTCCGCGCCGAGCGGGAAGACCTCGAAGCCGACATGGCCCGCTACGGGATCGATGCCGCGGTGGTCTCGACCGGCCCTCCAGGTCCCTACCTCGGCGACCGGCGCCGGGCGATCGAGGCGTCACGTGCGGCCAATGAGGCCTTGGCGACGGTCGTGGGCGGCGCCCGGGGTCGGTTTGCCGCCCTCGGCGTGCTACCGCTGCCCGACGTCACCGCCGCCATCGACGAGCTCGCCCACGCCCTCGACCGGCTGGGGCTGGACGGCGTGATGCTGTTGACCAACGTCGAAGGCGTCTATCTCGGGGATCCGGACTGGGAGCCGCTATATGCCGAGCTCGATCGGCGCGGCGCCTACGCTTTCGTGCATCCGACCGTGCCTCCCTACGCCCCGCCGTTGGGCGACCGGCACCCGGTCTGGCTCTACGAGTTCCCCTTCGAGACCACGCGGGCGATCGCCAACCTGATCTTCTCCGGAGCGTTCGAGCGCCACCCGGCGATCCGCTTCCAGTTCGCCCACCTCGGCGGCACCGCTCCCTTTCTGGCGGAGCGGCTCGGCTCGCTCGCGCTGCGCGAGCCGGAGAAGGCGGCGGAGTCCGGTGCCGGGGTCGCCGCCCACCTCGCGCGCCAGAGCTATGACACGGGGCTGACCCAGTACCTGCCGGCGCTCGAGGCGACCCGCTCGATCGCGCCGCTCGAGCGCATCGTCTTCGGGACCGACTGGCCCTACGCCGCGCTTCCCGCCGACTCCGGGGACCCGGCGCCGGCGCTGGCCGCCTTGCCGGCGGCGGAGCGAGAGGCGATCGAGTGGAGGAACGCTGCCCACCTTGTCCCACGTCTTCTCGCCTGAGGATAAATTCTCAATGAGCCGGGATACCCAGATCAGAGAGCAGCCGAAAACCCACGAGGTACGGATTCGCGTCAACGGCGAGGAGCGCGTCACCGAGGTCGAAGCTCGCACCAGCCTGCTCGACTGGCTACGTGAGGCGATCGGCCTGACGGGCACCAAGAAGGGCTGCAACGAAGGCGCCTGCGGCTCCTGCACGGTGCTCGTCGACGGGCGGCGGATGAACGCCTGCATGATCCTGGTGGTCCAATGCGAGGGCTCCGCGGTGACCACCGTCGAGGGACTCGCCGGGCCCGATGGCGAGCTACATCCCGTGCAGCGGGCCTTCTCCGCCTGTGATGCCTACCAGTGCGGGTACTGCACGCCGGGTCAGCTGATCTCGGCGGTCGCCTGCATCGAGGAGGGCCACACCGGCTCCGAAGAGGAAGTTCGCGAGTGGATGAGTGGCAACCTCTGCCGCTGCAGCGCCTACCCGCAGATCACCGCGGCCGTCATGATGGCCGCCGAGGAGCTCGGGCGGTGAAGCGGTTCACCTACGATCGGCCGCAGCTCGAGGGCGGCGCCTTCTCCCTGCTGGAGCAGCCCGAGGCGAGCGTGATCGCCGGCGGCACCGAGCTGCTCAACTGGATGCGGCTCGGGATCGCCGAGCCCGACCACCTGGTCGACATCGCCAGGTTGCCGGGCTGGGGCGAGATCGCGCTCGACGGCGAGACGTTGCGCATTGGCGCGCTCGCCACCTTGAACAAGGTCGGCGAGCACCCGCTCGTCGACGCCCACGCGCGCGCCCTCGGCGAGGCGTGCCTGCTCGCCGCCTCGGCGCAGCTCCGCAACCGGGCGACGATCGGGGGCAACGTCCTGCAGCGCACCCGCTGCGTCTACTTTCGCGCCGAGGCGCCCCTGACCTGGGGTTGCAACAAGCGGCAGCCGGGCAGCGGTTGTGCGGCGATCGCCGGCCACAGCGATGACGCCGCGATCTTCGGCTGGTCGGAGTCCTGCGCGGCGACGCATCCCTCCGATCCACTGGTCGCCTTGGCCTGTCTCGACGCCGAAGCCGAGCTGCACTCGGCGTCCGGCGTCCGGCGCCTGCCCGTCTGCGACCTCCACCTCAGCCAGGTCGAGGCCGAGGCCGAGGGCGAGGATGGCGCCACCGCCGAGAACAGGCTCGAACGGGGGGAGCTGATCGCTGCCTACCTCATCCCCCTCCGCCCGGCTTCCCGATCGACCTACCTGAAGGTGCGGGACCGCCAGAGCTTCGCCTACTCACGGGTCACGGCCGCCGCCTCGGTCGAGCTCGAGGACGGCGTGATCGGTGCCCTCCGCATCGCCCTCGGCTCGGTCGCCCAGCGTCCGTGGCGGCTGGGCCGCGCCGAGCAGGCTCTGGTCGGCGAGCGCCTCGAGGAGGCGTCCCTGCTGGCGGCGATCGAACGGGACATGGAGGAGGCGCGGACCTTGCCGGGCAGCGACTACAAGCGGCGGCTGGCGCGGAACGCCGCGATCCGGGCAGTGATGGCGGCCGGCGCATGAGCTCGGCGGACGCGAGAACCGCCGTCGGCTCGGCCCGGACGCGGATCGAGGGCCCCCTGAAGCTGACCGGGGCGGCCCGCTACTCGATGGACAACCTGCCGCCCGGGACGCTCTACGCCGTCCTCGTCGGAGCCACGGTCGCGTCGGGATCCGTCGTGACGATCGATGTCGCCGAGGCCAAGGCGGTCGCCGGCGTCGTCAGCGTCCTCACCGGCGAGGATCTGCCGCCGCTCGGGCCGGTGCTCGAATTTCCGGGCGCCCCGGTGAAGAAGCCGATGGAGGGTGACCAGATCCATTTCGAGGGGCAGGCGGTCGCGATCGTCCTGGCGGAGACGCTGGAGGCTGCGGAAGAGGCACGGCCGCTCGTCTCCGTCGCCTACGCGGCGGAGCCGGTGGTGCTCCCCGGCGCCGGGGAGCGGCAGTTCCTCGGCGCCCCAGATGGTGACGGCACCGTCTGGTGGCCCTACGGACAGCCGTTCGCGCGGGGCGACTCGGCTGCGGCCCTTGAGTCGGCGCCAGTTCGCTTCGCGGCCTCCTACGTACAGCCTTCACGCCACCACAACCCGATCGAGACCTCGGGCACGTTGGCGAGCTGGGACGGGGACCGCCTCACCCTCTGGGATTCGATCCAGGCCAGCATGCTGTTGCCGCCGATGTTCGCCTCGGTCTTCGGCATCGATCCGGCCGACGTGCACGTGATCGCCCCGTTCACCGGCGGCGGCTTCGGTTGCAAGGGGTTCTGGATGCACCAGCTCCTCGCGGTCGCCGCAGCGAAAGCGGTCGGACGCCCGGTCAAGCTGCACCTGCGGCGCGGCGACCAATACAACGCGACGGGGTTCCAGCCGCTGATGACCCAACGGGTCGAGCTCGGCGCCGACGCCGAAGGTCATCTTCAGGTCTACCGCCACCGGGTCGCCAACATCACCGGCATGGTCGAGACCTATCTCGAGGCCGCGACCGAGGTCAAGGCGCTCTACGAATGCCCGGTGATCGACACGGCCCAGGAAATCGAGCGGGTCACCGTCGGAATGCCTTCGCCGATGCGCTGCCCGAACGAGGGGCCGGGCCTCTGGGCGCTCGAGAGCGCGATCAACGAGCTCGCCCACGAGGTCGGCATCGACCCGCTCGAGCTGCGCCTGCGCAACTACGCCGAGAAAGACCCGCTCACCGGCCGGCCCTGGTCCTCGAAGAAGCTGCGCGAGGCCTACGCGGAGGGCGCCGAGCTCTTCGGTTGGCACGGTCGTCCCCGCGGCGGGCGGCGGGACGGCAACTGGTTGATCGGCACCGGCATGGCCTCGGCGGTGGGCGGCACGATGCGGATGCCCGGCACCGCCCGGGTGCGGCTGCGAAGCGACGGCAGCGTGCTGATCGAAACCGACGTGCAGGACATCGGTACGGGCCTTCAGACCCTCCTCACCCAGATCGCGGCCGACGAGATCGGGGTCCCGATCGACAACATCGACGTCGCCTGGGGCGACAGCGCCCTGCCGACGACGGGCCCCATCTACGGCTCCTCGACGATGCACACCGGCAGTGCCGTGGCGCTCGCCTGCCGCGAGCTGCGGCGCGAGCTGGCCGCGCTGTCGAGCCTCGCCGACCCGATCGAGGCCGTCCGCGCGGCGGGCGTCGAGGAGGTCGTCGGCGAGCGCACGTCGCAGCTTCCGGGTGGAGTCGAAGTCGACCATGACGGCGGCAGCACCGGCTTCTCGATGCGGACCTTCGGTGCCTCCTTCGTCGAGGTCGCGGTCGATCCGATGCTTGGGCTGGTGCGCTTGCGGCGCGCGGTCGGCTCCTACTCGGTCGGCCGGATCATCAATCCGAAGACCGCCCGCTCGCAGATGCTCGGCAGCTTCGCCTGGGGTTGGGGCAAGGCGACGATGGAGGCGAGCGAGCTGGACCCGACGACCGCCCGTTGGCTCTCCAAGGATCTCGCCGGCGTCCACATCCCGGTCAACGCCGACATCCCCGGCGACATCACGATCAACTTCGTCGACGAGTACGACCACCACGCCAGTCCGATCGGGGCCAAGGGCATCGGCGAGTTCGGCTCGGTGGGCATCGACGCCGCGGTCGCCGAGGCCGTCTTCGACGCGGTCGGCGTACGCATCCGGGAGCTGCCCATCACCCCCAAGCGCCTGCTCGACGCGCTGGCCTGACCCGCGGCGCCCGCTGCCGCGTGGGTCAGGCTGTTGCCGGTGGGACTCGGTAGCGCCCGACGAGGTCGGCCGCCGAGGCCGCGCGTGCATCGTCGACCAGCTCCCTGAGGAGCTCGCCGATCCGCAGCTCGAGTTGCGGATCGAGGCCGCCGTCCGGGGTGATCGTCGAGTGGGCGAAGGGGACCTGGAGATCGTTGACCAGGGCTAGCGCGCGCAGGGAGTGGAGGATCTGCCGGAGGTGCAGTTGGGCGCGGCCGGTCCCCGCGGGTCCCGGCGAGGCGCCGGCGAGCAGGACCGGCTTGCCGGTCAGGGGCGTGTCGAAGGCCGGGCGCGAGACCCAGTCGATCGCGTTCTTGGTCGGGCCGGGTACGCTCCAGCTGTACTCGGGCGAGACGATCATCACGCCATCGGCTGCATCGATGGCGTTGCGGAAGGCGGCGACCGCCGCGGGCGTGTCGCCGTCGCCCATGGTCGGGTCCAGATCCTGGTTGTAGAGGGGTAGGTCGCGGATCTCGAGTCTCGAGATCTCACAGAGGGGCTCGGCGATGCGAACCGCGTGATCGAGCAGCACCCCGTTCAAGGAGCCCGCCCGCAGGCTGCCGCCAAAGGCTGCGATCCGCACCTCCGCCGGCCCCATCAGACCAGCCTCGGCGCGGAGAAGTCGGTGACCATCGCCAGCGTCAGGTCGAGTCGCCCGGTCGCGTATCCGGGCTCGAGCAGGGCGACGATCTCCTCCGTGCAACGGGCGTGGTGGCGGGCGATGCGGCGGGCGGTGCCCTCGGCGTCCCCGTCGAGCGCGGTGTCGAGGATCAGGCGGTGCTCGCGCTGGGAGATGGCCTCACGGTGCTCCGCCTGGGGGCTGCGGGCGAATGCCTGCCGATAGCGCGATGCCTGGTCCCAGAGGCGATTCAATTGCTCGATGTGCATCGGTCCGACGTCGCGCGTGAGCGTCGCGTGGAAGGCGCGATGGACGACCTCGTAGGCGTCCCACTCGCCGACTTCCGCCAGGCGCTGCGATTCGGCGTAGAGGCCTTCCAGCGCGGCGTGGTCGGCGACCAGCAGACCGTCGACCGTATGGCGTGCGGCGGCGGCTTCGAGGATCATCGTGGTCACCGCGAGCTCCTCGACCTCGGCTGCCGAGAGGTCGGTGGCCCGAAAGCGGCCGTTGGGTTCGCGAACGATCAGCTGCTCCAGCTCGAGCATCCGCAAGGCCTCGCGAAGGGGGGTGCGACTGACGGCGAAAAGCTCGGCCAGGTCGGTCTGGGTACGGCTCTGATCGGTGGGGATCTCGCCGGCGGCGATCGCCTCGCGGAGCCGGTCACGGAGCGCGGTCACGCCGCCTGCACTCTCCCGCTTGGTCTCCTTGCGCATATCGAATGTATCCAAAATGTAGAAAAATCTATAAAAAAGCAAGATACATAAATAGACAATATGCGTACGTCTTTCTAAAAAGGATACAATACCTCCGTGACCTGGCGTGGAGACCGCGAACCTGGCTGTGGCCGTTGACCTCGCTGTGGCGCCGGCGCCATCGCAGGCCGGCCGCCACGGTCGGCCTGGAGCCCACGCGTCCGGCGGTGGAGTTCCTGCGTGAGCTCGGCTGCGAATCCGGGACCGTGAGCCAGATCATGGTTGCCTTCGACGAGTCGGTCGACTCGGAGGACTCGTTTGCCCTCGCCCAGGAGCTGGCCCGGGTGGGCTGCGCCTCGATCGACTTGATCGGGTTCTCCGGCCCACGGCCCGTGACCGTGGGCCTGTGCTTGGCGGCAGGGATCGCCGTCCCGGTGCGGGTCGAAGAGGAGGACCAGTTCGCCGTCGACGCGAAGATGCGCGATCTGGTCCTGGGCTCTGACGAAGACGTCAAGGTGGGAAGGCGGGTCACCTCGCTACACCGCTCGGCGATGTTCAGGTTCGCCGCGCAGCACGGCTACGACGTGGTCATCGATCCCCGTTCCCAGGTCGCCCACCGGTTGGAAGACGACCGGCGGGCCGGCGCCCTCGCCCCGCCCGCGACGCGTGGGAGCGGAAGTTGACCGCATCGACACCGCTGCTGGATCTGAGCGCGCAGGAGCTGCTGATGACGACGAGAGGGGTCCGCAAGCGCCTCGATTTCAACCGCGCCGTCGAGCGGGAGGTCTTGCGGGAATGCGTGGCGACGGCCCTGCAGGCGCCGTCCGGATCCAACCAGTGGGCGCTCCAGTTCGTGATCGTCACCGACCCTGAGATCCGCGCCGAGTTCGGTGAGCTCTATCGGCGCTGCTATGAGCGCTACCGCGGCTTCGACGGCGCCTACATCGGAAGCATCGACAAGGGCAGCGAGGAGCTCAACCGACAGCAGCATCGGACGACGGTCTCGGCCGATTACCTGGGGGCCCACATGGGGCAGGCGCCGGTGCTCGTTGCCGCCTGCGCCGTCGGCCGTGCCGAGGATGGCCCGGCATTCGCGAAGACGTCGCTGCTCGGCAGCGTGCTCCCGGGGATGTGGCAGTTCATGCTCGCCGCCCGTCTGCGCGGCCTCGGTACGGCTTGGACCACGATCAGCCTGATGGAGGAAGAGCGGACGGGCGAGATCCTGAGGATCCCCGTCGACGAGGTGACCGTGGGCGCGATCACTCCGGTCGCCTACACGATCGGAACCGAGTTCAAGCCCGCCCGGCGGCCCGACCCGGATGACGTCATCCACTGGAACGGGTGGTGACCGCGCCCAGGCTCGCGGTCGCGGTGGTCGGTTTCGGAAATTTGAACCCAATCTGGACGGAGGAAACATGACCGACCCTGTAACCCTCACGGCTGCGCTGACCGGCCCTGTCGCCACCAAAGCGGACAACCCCAATCTCCCCGAAACGCCCGCGGAGATCGTCGCCGGCGCCAAGGCGGCGGCCGCGGCGGGCGCGGCGGTGGTCCACGTCCACCTCCGCGACGAGCACGGGCGGCCGAGCGCCGATGTGGAGATCGCGAAACGGATCGTCCACGACATCGGCGTCGAGAGCGAGGCACTGGTCCAACTGTCGACCGGGGTCGGCATGGGCGTCGAGTTCGAGGAACGCGCGCGCTTGATCGAGGCGAGGCCGGCGATGGCGTCCCTGAACGTCTGCTCGATGACCTTCGGGGAAGGTGAGTTCCACAACCCTCCCGCCGCGGTTCGCAGGCTGGCGGAACGGATGCGCGAGCTCGAGATCAAGCCCGAGCTCGAGATCTATGACACCGGCCATCTCGAGGAAGTCCTGCGCCTCAAGGAGGAAGGCCTCCTGGCCGAGCCGCTGCAATTCTCGCTGGTGCTTGGAGTGCGCGGCGGGATGGCGGCGACGTTGGACAACCTCAACTTGATGATCGGCGCGCTGCCGGAGGGCTCCGTCTGGCAGGTGATCGCGATCGGTCGACCGAACCTGCAGATGACCGCGGTCGGCCTGGCGCTCGGCGGCAACGCCCGCACCGGGATGGAGGACACGCTGATGTTGCGCCGTGGCCGGCCGGTGCAGTCGAATGCCGAGCTGATCGAGCGGTTGGTCCGGGTGGCCGAGGCGCTCGAACGCCCGGTCAACTCGGTCGCCGAGGCCGCCGCCTCACTGGGCTTGTCGATTCCGGTCAGTGGCGCCTCCAACTGACACTCGCACCTCTACGCGGCCGGTTCAGTCGGCGGTCCGCTTCGTTTCAGTGCCCGGCACGATCAAAATAGTGGTCCCCTTGACGTGGCCGCTACGGCGAGGCAGATCTCGGCTCGTCCCATCTGAATCCACCGATGCTCGAAGGACAAGGCGGATCGGTGCTCGCGCGGACGGGCAGGCCGGCCAGGCCGGCGCTGGATCCCGTCGACGTCTCCCGCGAGACCCTGAAGGCGGTGGAGTGCGGTTCGCCGAACTGATCTTCGACCGAGAACGAGGAGCGACCAGATGGACTTCGAACTGACCGACCGTTGTAAGGACTACAAGGAGCGCCTGCAGGGATTCATGAACGAGCGGATCTACCCTTCCGAGTCGCTCTACGCGGAGCAGATGCGGGCCTCGGGGAACCCGAACCACCACCCGGCGATCCTCGAGGAGCTGAAGGGCGAGGCCCGCGACCGAGGCCTCTGGAACCTGTTCCATCCCGACCCGACCTGGGGGCCCGGGCTGACGAATGTCGAGTACGCGCCGCTGGCCGAGATCATGGGGCGCAGCCCGCTCATCGCCCCTGAGGCCTGCAACTGCTCGGCGCCGGACACCGGCAACATGGAGGTGCTGACGCTGTTCGGCACCGACGAGCACAAAGAGAGATGGCTGCGGCCCCTGCTCGCCGGCGAGGTCCGATCCGCCTTCGGGATGACCGAGCCCGACGTGGCTAGCTCCGATGCCACCAATATTCAGATGCGGATGGTTCGCGACGGCGACGAGTACGTCCTGAACGGTCGCAAGTGGTGGTCCTCGAACGCCCTCCACCCGAACTGCAAGGTCATGATCGTAATGGGCAAGACCGACATCGAGGCGCCCAAGCACCGTCAGCAAAGCATGATGGTGGTGCCGATCGACACCCCCGGGGTGACGATCGTGAGGCCGCTGTCGGTCTTCGGCTACCTCGATCGCGAGGGCCACCCGGAAGTTCGGTTCGAGGACGTCCGGGTGCCCGTCTCGGACCTCCTCGCCGGTGAGGGCGACGGCTTCATGATCAGCCAGGCCCGTCTCGGCCCCGGTCGGATCCATCACTGCATGCGCTCGATCGGAGCGGCCGAGCGCGCCCTCGAGCTGCTCTGCAGGCGCGCCCTCGAAAGGAGCGCCTTCGGCAAGCCGATCGCAGACAACGCCAACGTCCAGGACTGGATCGCCGAGTCGCGGATGGAGCTCGAGATGGTCCGCCTTCTGACGATGAAGACCGCCTGGCTGATGGACACGGTCGGCAACCGCCTTGCCCGCACGGAGATCGCCGCGATCAAGGTCGCGGCGCCGCACGTCGCCTTGAAAGTGCTCGATCGCGCGATCCAGATCCACGGCGGCGGCGGGCTCTCCGGGGACTTCCCCTTGGCCGAGATGTGGGCGCATCAGCGCGCCCTACGGATCGCCGACGGCCCGGACGCGGTGCACCTGCGAACGATCGCGCGGCACGAGCTCGGCCGCTATCGCGATGCGGTGGGCCTGGGCGAGGGGGGGCACTGATGTCGGGATTCGATCCGGACGGACGCACCGCGATCGCCTCCGGCGCCTCGCGCCGCATCGGGCTGGCGATCACACGCTTCTCGGCTTCCGTCGGGTCGGGATCTGGCGCCGATCGATGCGGACGTCTCCGGCCGCGCTCGGTCTGACCGCGATCTTCCAGATCCCCGGTGCGGTCCGATAGCCCGCCGCCGCGCCGCCGAGGGTCGCGTGTGAGGCCTGCTTCTGAGGCCATGCCCGGACGTTCACGTCTTTGAATCCGATGAGAACCGAACATGGGGAACGAATATGAATCAAGCAGTGATCGCCGCCGCCGTCCGCTCGCCGATCGGCAGGGCAGTGAAGGGGTCGCTGGCCCAGATCCGGCCGGACGATCTGGCGGCGCAGATGATCTCGGCCGCCCTGGCGGCGGTTCCCGAGCTCGATCCCGCCGAGGTTGAGGATCTCCACCTCGGGTGCGGTGAGCCCTACGACGAGCAGGGTGCCAACATGGCCCGCCGGGTCGGCGTCCAACTTGGCCTCGACGGGCTGCCTGGGACAACGGTCAATCGGTTCTGCTCCTCGAGCCTGCAGACGACCCGGATGGCGATGCACGCGATCCGCGCGGGCGAGGGCGACGTCTTCATCTCCGCCGGGGTGGAGTGCGTGTCTCGCTACGCCGATCCCGCGGCCGGCGGCGGCGTGCCGGAGCGTTTCGTCAACCCTGCTTTCGCCGAGGCGATCGGGAGGACGAAGGAGAGGGCGGAGACCAACGAGCCATGGTCGGACCCCCGCGACCAAGGTCTCCTGCCGGACGTATATCTGGGCATGGGCCAGACGGCGGAGAACGTGGCGAGCCTCTGCGGGATCTCCCGCGAGGAACAGGACGAGTTTGCGGTCCGCAGTCAGCAGCGTGCCGAGCGGGCGATCGCCGACGGATTCTTCGTCCGGGAGATCACGCCGGTCGAGCTACCGGACGGGACCACGGTGAGCACCGACGACGGGCCGCGGCCAGGGACCACCTATGAGAAGGTCGCCGCTCTGAAGCCGGTGTTCCGTGCCGCGGGAACGGTGACCGCAGGCAACAGCTGCCCGCTGAACGACGGTGCCGCGGCGTTGGTCATCCTCAGCGACAAGCGCGCCGAACAGCTCGGGATCGAGCCGCTCGCCCGGATCGTGGCCACCGGAGTCTCGGCGCTCTCGCCGGAGATCATGGGCCTCGGCCCGATCGAGGCCTCACGCAAGGTCCTGACCACCGCCGGGATGACGATCGACGACATCGACCTGGTCGAGATCAACGAGGCCTTCGCCGTGCAGGTGATCGCCTCCGCCCGCGAGCTCGGCATCGACCCCGAACAGCTGAACGTGCACGGCGGCGCCATCGCCCTCGGGCACCCGTTCGGGATGACCGGCGCGCGGATCTCGGCCACCTTGCTGAACGGCCTGCGCGACTGCGGCGGACGATTCGGGCTGGAGACGATGTGCGTAGGCGGCGGCCAGGGAATGGCGATGCTCGTGGAGCTGCTCTCGTGAGCGGCGCGGTCGACTTCCACTTCGGCGGGCAGACGGTGATCGTCACCGGAGCCGCGCGGGGCATCGGCAAGGCCACGGCCGCCCGCGCGGCGGTCTGGATGGTCGACCTTGACCCCCGCGGGGGTGCATGCCGGCGCCGACGAGGTCGGCGCCCGCGCCGCCGTCCTCGACAACGCTGGAGTCCTCGGCGACAAGATGCCCTGGAAGATCGAGGACGATGACCGGGACCTGGTCGTCGACGTGAGCCTGGGCGGCACTTTCAAAGATGACCCGCGCCTGCGCGTCGGCCTTCGACGATCGCGCTCGCTCTCACGCGCCCGACGCTTGTCCGGGCGCAATCAGGCCTCACCCACCTTGGTTTCGGTGTCAAGAACGATCAGGGTCTTGGTGCCGGTGATCCGGCCGCTGCGGCGCAGCAGGTCGATCACCCGGGTCAGATCGGCGACGTCGCGCACGCGCATGTGGGCGAGGGCGTCGGGGTCGCCCGCGGTCGTGTACACGGCGTCGACCTCAGGCAGTTCAGCGGCGATGCCGGCGATGTCGGCGACCTTGGCTTTCCCGGCGAATCGCAACTCCGTGAACGCCTCGATCGGCCTACCGAGCTTCTCCTGGTCGACGACGGCGGTGAAGCCGGTGATCACGCCGATCTCTTCCAGGCGTGCGAGGCGTCGCTTCACGGCCGGCGAGGACAGACTGACCCTGGCGCCGATCTCCGCCAGCGTGGCGCGGCCGTCGCGTACGAGCAGATCGATGATTTCGAGATCCGTCCCGTCGATGGTGTTTTCGTCGGGCATGCTGAAGAATCTTAAATAAAAGACGAGGTAAACGTCGATTTTCATCGGGTTTCGCCGATGATTGACAGTTCTGGTGGCAAAACAGAGGAATCCAACCTACCTTTGCCCAATGGCAGCTCCCGCATCGCCCGCCCTTGCGCCGTCGCCGGCCCCCAGCCTCGAGGTCTTGGAACAGATCCAGGACCGCGTGCTCTGGCTCGCGACCTCGATCATCCACCACGCCAACAAGGTCCGCGAGACGCCCTCGGGGGTGAAGGTCGGCGGGCACCAGGCCTCCTCGGCCTCGATGGTCGCGATCATG
>JAFDWO010000046.1 GCA_018268415.1 Actinomycetota bacterium | reverse complement strand
GAGGGAGGTGGTCCGAAAACGCGTTCCGTATTTTGTCCGTGCCATGGCAGGGTCGAAGTACGGAACGTGTCCGTGGCGGTTGGACAACAGGGGAGGAGGCGTGGAGTCCTCACGGTCTCCGTGACGGGGTCGCTCCTCCGTGACGGTCCCGTGACGGATCCGTGGCACTCCCGTGGATCTCACTTGGGCCTTCCTCCACCGCTCTCATACCCGGCCGTCTCGGCCACGGCCACAGCCTGCCAGGGCCGTGGACGAGACGGCCGCATCCCTTTCCGCCATGGGCGACAGCCCGAGGGGGCCGGGCCCTTTCGCCCACGGGCGCCAGCTCGAGGGGGCCGCATCCTTTTCCCGCCGGGCGCCAGCTCGAGGGGGCCGCATCCCTTTCCGCCACGGGCGTCAGCTCGACACGGCCGCATCCCTTTCCGCCACGGGCGTCAGCTCGACACGGCCGCATCCCTTTCCGCCACGGGCGTCAGCTTGAGGGGGCCGGTCCCTTTCCGAACGGCAGCTTCCCCAGGCCCCATCCCTTCCCGGATCCCCGGCCCCGCGGTCGTCCCTACCTACCTATAGCGCCGGTTAGGACGACCGCACCGGGGGCTCATCCCTCCAGCAGGTAGAGGTCCCGCCCGCCGCTGCCGCCGATCCGCCCGCCGGCGGCGAGCTTTGCCTCCAGCTCCGGGTGGCTGAACCGGGCGTCGAAGAGGAGGCGGCCCTCGGCGTGGGCGGGGACCGGCTCGGCCGGGGGCTCGGCCGGCGTGAGGCGGTAGACCCGGTCGCTGCCGAGCTCGCGGCGGAGCTCGTAGGCGACCAGGGCGTTGTAGTCGTCGCTGCCGCTTACGACGAGGGCCTCGCTGACCTCCTCCAACTCCGCCTCGAGCCGGTCGAGGTCGAGGCCGAGCGGCGGCGCCACCGCTTCGAGGCCGTCGGCGTCGGCGGCGCGCCGCTCCGCGGCGCTGCCGGTCCACAGCCGCACCCGCGCGCCGGCGGCGCTCAGCGCCGTCCCCACCGCGCGGGCAACCTCGCCGCCGCCGACCACCAGGACCACCGGCGCCCCGGCGCCGGCCACGCCGAGCGCCCGGGCCACCGCCGGGCCGCTGAGGCCGTAGATGACGACGGTGGCGAAGATGACGACGAAGACGATCGGCAGGATCTTCTCCGCCCCGGCGACGCCGGCTTCCCCCAGCGCGAGGGCGAACGCCGAGGCGGTCGCCCCGGCGACGATCCCGCGCGGCGCCATCCAGGCGGCGAAGCCCCGTTCGCGCCAGGTGAGGGCGGAGCCGGCGGTGCCGACGAGGACGACGAGCGGCCGGATCACCACCACGATCACCGCCACCAGGAGCAGCGCCTTCCAGAGCACCGCGTGCACCTGCGCCGGCGTCACCGAGGCCGAGATCAGCACGAAGAGGACGCCGATCAGGAGCTCGACGACGGTGCTGTGGAACTCGACGATGCGAGAGATGTCGAGCTCGTCCTGGCGGGCGAGCGCCATCCCCATCACCGCCGCGGCGATCAGCCCGGCATCGTCGCGGAGCAGGTCGGCGGCGACCACCGCGGCGGCAACCGCCATCAGCGCCACCGCCGTCCCCTGGCCGGGGGTCGCCCGCGTCACCACCCGCAGCATCGCCCCCAGGCCGACCGCCGCGGCGAGCCCGATGGCGAGCCCGATCAGGACGCTCGAGGCCAGTTCGCCCGGGTGGAAGGGACGCTCCCCGACGGCGCCCTGGAGGACCGCGTGCAGGGCGATGACGCCGAGCAACGCGCCGATCGGGTCGATCAGCGTCCCCTCCCACTTGAGCACCGAGCGGACCCTGTCGCTCGGCCGGATGAACCCCAGCAGCGGCAGCACCACGGTCGGGCCGGAGACGACGAGGATCGCGCCGAGGACCAGCGAGATGCCCCAACCGAGGCCGAAGATCAGCTTGATCACCGCGGTCAGCGCGACCAGGGTCAGGAGCGTCCCGATCGCGACCAGCCTGACGACGACGCGCCGCACCGACGCGCCGAGCTCCCGCAGGTCGAGGCGGAGTCCCGCCTCGAACAGGATCAGGCCGACGCCGAGTGAGACGAAGGGCTGGAAAAGCGAGCCGAGCAGCTCGTCCGGCCGCACGTCGGCGGTTGCCGCCCCGGCCGCGAACCCGACCGGGAGCAGCAGCACGATCGCCGGGATCCGCAGCCGCTGGGCGACCACGCGGGACCCGATCGCGAGGACGACGACCAGCCCGAGGCCGAGGAGGATCTGGTTCCCGGTCAGGTCGGGCCTGCTCGTCGAAAGCGCCGCTCAGGCGGCGAGAATCTTGGCCTTCTGGGCGGCGAACTCCTCCTCGGTGAGGACTCCCTGCTCTTTCAGTTCGCCCAGCTCCTTCAGCTGATCGATCGTCGAGCCGGCGGGGGCAGCCGGGGCGGCGACGGGGGCCGGGGGTGGGGGTGGCGCCTGCGCCTGCTGCTGCTGGTACTCCTGCGCTTCCTGCGCCGCCCAGCGCTGGTCCTGGCGGTGGCGGACCCGGCCGCCGACCGCGGACGCGGTGCCGGCGACGACGGCGGTGCGGGCGATTCCTCTGAGTAGTCCTGGCATCGCTGTCTCCTTTCTAGGCGCCGGCCTCGGCCGCGTCGAGCGCGGCGAGCACGGCCTGTACGGGGATGCGTCCGCCGGCGACCAGCTGACCACCGGAGCGGCGCAGGGCGGTCGCGAACGGTGCCGCCCAGGCATTCTCGTAGATCAGCAGGGCGGCGGCGGTCCCGGGCTCGAGTACGCCACCCGCGTCGGCGATCTCGTCCTCGCCGACGAGGCCGGAGCCGGCCCCCTCGAAGACGGCGAGCTCGGTGACTTCGTCGCCGAGGTCGGTGAGCTCGAGGACGGTGACGTTCCCCTCCTCATCCTTCCGCAGAAAGGCGAGGTCGAGGATCCGGATCAGGCCTCGGTCCACCAGGTCGACCAGCTGCGGAGCAAGCTCGCCCCGCGGGCGGAACTCCGGCCACTCGACCACCAGGTAATCGATCGGACCCATCTCGTCGAGGGTCGCGCTGTTCATCGTCGCTCTCGTCCTTTCGCTCGGGGCCATCAAGGGTATGCGCCGGAGCCCCGCGATGCCTCCCCCGATCGGGGTGAATTCACACCGCGTTCGCGCGCCCCATCGCCCGCTTCCTTAGGCTTCCCTTCGCAAACCGCCGGGGGAACAGTAAGTGAGAGGAAATACCACTGCCGGCGAGCAGCCGGACGCGATCGGCGACCTCGCCCCCGACGGCGCGGCCGAACTGGTCCCCCGCCTGCGCCTCCTCCGTCGCCTGCGGGAGGATCGGCGTCGCACCCTCTTCCTCTGCGCGCCGTCCGGGTACGGCAAGTCGGTGCTGCTGGAGCAGCTCGCCGCAGCCGACGAGCGCGAGGCGCCGCTCGTCCTGCTCACGCCTCAGCACGACGACCCGACCGTCCTGGTGGAATCGATCGCCGCCGCCCTCGGCCGCGCGGAGCCGTTCCCGGAGGACGTCGTGGACGCGCTGCGGGCGCCGCAGCCCGACCTCGCGAACGTCGTCGTCCCGCGCCTCCTCGCCGCGTTCCGGTCGCGCCGCCGCCCCTTCCTGCTGATCCTCGACGAGCTCGAGCGGATCGGCTCACCGGCCGCGATGACAGTCGTCGACGCCCTCTGCAAGGGGATGCCGCCGGGCTCGCAGCTGGCGCTCGCGGGCCGCAGCGAGCCCGCCCTGCGCTTCGGCCGGCTGCGCGCCAACCGTCTGCTCACCGAGCTGCGCCGCGAGGACCTGACGATGACGCGGGACGAGTGCGGGGCCCTGCTGGCGGGCCTCGGGCTCGATCTCTCCCCCCGCCAGCTTGACGCGATCGTGCTGCGGACCGAGGGCTGGCCGGCGGCGCTCTACCTCGCCGGGCTGGCGTTCGGCGAGGAGGCCGACCTCGGCCGGGCGATCGCCCGCTTCGCCGGTGACGATCGGGTCGTCGTCGACTACATGCGCGAGGAGTTCCTGCTGCCGGTCTCCAGCCAGTGGCTGGTCTTCCTGCGCCAGGCCTCGGTCCTGGAGCGCCTCAGCGGGCCGCTCTGCGATGCGACCCTGGGCCGCGAGGGATCGGCGGCGGCGCTGCGCGAGCTGTCGCGCTCGAACATCCTCCTGGTCCCGCTCGATCGCAAGGACCAGTGGTACCGCTTCCACCCGCTGCTGCAGGACATGCTGCGGGCCGAGCTGCGCACCACCGAAGCCCCGACCGAGCGCGAGCTGCACCTGCGCGCCTCGGACTGGTGGGGGATGCAGGGGGACTGGGACCAGGCGATCCACCACGCGGTCGAGGCCGGTGCCTCCGCCCACGCCGGCGAGCTGCTGTGGGCGGCGTCGGCCGAGTACCTCAGCCGCGGCCGGATCGCAACCGTCGTCACCTGGCTCGACCGCCTGGGGAAGGAGCGGGTGCGAACCAGCGCCGCCCTCAGCCTCACCGCCGCCTGGACGGACCTGACCCTGGGACGGGGGCCGGGGGGCGAGTACTGGGCGGCGGTCACCCGACGGTTGCTGCGGGACGAGCCCTCGGAGCTGAAGGTGCCGATGGAAGCGAGCCTGCACCTGATCGAGGCCGTCCTCGGCCGCCAGGGCGTGGCCGCGATGCGCGCGTCGGTGGCCCAGGCCGAGCCGCTGATGCCCGACGAGAGCCCCTGGCAGACGGTCTGTTGCCTGATCGACGGCGTCGGCCTGCACCTCGAGGGCGACCGTCCGGCCGCGCGCGAGCGATTGCTGGAGGGCGTCCGGCGCGGCTCGATCGGGGCGCCGAACATCCAATCGGTGTGCCTGGCGCAGCTGGCCCAGCTCTACGCCGAGGAAGGCGACTGGCGCGCGGCCGAGGCCGAGGCGGCCCGGGCCCGCGCGCAGATCGACCGTTATGGCCTCGGCGACTATCCGATGACCGCAATCGCCTTCGCCACCTCGGCCATGGTGCGTGCCCGGCGCGGCGCGATCGACGATGCCGGGAGCGACCTCGCCGCCGCCGTGCGCCTGCTCGGTGAGCTCGACGAGTTCCCCGTCTGGTACGAGATCGAGACCAGGTTGAGCGTCGCCCGGGCCGCGGCCCGGCTCGGTGACCGCGAGGCGGCGCGCCGGTTCCTCGCCGAGGCAACGGGGCGGCTGGCCGACCTGCCGGACGGCGATGCCCTCGCCCGTTGGATCGCCGAGGCCGAGGCGGCGACGGCAGGCGCCCGGGCACGCCCGGGCGAGCGGTTGACGCCGGCGGAGCTGCGCGTCCTGCGGTTCCTGCCCACCCACCGCTCCTTCCCCCAGATCGCCGCTTCGCTCCACCTCTCCCCGAACACGGTGAAATCCCACGTTCGCAGCATCTACGGGAAGTTCGGCGTCTCCTCGCGCCAGGGGGCCGTCGAGTTCGCCCGCCAGGCGGGCCTGCTCGACGCGGACCCGCCGTCCGGCGGCGTGCCCCGGTGATGCTCCGCGCCCGGGGTCGGCGGATCACCCGGTTCGGGCGATGCGGGACCGGCGCCGGCGGCCTAGGGTGTCGCAGTGCCGTCGCCTTACCGTGGGAACGGAGCCGAGATGCCGGAGCTTTTCGCGATCGCCTACCCGGACGATTCACTCGCCGGACGGGCGGCAGCGGAGGTCGAGCGTTGTGCGGGGGAGCTGATGATCGATCCCGACGCGGCGTCGGTGGTGATCTGCGAGCACGACGGCAGCTGTCACCTGACGACCAGCCGGCATCCCGGCGCGACGGCTCGCTGGAGCGAGTTCTGGGGCGGCCTGCTGGGAGTCCTCCTCAACGCCGGTGAGCCCTCGGAGCTCGACTCGCGGTTCCGCCGCACGCTGCGGGAGCGGCTGCGGCCCGGCACCTCGGTCCTGCTGGTCGCGGTGTCGCGCCTGGGCCGGGCGCGGATGCTGGAGGCGCTGCGACCTTTCGGCGGCCTGGTGCTGAGCTGTGACCTGGCCGCCGGCCCGACCCTGCAAATCACCCGATCGGGATGAGGACTCCCCGGCCGGGCCAACCCAAAATCTCCCCGCAAACAACGAAAGGACAAGTTGATACCTGTAGCGGACATCAGCTTCGGCGAACTGCTTCTCCTCGTCTTCGAGGTCTTCCTGTTCGTGATCTGGATCTGGATCCTCTTCGCGATCATCTCCGACCTCTTCCGCGATCACGGACTCTCCGGCTGGTGGAAGGCGGTATGGATCATCTTCCTGGTCTTCCTACCGTTCCTCGGGGCGTTGATCTACCTGATCGCCCGTGGCAACGGGATGCGTGACCGCACGATCAAGGCGCAGGCGGAGGCCAAAGAACACTTCGACCAGTACGTCCGCGAGCAGGCCTCGTCGACCTCTCCGGCCGACGAGCTGCACAAGCTCGCCGACCTGCGGGACAAAGGCGCCCTCTCGGACGCCGAGTTCGAGCAGGCGAAGGCGAAGCTCCTCGCCTCCTGAGCTCGCGCCCGGTCCGGCGGCCCACGCCGGGCCGGGCGCCCTTCGGTTTTCCGCCGGCGAACGGCGGTGAGCCCCTCTGTCGGCCAGGACGCCCCTCCGGGACGCTTCCCCGGCAACCGACGAGAGGGGATTCAAAGTGCCGAGCGAGCTGGTGTTGTCGATCGTGTCATGTGCCGTGGGGGCGCTGATGCTGCTGCCGGGTACGGCGGGGAGCGACCGTCTATTGCGTCGACGTCACGCCCGGGAACCTGGCCGACAACAAATCGGGGAGCGGGCGGGGGAGCATGAAGGCCCCCGGGGAGGATGCGGGCGGGTGAGCCGGATCCCTCACGCGAGGGACACGGCGCTCCCACGGATCCCCCGATCCCGGCCCCGGGGCCGGAGGGTGCGACCGATCCGTGACGGGACCGTCACGGAAAGAGGGACCCCGTCACGGAGACGTAGGGAACCCCACGCCTCCTCCCGTGTTGTCCAACGCTCACGGACGCGTTCCGTACTTTGACCCTGCCATGGCAGGGTCAAAGTACGGAACGTGTTCCCGGGCCCTCCTTCCGGGCCCGGGAACGGACCGAAGGTTGCGGAAAGGGTGACGTTCCCGGCGTC
>JAFDWO010000045.1 GCA_018268415.1 Actinomycetota bacterium | reverse complement strand
CGGGTGGATGCAGTCGACGGGGCAAACCTCGACGCACGAGTTGTCCTTCTGGCCGATGCACGGCTCGGCGATCACGTAGCTCATCTGGGAAGTCTCCTGAGTGGTTTTCGTCGTAAGCCGCCAGGTGCCGGGTGGCCCCTGCGACGAGCGAAGCGCCATTTTAGAGATAAGCGGCGGCGAGAAGCGCTGCGGGGGAGGCCTGCAAGGCCGGCCCGACCACAGCCGGGCGCGCGGGTCGGCGGCCGAACCGGCGAGCCGGCTGCCGGCCGGCGGCGGCGCGGCTCACCATTAGGCTTCGACGGCGATGGCGGGCAGGCGACAGGCGGGGATCCGATGCTGCTGCTGACCGGGGCGACCGGCAGCATCGGCTCGCGGCTGCTGCCCCTGCTCCTCGAGCGCGGCGAGGACGTCCGTTGCCTGGTCCGCGATCCCCGCCGGCTCGGCGCCCGCCGGGTCGACGTGCAGATCGCGCTCGGGGACCTCGGGCAGCTCGCCGACCCCCACACGGTGCGCCAGTCGCTGCGCGGGGTCGACACCGTCGTCCACCTGGCGGCGACGATCCGCGATCAACCGCCGCGGCGAATCGAGGAGCTGAACGGCCTGGCGACGGTGCGCCTGCTGCAGGCTGCCGAGCGGGCCGGGGTACGGCGCTTCGTCTTCTTCAGCGCGCTCGACGCCGGGGCGGCCCAACGAACCCGCTTCTTCCGCGCCAAGTGGGTCGCCGAGCAGGCGGTCGAGTCCTCGCCGCTGGAAACGTCGGTCTTCGCGCCGTCGATCGTCTACGACCACTCCGACCCCTGGATCACGCTGCTGCGCCGCTTCTCCTTCCTGCCGGTGCTGCCGGTGTCCGGGGAGGGCCGCGCGGCCTTCCAGCCGATCTGGGCGCGGGACGTCGCCGAGTGCGTGGTCGGGGCGCTGGCGGGCGAGTCGCTGCGGCCGCGCTACGAGCTGGCCGGGCCGGAGACGCTCACCTACGACGAGATGTCGGACCTGGTCAGCCGGATCGCCGGGCGGCCGCGGGACCTGGTCCACCTGCCGCTGCCCGCGGTGAAGGCGAGCCTGGTCGGGCTCCGCGCGATCTTCGGCGAGGCGGTCTTCGCGACCTGGCAGGAGGCGGAGCTGATGGAGGTCCCGATGGTTTCCCAGCGCGGTACCGCCGACGCGCAGGCACTCGGGGTCGAGCCGCGAAGGATGAGCGATGTCCTCGCAACCTCGTAGCCGCCTCCACGCCCGCCGACCACTGTGGCTCGCGCTCGCCGCGACCGCCCTGTCGCTCCTCTTCGCCGCCCCCGCCGGGGCGCTGTCCCTGGTGCCACCGAAGCCGAGCGTCTTCCTCGGCGTCTCCGATCAGGGCTCGATCGAAGCCTTCAACCGGTTCACCGAACAGACCGGCAAGCACCCGGCCCTGCTGGAGACCTACTTCTCCTGGGGCAACAGCTTCAACAAGGCCTTCGAACGCTGGCGCGAAACGCAGACGCGGCCGATCGTCCACATCTCCACCCAGAACGCGCAGACGCTGGAAGAGATCATCACCCCGCAGCAGATCGCCCTCGGCGTCGGCGACGAATACCTGCTGCAGATGAACCAGTTCTTCGCCAGCCATGGCCTGCCCGCCTACATCCGGCCGCTGGGGGAGCCGAACCGTTGTCTCAACCCGTGGGCGGGGGTCGAATGCGACGGCACGCTGAAAGGCGGCGAATACAGCACCCTCTGGTACAAGGAGGCGTTCCGGCGAATCGCCGCGATCGTCCGCGGCGGGGTGTCGCTGGAACAGTTGAACGCGACGCTGACGACCGAACTCGGCCTGCCGCCGCTGAACCGCCCCAAGGGCCCGCCGCCGACCGCGCTCCCACCCGCGCCGGTGAGCATGATCTGGAGCCCGCTCCCCGCCGGCTCGCCGCGCGTCAAAGGCAACTTCCCCGGCAACTACTGGCCCGGCAGCAAATGGGTCGACTGGGTCGGCACCGACTTCTACTCCAAGTATCCGGTCTGGGACGACCTCAACAAGTTCTACGAAGCCAAGCAGTGGAAGAACAAGCCGGTGGCGATCACCGAGTGGGGCGTCCAGGACAAGGACGAACCCCAGTTCGTCAAGCAGCTGATCGCCTGGATCGTCAACCACAAACGCGTCCAGATGCTCGACTACTACCAGGGCTTCGGCGAAGGCAACACCTACGAACTGGCCCTCTACCCCCGCTCCCTGAACCAGTACCGCAAGAAGATCCGCCGCGCCAACTTCATCTCCTACGCCGAATACCAAGCCGGCCTCCTCCCCCCGCTCCCGCCAAAGGAAAAGAAGGCCTCCAAGTAGGGACGTCGTTGATGGGCCGAAAACTCAAGCCAAGCTTGAGTTTTCGGCCCATCAACGTGGCGATGTCACGGATTTGTGCCGAGCTGAGCAGACTTGGCCTGCGCGAGAAGGGCATCGAACGTCCTCGCCAGGCGTTGAGGTTCCCGTTCAACCTGCTTCCAGGTGCAGCGGGTGACCCGCCAGCCGGCGGACTGAAAGCGCTGCTCCCGCTTTCGGTCTTGCTCGAATGCGCTGGCGGTGTCGTGAAACTCACGGCCGTCGGCTTCGACAATCAGGCGAGCATCGCGCCAAAGAAAGTCGGCCTGGAGCGCCTTGCCTCCAGGAACGTCGAGCCAAACATTCACCTCAGGCTGCGGCAGTCCGGCCCTGATGCACATCGCCAGGAAGAGGCGCTCGAGCTCTCCTCGAGTGCGGCGCGTCTGCGGATGCAAGGTGTCAAGGATCAAGCGAAGTCGAGCGACGCCGCGGCGTCGGCGACTGCGGCGCAGCAGCGCTCGGATCTGCCGTTGGTCGAGTAGGCCCAGGACTTCGGCCTCCGCTACGGCCTTGCGCAGTTCCCATTCCGCCGCCACCCCGGCATAGTCCAGGAGGGCTCGAGCGGGGCTCGTGCAGGGGATCCCATAGAGCCTCGTCCGATCGATCGGCTGCAGGGACCCGTCGCGATGCGCGGCGACTCCCTCAGGACTGCGGCCTCGACGGTTCGGCGCGGTGACATCGATCGGCGCGCTCCACTCGTTGACGAATCCCCAGAGATAGACCGCGGAGCCATGCGACAGGACTGCCTCGGGACCACAGGCGAGCACCGCGGCCATGAACCTGCCGCGCTGGGTCATCACATCGGGCATCAACGAGTAGACCCGCTGGTGGATTCGGTGAAGGCGGCCGGACAGCAGCCGCTCATGAACCGCCGGTGAGGTCATTCCCCGCGCTTCCAGCTGCTCCAGCGTTATCAGGCCATGTTGTTCGTGGCAGATCCGCGCGATTTCTGCATCACGCGGATGTTGATGGGCCGAAAACTCAAGCCAAGCTTGAGTTTTCGGCCCATCAACATCGTGGTTGGGTGGGCGACTGGGCATGGGGCCCAGCGTGGCGAGGAAATGCGCGCGTGTGGTGCGCACTGTGTGGAGGCTTTGGAACGAAAAAGGGCCCGGCGTGAGCCGGGCCCTTTCGCGTAATCCCTTGGAAGGGATTGCTTACATCATGCCGCCCATGTCGGGCATGCCGCCGGGCATGCCACCGCCGGCGTTGTCTTCCGGGGCCTCGGCGATGATCGCCTCGGTCACGAGGATGTTCTTGGCGATCGACGCGGCGTTCTCGAGCGCCGAGCGGGTCACCTTGGTCGGGTCGATGACGCCGGCCTTGATCAGGTCGCCGTACTCACCGGTCGCCGCGTTCAGGCCTTCGCCGTCCTTCAGCTCCCGCACCTTGTTGACCACGACCGAGCCCTCCTCGCCGGAGTTCTCGGCGATCTGACGGACCGGCTCCTCGAGCGAGCGGTGGATGATCCGCGCGCCGGTGCGCTCGTCCGGATCCTCCAGCTTGTCGGGGTCGAGACCGGCCTGGGCGTTCAGCAGCGCGACGCCACCACCCGGCACGACACCCTCCTCGAGCGCGGCGCGGGTCGCCTGCAGCGCGTCCTCGACGCGGTGCTTTTTCTCCTTCATCTCGGTCTCGGTGGCAGCGCCGACCTTGACCACGGCGACACCGCCGGCCAGCTTCGCGAGGCGCTCCTGGAGTTTCTCGCGATCGAAGTCGGAGTCGGTGTTCTCGATCTCCTGTTTGATCTGCTTGATCCGGCCTTTGATGTCGTCGGCCTCGCCGGCACCGTCGATGATCGTCGTGTTGTCTTT
>JAFDWO010000044.1 GCA_018268415.1 Actinomycetota bacterium | reverse complement strand
GGCGAAGGGTGGGAGGAAGGGTGACGTTCCCGGCATCTTCGTGACGGGGTCCCGGTCCGGTGAGGGATCCGCCACACCTCCCGACCCCCGGGGCCGGGATCAGGGGGATCCGTGGGACGCGCGTCTCGGATCCGTGGGAGCGCCGTGTCCCTCCCGTGAGGGATCCGCCTCATCGCCCGCACCCTCCCGCGAGGTCCCTCCGTGCTTCCGCGGCCCGCTCCCCGCACCCCCGGCCGTCTCGGCCACGGCCACAGCCTGTCCGGGCCGTGGACGAGACGGCCGCATCCTTTTCCGCCATGGGCGACAGCTGGAGGGGGCCGGGGCCCTTCCCCGGGGCGCCAGCCTCCTCGGGCCGCATGCCTTTCCAGCGGGGAGCTGGTTTCAGGGGCTGCGTCCCTTCCCCCGGGCCCCGGCTTTCCGCCGCCAGGCTCGGAACCGGCCGGCTAGGCGTAGCCCATGCGTTCGAGCACGGGGATCTCGCGGATCTGGGGTGGCTGCAGGTGGTCCCAGAGGATGCCCCGGGGGCGGTCGTACTGGCGCTCGATCTCGATCACCGCGCGGGGGGTGGAGATGACGTCACAGGGGAGGTCGTGGGCGGTGACCATCAGGTGCTGGCGGAGGATCTGGATCGGGTGGACGGTGGTGGCGACGATGATGTGAGAGTCGATCTTTCCCGCCTCGACGAGGATCCCGTACTCGAGGTCGTGGTAGCCGCCGCCTTTGCCGATCCGCGCGCCGCTGAGGTTGACCGCGACGGAGCCGCAGAGGACGAAGTCGATCTCCGGCAGGTCGTCGAGGGCGACGACGCGGCCGTGCTTGAGGGCGCCCTTGATCGTCGCCGCCTCCTGGACCGCTTTCTTCGAGAGCTTCTTCGGGTCGAGGACGCGGAACGGGTGGGGGTCGCGTAGGCGCGGCACCGCCATGATCACCGTCTTGCCTTCTTCGAGGGCGAGGCGGCGGGCGTGGGTCTGTGGCGAGTCGGGGTTCGCCTTGACCACCATCGCCCGTTTCCAGAGCCGGTGGGAGGCCAGCTTTTCGGCTGCCAGCTTGGCCCCGGCGAAGTTGGGGATGCGCCCCTCTGCGCCCGGGAAGCGCGAGACCCCCTGCTCGTCCATCGCCTTCCAGACCTCTGTCCGGACCTCGTCCTTGGAGCGCATGGATCGAAACATATCCCTCAACGAACCCGGCGGCCGTGGCCACGTCCCGCCCTCTGCCTACACTGACACTGTGTCAAGTCCAACGACCTGAGCTGTGGGGACGGCTATGGGCCGCAAATCGGTGATCATCGCGACGGCAGCAGTGTTCGTCGCCGCCCTCGTGGCGGCGGGCGCGTACCTGTACGACCGCTCCCAGGACGGCAAGATCGCCAACGGGGTGACGGTCGCCGGGATCGATGTCGGCGGGATGGACGCCAAGGAAGCCGAAGCCAAGGTCCGCCGCGAGTTGCTGCACCCTCTGGAAGGCCCGCTGCGGGCTACCTTCCGGGACCAGAAGTGGTCGCTCCCGGCGGAGCGACTGAAGGTTCGCGCCAACATCGAAGCCGCCGTGGCGCGCGCCGTTCACGTCAGCCGCGAAGGTGACCTGCCGACGCGGATCGGCCGGTACCTCGGCGGGAACGACCTCGAAGTGGCGATCTCCGCCCAGGTCGACTACTCGCGCAGCGCGATCAACAAGTTCGTCCGCAGCATCGCCGACGACCTCGACCGGGCGCCGCGCGACGCCTCCGTCGACCCGACCGCCGACACGCTCGAAGTCGTCGCCTCGCAGGCGGGGCGCAAGCTCCGTGACGTGCGCCTCACCGACGAACTGCGGGCGGCGGTGACCGGGGGCGGCCCGCGGACCGTGACCGTCCACGTCCACAAGACCACGCCCGAGGTGACCACCGAGGAGGTCGCCGCCCGTTACCCGTCCTACCTCACCCTCGACCGGGCCAACTTCACCCTGCGCCTGTTCCGGAACCTGGAACTGACCAAGACCTACACCGTCGCGGTGGGCCAGGAAGGGCTTGAAACCCCGGAAGGCACCTACGCGATCCAGGCGATGGAAGAAGAACCAACCTGGTACGTGCCGGAATCCGACTGGGCCGGGGATCTCGCCGGCCAGGTCATCCCGCCCGGCCCCGACAATCCGATCAAGGCGCGCTGGATGGCGATCTTCGAAGGCGCCGGGATCCACGGCACCGAAGAGACGGCATCGCTCGGCAGCGCCGCCTCGCACGGCTGCGTACGAATGTCCATACCGGACGTCGAAGAGCTGTACAACGAAGTTGAAGTAGGGACTCCCATCTTTATTGGGTAGGGGATCCGCGAAGGCCGGCGCGGTCGGCGACCTGTGTCCCCCTGGTCGGGTATGAGTGTCGCGTGACCCGCGCAGGACGTGACGACTCGGCAACGAATGGGGCATCCGTGGACTGGGATGCGGCACTTGCCGGATATGACCGTGACCTGCGGACCCGTGGTGCCGCCGAGCGGACCCGACGTGCGTACGGCGTCGACCTCGCCGCTTTCGTCGGCTGGGCGAAGGCGCTCCACCTCGGGCCCGGCGACCTGCGCCACCGTGACGTGCGCCGCTACGCCGCCTCGCTCTCCCAGCAGGGCAAGGCGTCGACGACGGTCGCCCGCAACCTCGCCGCGATCCGCGGCCTCTACGACTTCCTGGTACGCACCGAGCGGGTCGGCGGCAACCCGGCCGAGCTCGTCTCCAGCCCGAAGCGCCCCCAGAAGCTGCCGAACGTGATGAGCGGCGAGCAGATGCGCTCCCTGCTGGAGGGCATCCCGGCGCGGACCCCGCTGGAGCTGCGCGACCGGGCGATGTTCGAGCTCGCCTACTCGTGCGGCCTGCGTTGCGAGGAGATCGTCAACCTCGACATCGACTCCTTCGACTTCGAAGAAGACCAGCTGCGGGTGCTGGGCAAGGGCTCGAAGGAGCGCCTGCTGCCGGTCGGCGAGCCCGCCCGGCGGGCGCTCGAACGCTATCTCCAGCGCGCCAGGCGCCCGTTGGCAGGCGACCCCCGCGAGCGCGCCCTCTTCCTCTCCAAGAGCGGCCGGCGACTCTCCAACTCGGATGTGACTCGACGGCTGCGGATCTGGGTCGGGAACGTATCCTCGATCGGCGGGGTCTCGCCGCACTCGCTAAGGCATTCTTTTGCAACGCATTTGCTTGAGGGTGGCGCAGATCTGCGTACGATTCAGGAACTATTGGGCCATTCCTCGATCTCCACGACGCAGGTCTACACCCGGGTCGACGCCGCCCGCCTACGCGATACCTACGCCGACAGTCACCCGCGTGCATGATCAAAAACCCTGGTGAAAGTAGGATCTGATCGTGGCAATGGAGACCGGGGTCAAGGAAGTCGAGCTGCGGGAGCTCTGGCGTCGCTACAAAGATCAAGGCGACGCGGCCGCGCGGGAGCGCCTCGTGGTCGCCTACTCGCCGATGGTCAAGTTCGTCGCGGGCCGGCTCGGCGCCGGCCTCCCGTCACACGTCGAGGACGCCGATCTCATCTCCTACGGGCTGGTCGGGCTGATCGGGGCGATCGAGCGCTTCGAGCCGGAGCGCGGGATCAAATTCGAGACCTTCGCCATGACCCGCATCCGCGGCTCGATCATCGACGAACTGCGCTCGCTCGACTGGGTGCCGCGCTCGGTGCGCGCGCGGGCGCGGGAAATCGAAACGACGCAGGCCAAGTTGGAGCACGAGCTGCAACGGGCACCGACCGAGGCCGAGCTCGCCGCAAAGCTGGGCATGACCGAGGCGGAGCTGCAGAGCGCGCTGCTCGAGATCGCCAACTCGTCCGTCTACGCCCTGGATGAGCTGTGGACGGTGTCGGACTCCTCCGGTGACCAGGTCAGCCTGCTCGACACGATCGCCGACGATCGCGCCGCCGACCCGCAGGAGGCGCTCGCCTCCAACGAGGTCAAGGACCGGCTGACCGAGGCGATCGGCTCGCTCCCCGAGCGTGAGCAGCTCGTCGTCGCCCTCTACTACTACGAGAACCTCACGCTGCGTGAGATCGGCGAGGTTCTCGGCGTCACCGAGTCGCGCGTGTCACAGCTCCACACCAAGGCCGTGATGCGCCTGAAGTCCCACCTGCAGCAGGCCTGACGCCCGCCGGAAGCAAGGCTGCATTCAGATTCGCCCGTCGGCTCGCGCATTTTGCGGGAAGCCCGTGCCCGCTGCTAACTTGGCCGGGTGAGCCCCCAAGATGCCTGCGAGGTCTGCGGACGGACGTTTCTCGTCGGCGAGAAGGTCCACTCCTACGTCTCCGCCGAGGGCCGCCACGAGGTCTGCGAGCTGTGCGTCGATCGCGTCGCGGCGGCCGGCTGGCTGCCCGCCGACCAGGCGGGGGCCGAGGAGCGACTCCGCGCCGAGGCGGAGCGGAAGCCCGGGTTCTTCGGCCGCTTGTTCTCGCGCCCGGAGGCGGACGTGGCGCACTCCGTTCCTGGCGACGCAGGAGTCGCCGAAGAGGAGCCCGCGCCCGCTTCTCGCCGGCGCCCCGCGGAGGAGCCCGGGCCCGCGTCCCCACGGCGCCAGGTTCACGAACTCGAGACCGAGCAATACGACGTCGAGGCCGAGTGGTGTGAGGACGAGGACGAGGACCGGGACGAGGCCGCGAGCCGGTCGCCGATATCCGGGCGCCTGGGTCGCCTGTTCCGACCGCGCCATCGCGAAACGGAGGCGGAGGTGTCCGGGGACCGCGTCGACCTGGATCCCGACCTGCCGCACGGGCACGCTGCCGCCCTGCCGTCGCCGGACTCGATCCCCGAGCCCGAGCACTCGCCGCCGCCCGCGGCTCCGGCGCCCGACGCCGACGCGTCCCCGGCGCCGCTGCCCGATCCGGCCGGCCGCGGTATGCGTCCGCGCCGGCTGCAGCCCGACCTCTCGCCGGAGAGCCGCTTCGAGCGCGCGATCGCCCGCTTCAACTCCAGCGACGCCGGGCGCACGGCCGCCGGCCTGACCCGCACGTTGGGCGCGCCGTCGGTCTCGGTCGGTGACCACGCCGGGTCCGAGGACGTGGTCCGGGTGACCGTCGCCTGGGAGCTGACCTGGTACCAGTGGGGCGTCGACCTCGGCGACGAGCTACGGCCGGTCTTCGAGCTGGCGAAGGGCTACGAGGTGTCGGAGATCGACGCCGCCGCGCGCCAGTGGAACGCCTCGGCGCACGAGGGCAGGATCGTGATGGTGGCGCCGCGCCGCCGCGAGGCGCAGAACGGGCGCCCGGTGCACCGGTAGCGTCTGATCCAATGGCGAGCTTCACTGTGAACGTCGACGGCGGTGCGCGCGGCAACCCGGGTCCGGCCGCGATCGGGGTCGTGCTGCGCGACGCCGACGGGCGGATCGTCGAGGCGGTCGGGGAGACGATCGGGCGTGCGACGAACAACGTCGCCGAGTACCGGGCGCTCCTGCGCGGCATCGAGCTCGCTGCCGCCCACGGCGCCACCGACCTCGAGCTGATCGGCGATTCCGAGCTGGTGGTGCGCCAGGTCGAAGGTCGCTACAAGGTGAAAAACGCCGGCATGAAGGAGCTGCACGCGGAGGCCAGGGCGGCGCTGGCCGACCTCGACAACTGGTCGATCCGTCACGTCAAGCGCGCCCAGAACGCCGACGCCGACCGGCTCGTCAACGAGGCCCTCGACAATGCCTGAGCCCGCGGGCGTTCCCGAGCCGCGGCCGATCGACCCCGGCGTCGACATTGGCCACGTGCACCTGAAGGTGGCCGACCTCGAGCGGGCTCTGGACTTCTACTGCGGCGTGCTCGGGTTCGAGCTGATGCAGCGCTACGGCGCCGAAGCCGCCTTCGTCTCGGCGGGCGGCTATCACCACCACATCGGCCTCAACACCTGGCAGTCGCGCGGCGGCTCGCCGCCCCCGCCGGGCACGACCGGCCTCTTCCACGTCGCGATCCGTTATCCGACCCGGGCCGCGCTCGCCGACGCCCTGCGTCGCCTGGTCGAGGCTCGGGTGCCGCTCGAAGGGGCCTCTGACCACGGGGTCAGCGAGGCGCTCTACCTTGCCGATCCGGACGGCAACGGGATCGAGCTCTACTGGGATCGCCCGCGCGAGCGGTGGCCGCAGGCCGAGGAGGGGGAGAAGGTGCACATGTATACGCGCCCACTGGACCTCGAAGCCCTGCTCGCCGAGGTCGCGCGCGACTGAGCGAGGGCGCGGCGTCAGCCGTGCCGACCACCGCCGCGGATGCTGGTGGAGATGAGGTCGAGGGGGACGCGCCCGTGGCAGGAGCCGATCGTCGCCTTGAAGACGCCGCTCGCGCGCAGGCCCTCGCCGCGCGGCTTGAGCCGCAGTTCGAGTTGTAGGTGCAGATCCTGGGCGCTGTTGCCGAAGGTGGCGGTGCCGTTCCCGTCGGCGAAGCCTCGGCCCTCCTTGGTGATGTTCAGGAGCGGCGCGAAGATCGAGCCGCACGGCCCGGCTTCGATCGAGAGGTCACGGATCCGGGTGCGGCGCCCGCCGCCGGCTTCGAGGACGAACGTCGGTCCGGCCGCGCCGACGCTCGCCTGGCGGGTTGCCATCGTCGCTTCGAAGGTGGCCGCAGCGCTCCCGGCGAAGGGCCCGAGCGCGCCGGCGACGAGCCCGAGCGCCGCGAGGGTTGCCTTGGTGCGTCTCACCCGGAAGCTATCGGCAGTGAGCCGACGCGACTTCAGCCCGGCTGGGGGACGGCGCCGGGGGCGCCGGTCTCGACCGGGTTGCCTGCCGCGCGCCAGGCGCCGACGCCCTTGCCGACGTGGATGACGTCGGCGAAGCCTTCGCGCTGCAGGATCGAGGCGGCGAGGCCGGAGCGCTTCCCACCGCGGCAGATCGCGGCGATCGGGCGATCACGGGGCAGCTCGTCGATGCGGGCGGCGATGTCGCCGTAGGGCATGTGGAGGCTGTCGGGGACGTGCTCGGCCGCGTACTCGGTCCGGTTGCGCACGTCGAGGACCAGTGGGGCGTCCGGCTCGGCCACCCGTCGTGCCAGCTCGTCGGGGTCGATCAGCTCGATCCGCTCGACCGGCCGGCCCTCGAGCCGCCAGGCGGTCATCCCACCCTCGAGGAAGCCGCGCACCGGCAGGCCGACCGCGGCCAGCAGTTCGGCCGCCTCGCACTCGTCGACGTCGGAGCCGGCGACGACGATGATGTCGGCGCCGGCGGGCGCCACCCGCGAGACCTTGGTGGCGAAGCCGGTGTCGTAGGAGGAGGTGCTGAGCGCGCCGGCGATATGAGCCTCGTCGAACTGCTCGTTGGTGCGCCCGTCGATCACCACGGCGCCCGCCGCGACCGCCTCCTCGACCTCGTGCGGGGTCATCGCCGGCGGCGTGCCGAATCCCTGGACCAGGGGGCCGCGGTTGAGCGCGACGATCTGCTCGAGGTTCGGCGGGCGGTCGGGGAGGGAGGAGGTGGCGCTCGCGACGAAGTCGACCTCGGCCTCGATCGCCAGCGCCGGGTTGTGGGCACGCTCGAAGCCGATCGTCGAGGAGCTCTTCAGGTCGAGCCCCGAGCCGCCGCAGAGCGAGCCGCCGAGGTGGCCGGGCCAGACCTCGACCTCGTCGTCGAGCGTCAACAGGCGTTCGTGGAGAGAGTGAAACATCTGTGCGGCGCCTTCGCGTGGCTCGATCGCCAGGTCGGGGCGGGCGACGTCACCGATGAAGAGCGAGTCGCCGGACAGCAGAGCCCAGGGCGCGCCGCCGCGGCCCGCGTCGCTCAGCAGGAAGCAGGTGTGCTCGGGCCGGTGCCCGGGCGTGTGGATCGCCTCCACGGTCAGGTCGCCGACGGTCAGCTGCCAGCCGTCGGTGAAGGGCTCGTGCTCGTACTCGGCCGTGGCCAGCTCGTGGACGTGGAGCGTCGCGCCGGTCTGCCGCACCAGCCGGCCGTGGCCGGAGACGTGGTCGGCGTGGTTGTGAGTCTCCAGGATGTGGCCGATCCGCACCCCGTGCAGGCGTGCCAGGCGCCGGTAGGGCTCGACCTCCCATTGTGGGTCGACGACCACCGCGATCCCGCTTTCGCGGTCGGCGACCAGGTAGGAGGCGCAGCCAAGGTCCTCGTGGATGATCTGGCGGAAGAGCATGGTTGGTGGTCCTGCCCTTCCAGGCTAGCGGTCCCGGGACCGTCGGGCGACCCGATCGGGAAGTCCGATCGCCGACTTTCTCAGCCCGTTAACTCCTTGCCGCCGATCGCTCGCGAGGATCTTTCCGAGTCGGTTCGGCGTGCCTCCAACCGCCGTCCGGCGACAACCCCGCATCGGTGTGGCAAGGCGCCGGTGCCGCTGGACGACGACCCCGAATCTGCCGCTTCGGGGTCGTCGCGCGTCCGGGGGCCGGCGGGTCGGGAGGCGAGTGGCCGAGGTTTCTTGAAATACTTAGATGCGGTGAAGCAATGGGGTCGTCTCGTCGCAGCGGCAGGTGCGGTTCTACTGGTGCTCGCGGTCCCCGCGGGGGCGTCGGCGCGTAACGGCGCGCACCGGCGGCACGTCGAAGTCAGGCGACCGACGGTAGGGGCCGTCCTGCGGCTCGGTACCGATGGGGGCTACCAGGTCAACGTCCTCTTCGAGGAACCGGACCTGGCGCTGCTCGTCGTCGGCAAGGTCGACTGGGGCAGGCTCGGCGTGGCGGAGACGACGTACGGCACCCACTTCCGGGGCTCGCTGCTCGGCGGTCGCGTGAGCGCCGATTTCGGCACGTTCGGCTCGCTCGCGGTGCGGTTTCGTCCCGGTGGCCCGGTGCGGGAACGGCGACTGTTGAGGGGGTGCGAAGGGCGGCCCTCCCGGAGCGAATCCGGTCGCTGGGTCGGGAAGGTCTCGCTGCACGGCGAAGGCGACTACTTCGCGATCTCGACCGGCTCGGCCGCGGGCGAGCGTGATCGCAGCTTCCGGCTCCGTTGTCACGTCAGGAGTCCCTTGCCCCAACCGCGGCCGGAATCCCTGCGGGACCGGGTCGAACCCCACGTCGGCGCCAGCATCGTCTCGATCATCCTCGGCACCGTCTCGAGCCTGCAGGCGGTGCATAAAGAAGGGGGCCGCGTGGTCGAAATGCGGGCGGGCCACGCGACCGGTGCCGGGCCCGGCGCCGAAGTCGAAGCGGGCGCGTTCGAATACCAGGGCCGGATCCCGGTGGGGAGGAGCGTCATGCTCCTCCGGGCCCCGGCCGGCGCACTGATCACCAGCCTGCCCGGTGAACACCCGGCCACCGCCACCCTGAAGCCCGGTGTGCCGTTCAGCGGCGCGGCGAGCTACGCGGAGGTGTCGGCGACCGACCACAGTTGGACCGGCAACCTGGCGGTGCGGTTCCCGGGCCTCGCGGTGCCGCTCACCGGTACGGACTTCTACACCTCACTCTGCGTCACCAGTCCGCTCCTGAAGCCGCACGGGTGCGTGTCCCAGGCGCCGAACCTGCAGGCGGGGGAAGAATCGACGGGGAGGGAGGGAGCGCGATGAGGCTCTGGCGGACGCTCTCCTTTGTCCTCGCGCTCCTGCTGCTTGCCCCGGCGAGCTCGCTTGCCGCCGAAACGTTCAGCTTCGGACCCGGTTCTGTGACCTTGCGCGACTCCAGGCAACGCACGGCTATCGGGTCAACTTCTCCGAGAACAACAAGGGCTATTTCTTTGTCCGCGTCATCGGTCACGGATCGACCACGGATTTCGCGACGCGGGTGGGGCGTGCGCCGGCCGGTCACCTGATCGCCGATTTCGGCGAGCGTGGGAGGTTCGACCTCCGCTTTGTCCCGGTCGGCGCTCCGGAATCCCTGCCGACCGGAGGGTGCAAGGGGCCGAAGGGGAGCTTTCAGCCCGGTTATCTGGTTGGCCGGGCCCGCTTCCGGACCGAACGGGGCTTCGCGCGGATTCGCATCCACCGCGTGTGGGCGGGGCAGGAATCCTGGGGACACCTGGTCTGCGAATTCACCGGCCTGCCGGTGGTCGGTCATCCCAAGAAGAAGCGGGCCAGCTTCGCGGCGAATGCCTCCGACGCCCCGAGCATCTTCGTGGCGCCGAAACACACCCTGTCCTTCCTCGCGACCCAGTTCTACCGGCACGCGGCGCCGGCCGATCGCCGCGTTCTCTACACGGCCGAACTGGCCGACAAGGCAGGCCGGATCACCATCCACCGCAAGGTGAAGGTCGCTGCCCCCGAACGCTCGCTCCTCTTCCCCGGCGGCCGGGCGATGCCGGAAGAGATCGCGGTGGCGCCCCCTGCCCCCTTCACCGGCAGCGGCGAATTCCTCCGCACCCGCGAATCGACCTTCACCTGGCACGGTGACCTCGCCGTCACCTTCCCCGGCCTCGACCCGATCCGCCTCACCGGCCCCCGCTTCACCGTCGTGATCTGCGCCCTCAAGGGCTGCGTCACCCGCAGCTCGGAAGCCGACACCCCCGGCTTCTAGCGCCCGAAACCCCGCCGGCCCGCCACCAGCGCCCCCGGGGCGGTATCCTCTCGCCTCCACGCGGCTGTAGCTCAGCTGGCTAGAGCGTCTGCTTGCCATTCGGCCTCTCTTGGGAGGCCGTTTTGCTAGGTGCAGAGCCAAAAAGAGGCTGATCTCGGAGCCGTTTCGGAGGCCGCATTAGACTCGTTTAGGCACGTTTCGACGGGGTTTTGTCCGGTCGGACGAAACGTCATCAGAGCCGCTTCCCCGTCGCCAGGAATCGCCAGAGTTCATCGACCGAGGCTTGATCTACTCCCCAGAGATGGCGGAAGGTTTTCGCCAGGAATTCGACCTCATGCAGCTTGAGCTTGGCCCTGCTCTCTCGTGCGGCCCCGAGCGCGCGGTCTACGAGCGTCGAAGGAGGAGCCAACGCTAGCGGTCAAACCTTCCCGACGGGATGCCTAATCGGTTATACGCACTACTGGTGTCAAAAAGTTGCAAAAGCGCGTGAATCTGGCCGTTTGTCTGCAATCTGATCGACCAGTTTGCCTTTAGGTTTCTCTAAGGCTTCTCACCGTCCAGTCAACCATCGTTCTCGTGGGGGGAGATATCTTGAGTCTTGCCGATGCCCAGCCGCCTGCCTCGGGGGAGGCCGGGTGGTACCCCGATCCTCTCGGCGGGGAATCCGAGCGGTACTACGACGGGAGCCGATGGACCGACCGGATACGACGCTCGGAAGCCGGTCCGGGATCGGCGTCAGGTACACCCCGGCCCTCGGATGGAGGGAGTTGGTGGTCCCTGCGTCCTCGATGGGCGCAGTGGACGATGGGGATCGTGGCCGCCCTGATCATCTTGATCATCGGCGTCGCCATCGGCGGGGCTGGTTCGAACGAGGGGGAACTCAAGGACGAAGTAGCGAGCCTCGAAAAGTCGGTGTCACAGGCAGAAGGCTCAGCCGAAAAGGCCAAAGCGGCGGCTGAAAGGGCGGAAGCAGTAGAAGCCGAAGCGATCAAGGCGGGCGAAGAAAAGGCGGAACAGATCGTCGGACGCGCCGAAGCGAAGGCCAAGAAGGTGGTGGGTCACGCCGGGATCGAAAGCGAACATCTTGGCGAAAGGATCAGCGAGCAGGAAGCAGAACTGACCTCACTCGAAGAGGGAGTCTCCTCGAAGGAAGCCAAGATCGCCAGCCTTCGCGGCGAAGAAGGAGAAGCCGAGGAAATCGCCGCCAAGTCCGAAATAACCGATGGGACTTGGCAGGCCGAACGCGACTACATTCCTGGGACCTACGAAGCCCCCGGCGGCGGCGGATGTTACTGGGCGCTGTTGAGCGAACCCGGTGGTGGTGGGATCGAAGGGATCATAGAAAATGGCGGATTCAACAAGCATCAGATCCTCAACATCACGTCTCCGTATTTCGAAACCAGCGGTTGTGGTACCTGGAAGAGGGTGGGCGAATGACCGATGGAACACAGAAATATGGCCTGCTGACAAAGTTCGGTCGCTCAGGGGTCGGCACCCAGTAGGACAAGGAGAGCCTCGTGAGGAAGTGCATGATCTTGATCGTCGTTGGTACCTTCGTAGGGCTTGTGATCCCCCGTGTCGCTGGGGCCATCACACCTAGCCATCCACCGATCGAAAACATCTCTCCGCCTTCGGGTTCCACGGTGGAACGGACGACTGGCTCCAACGTGACGGTCGAATTCACGTGTCCTAGATTCACGACTGGCACTTATGGCGAATATGGCTGGTCTAGCTATTTTGTAGAAGTTGCCACCAACCCGGCGCCTAATCCCGAAGGGGAGTTTGCAACGCCGTTCAGGGTTGGTTCGGGCGTCGTCTTCCCGACGAACGTAACGGAAGATCACTGCAAAGCTGAACTCAGTTTGAGTGCGACCAGCGGAATCCTCTATTGGAGGGCGAAGCGGATCAACTGCGAAGTCATCACGTCTTGCGACGAATTTGGCCCCATTTGGTCGTTTAATCTCGTCACAAATCCGCTGGTTGTGCCCACGAAGCCTGGCTCTGCTCCGACTAACCCAACTGCTCCGCCCGAGCCGACGCCTCCGGCTGGGGCCTCCGCGAGGATCGCTGTCTGGACCGGATGTGGTCTTTCGATCCGCACGTCGAGATCGTCCATCTGTTCGATCGGCACGAAGATGGGAGCGTTCATCAAAGCCTCTAAGGAAGTGTCGTACGATGTCTGCGTCCGCTTCCCCGAAGGGGAACATCTTTGCACCAACCGGCCGCAGTACGCGGAAGCAGGGACGACCTACGTCAACAAGATAACCGGCGACACCCTGGGCCGATACGTCATCACCTGGAACGTCGAAGGACGAAAGTTCACGCGTTACGTACGTCGGGTGAAGGACCGACAGTCCCCTCAATACAGAGGCTGCCGCAACGTCAAGACGAGGCTTCTGACCGGCTGGTCGGTAGAAACTTCCTCTCGCTTGGGGTGCTCGGGCGCACGGAAGATTATGCGTAAGTACTTTAAATTGGTGGAAGCCACTGCTCAAACGAACGGGGCTTGTGCGCAGAAGCGGAGTTCAAGAGGGTGCAAGATCATGCGATACCGCTGCTTCACGCGCTACGCTCGCGCTGCTAATGAACTAGAGGGTGAATGCAAAGGCCCGAGAGGCATCGTCTGGTTCAACGAGCTCGATCGAGGCCCGAATTAGCTGCGAACCCTCGCTGCGCCATCGAAGGCAGACCTATTTCGTGCCCAGCAGCCGTCCTGTGTGAGCCAGGCCGGGTTTGACGGAGACCTCGAAGCCAGGATTCCTCCTGGCCGAAGGGAACCGATCAGACCATGGCAAGAAGCAGGAAGTATCCCGAAGAGTTGTTGGAGCGCGGCACCCGGATGGTTTTCGACTCCGGCCGTCCGAGCGCCCACGTCGCCCGCGATCTCGGCATCCCCCACGAGACGCTGCGCAAGTGGGTGCGAAGGACCGAAGCCGACGAGGGCAGACGGTCCGAGGTGCTGGGCGGCGAGGAGCGCGAACGCCTGAAGGAACTGGAGCGCGAGAACCGCGATCTGCACCGCGCAAACGACATCCTGAAGTCCGCCTCGGCGTTTTTCGCGGCCGAGCTCGACCCACGCCGGACGAAGTGAGCGCCTTCATCGAGGAGCATCGCCATCGCTTCGGGGTCGAGCCGATCTGCAGGACCCTGGGGACGTCGGCCTCCGCGTATTACCGGCGCCGCACCGGCCGGCGGTCGGCCCGCTCGCTCGAGGACGAGCGCCTGCTCGCGAAGATCGAGGAGGTCCACGAGCGCAACTACCACGCCTACGGCTACCGGCGTATGTGGATCGCCCTCAGGCGCCAGGGCGAGGAGGTCGGCCGTGGCCGGATGCAGCGGCTGATGCGCCAGGCGGGGATCCAGGGCGCCAAGCGGCGCGGGAAGCCGTGGCGCACCACGAAGGCCGATCCGCGGGCGGCCCGTCGACCCGACCTGGTCGAGCGGGACTTCAGCGCAGAGGCCCCGAACCGGCTCTGGGTCGGCGACTTCACCTACCTGCGCTCCTGGGAGGGGATGAGCTACTTCGCCTTCGTGATCGACGCCTTCTCCAGGAAGGTCGTCGGCTGGCAACTCGCATCCCACATGCGCACCGACCTCGTCCTCGACGCCCTGCGGATGGCGCTCGGCCAGCGTGACCACGGTGCCGACTTCGAGCTTGTCGCCCACACCGATCGTGGCAGCCAATACACCTCCGCCGACTACACCCAGGAACTGGACGACCACGGCGTCCTCGCCTCGGTCGGCAGCGTCGGCGACGCCTACGACAACGCGATGGCCGAGAGCTTCGTCGACACCTTCAAGACCGAGCTCGTCGCCGACCGTTCCTGGCGCTCGCGCTCACAGCTCGAGCTTGCCGTCGTGGAGTACGTCTCATGGTTCAACCACGAGCGGCTGCATGAATCCCTCGGGGACATCTCTCCCGTGGAGTTCGAGGACCTATACGTTCGACGGGAGGCTCAACTGAGCTATCCCTCTTAAATTGGAAACCAACAAAAACGGTCTCCGTCAAACCCGGTCCGGCTCAATCCGTGACAACCGATGGGCGCTTGAGAGCCATCTGTTGCCCTACTTCGCGGATATGCGCCTGTCCGAGATCTCCATCGAAACGGTGGACGCCTACAGGTCTTGGAAGCAGAACCAGCGCCGCCAGATCGAAGCCCAGATGGCCGAGGAAGGCCGCAAGCTGAAACGTACGGACGGGGCCTTGAGCAACAACAGCATCAACAAGACGATCTCCCGGCTCGACTCAATCCTGAAAAGGACGGTCAAGTTCCCGAGGTACAAGATCAGCACCAACCCTGCGCTCGACCCCGACATCAGGGCGAAGGGCAACAAGCCGAAGCGGACGTGGATCGACGTTGAGCAGATCGTCGCGTTCGTGCAGTCGGCCAAGAGCTTCGAGCGCCCGCTTGTCGCGGTCCTCGTAGGTTGCGGTCTGCGGATCGGTGAGGCTCTTGCACTCGTCTGGATCGACATCAACCTCTCGACGGCGACGATCTTCGTCAGGGAGTCCAAGACCGAGACTGGCGAAGAACGGGAGGTAGACATCCCCATCGGCGCGCTTGAGGAGTTGATCGCGTGGAAGGCCCGCAGCCCGAGGACGAGGCCCAACGATCCGGTCTTTCTCTCGGGGAGGATCAGGAAGACCTACGCCAGGCAGACCGTCCGCAACGCAGAGGCCCGCTTCCCCGAGATCATCAAGCGCGCCAACGCGAAGCTCAAGGAGCAGGGCATCCACGCCATCGACCACATCACGCCTCATGGCCTGCGTCGTACCTACGCGAGCCTCCGGGCAGCCTGCGGCGACGATCCGGTCTACATCGCAGAACAGGGCGGTTGGAGTGATATCCGCTTCGTGTACAGCGTCTACCAGAAGGCGGCGAAACGACGCGACGAGCTCTCCGGGCGGTATCTTGTCGCCTTCGACGCGGCGCTCTCATGGGCCGGGTTCTGTCCGATAGTGTCCGACGAGGCGAATGTGCCGAAATCCGACGCCACTTCCATACAGGACGTATCCCAGGAAAGCGCATCGTAGAGCCAAGAATCAACATATGCGGCTGTAGCTCAGCTGGCTAGAGCGTCTGCTTGCCATGCAGAAGGTCGAGGGTTCGAATCCCTTCAGCCGCTTCCCTGCAAACCGGCGCCTTTGAGGCGCCGGTTTTCTATTAACCGCCCCCGATCTCACCCACCATTTCGGGCACGAGTGCCTGGAAACGGGCCGATATGCGCGGATTGGTGGCGATTGCGGCGGATCTACGCGAGGTTGTGACTCGCTTCCGCGCGGGCGCAGAGCTAACTTCGCCACGACCTGAAAACGGCCGGGGCGCTGGTGGAACAGCCCCCGGCCTGGCACCGAAAGGACCAGCCTTCCGATGCAGCCCAGCGAGGACCGCCGCCTCGTAGCGCCGGTCGCGGGCGTCGTTCGTCTGCCCCGGAATCGATGGCATCGCCTACCGGCCGCGATTCTTCTCGGCCGCGCGGGGTGAGTTCGAGATCTCCACGCGACCGCTCCTCCGGCTCGCCGGCCGGAGGGACCGGCCGGAGGGAGGCGCCGACCGATGACCGTCTCCGAACAGATCGGCCTCAACCTCAGGAAGATGAGGCGTCGCGCCTGCATGAGCAAGGACGACCTGTCGAAAAGGACCGGTCTCCATCACTCCGAGATCAGTCTCCTCGAGCGCGGTCACCGGGTTCCCCGGGTCGACACCTGCATCAAGATCCTCGAAAGCACGAACGCCGACCCCAGGTTCCTGTTCGAGGGGATCGCCTGGCACGAACCTGCCCGTTGGGATGAAAGGGCTGGTTCACGATTTCGGGGGTCGATGAGCCGGTCGACCTGCGACCGCCTCGCCCCGGGAACGAGGACCGATGACCGGCAGTGAGTTCGTCGCCACCGTGGTCGTCTGTGAGGGCGACCGGGTCACCCTCGACCTCCTCTGCGACCGACTGGCCTCGGACCGCTACGAGCTCCTGGCCGCCGGCACGGCCGAGGAGGCCCTGCGGCTCTGCCGCCACCAGCGTCCCGACCTGCTGGTCGTCGACCTGGAGCTGCCCGACGGCGAAGGACCGGAGCTGCTGTGCCGTATCCGCGAGGCGCACTGGCTGCAGACGCAGATCGACCCCTACCTGCCGGTGATCGCCCTGCGACCGCGGGCACGGGACCCGTGGTCGGGTCAGGACCCGACCTGGCGGCCGACGACTATCTCGAGAAGCCCTTTGCCTACGAGGACCTCCGTTCCCGGATCGACGCGATCCTCCGTCGCCGTCACAGCCGCCTCGACGAGCCGGTGACGGTGGGGGAGCTGACGGTCGACCCGGCGAGGCGCAAGGTCACCGTCAGCGACCGCGAGGTGCGGCTGGCGAAGAAAGAGTTCACCCTCCTCCGTGTCCTCGCCTTCGACCCGAGCAGGGTCTTCGCCAAGGAGGAGCTGCCGCGTGACGTCTGGATCTTCGGGGCCTGGTGGCGAGGACCCGGACCCTCGACAGCCACGCCAGTCGGCTGAGGAGCAAACTCGACCCCGAGCACCGCCGCTACGTCGTCAACCGCTGGGGCGTCGGCTACCGGTTGGTCGATGAGTGACCCGGCCAGCGTCCCAGGGGAAACGCCGTCAGCAGGCCGCCGCGCAGCAGTTGTCCGTGGTGGGCCGACCATTTACATTCGAGGTCGTCATGGATCGTTTGGATCGACAATCCGCAGCCCGTGAGCGGCTACGCGCAAAAGGTGCTCAGCGAGCGGCTGATGCGGATGCACTCGCGCGGGGCCTCCGGACGGTCAGGGAGATGAAGCGCGACAACGAGGTCTTCGCTCCGTTTGCTTGCGGACCAGGCATCGACCTCGGCGCGCATCTCGCAGGCTCGGATGACCGACGTTGGCCTCGTCCGTGCGTGAGTTGGACCCCAGGGAGGACCGCGAGGCGTGGCGGGAGACGAACGAGATCCTCGCTGAACCGGACACGGTGGCTGTTCTGACAGAAGGCCTCAGAGAATTGGAGCGGGGCGAGGTCGTCTCCCTGGCCGATCTTCGCCACGAGTTCGGCGCAGTGCGGCCACGCTCCGACTGACCGTCCAGCAGGAGGCGCCCCCTCGCAAGCTTGCTAGATTATGAATACGAAAAACCAGCAAGAAATGCTTGTTTTCTGTATTCTTAAGTAATGGCGGACCTCACGCGGGCCCAGCGGATCGAGCTTTTTCACCTCGCCTTTCTCGAGGTCCTTTCCAAACGGCTCGACCCTTCCCGACATGTCCTGAAGGGCGGCGCCAACCTGCGCTACTTCTTCGGCAGCGTCCGCTATTCCGAGGACATCGACCTCGACCTCACCCGACCGCTGCCCGCAGACCTGGAGAGGAAGGTCGATGGCATCCTCGATTCAGTGCCGTTGGCGCTCCTGCTCCGGACCGGCGGTCTCGAGGTCTCGGGGTTCACCGCGCCCAAGCAGACCGAGACGACCAGGCGCTGGAAGGTCTCGGTCGCCGGCTTCGGCGAGGAGGTGCGCACCAAGATCGAGTTCTCCGGACGGGAGAACGACGGTGGCTATCGCCTCGATCGACTCCCGACGGAGGTCGCCGGCCGCCATGGGTTGCCCGCTCCGACCGTCCAGCACTACGGGATCGAGGCGGCGACCGTCCAGAAGGTGCGAGCGCTGGCCGGGCGCTCCGAGACGCAGGCGCGCGATGTCTTCGATCTCGATCTGCTTCTCCGGCGCCGGGCGATCTCGCCAGGCGAGGTGGATGCCGACGTTCTCACCGAGGCGGCCGAGCGGGCCTTCGAGCTTCCCTTCGACGCCTATCGCGACCAGGTTCTCGCCTACCTCGAACCCGAAGTGCTGGAGCTCTACGACGGCACCGAGGCGTGGGAGCGGATGCAGGCCACGGTCGCGGACCATCTGGAGGCGGCACGATGAGACAGGGCGAGGCGTATGCGCAACTCCGTGATCTCGACGGTCCGGTCGTGGGGACGCGCGAGGCGGCGGCGCTCTGGCGCTCCGAGGAAGGGACGGCACGGCGTCGGCTGCAGTCGCTGGTAGAGGCAGGCCTCGTGACCCCGATCCGCCGCGGTCTGTGGTCCGTCGAAACCGATCCCGACCCCTTCGCCGTGGCGCCCTATCTGACGGCACCGTTCCCCGCCTACATATCCGTCTTCTCGGCCCTCGCCGCGCATGGGATGATCGAGCAGATCCCGGGACGCGTTTCGGTGGTCTCCCTTGATCGTGCCCGTCGCATCCAAACCGAGATCGGCGCCTTCGATGTCCACCACATTGCTCCTGAGCTGTTCGGGGGGTTCGCCCCGTGGCAGCGCGGCGGCACGATCGCGAGCCCCGAGAAGGCCCTGTTCGACCTCGTCTACCTACGGGCCGCCGCGGGAGGTCGCGCGTATCTGCCCGAGCTCACGCTGCCCGACGCGTTCGGCCATGACGCCCTGAACGCCTGGGTCGACCGCATCGGAAGCCCTCGCTTGCGCACCCTCGTCAGTCGACGCTTGAAGGAGCTCCTGGACGGAGCGGTGGCGACGAGATAGTGAGGGCAAGGCTCGGCCGGCACCATTGAGCTATGCGAAAGAGAACCGTCCATCTTGAGCAGTCTCAGATCGAACGACTCGACAGATTGGCCGAGATCGTCGGTTGCAGTCGCACGCACCTGATCCGCGAAGGAGTCGAGCAGGTGTTGAGGGATGGCACAGCCCGGACCTTCCGCAGCATGGGTCGAGGGAGAAGCGGAGGGTCGGTTTCGCGAACCTGGGAATCCGATGATCTGCTCCGTAAGGTGTGCGGCCGGTCCTAGGCTCGTCGTTCGGTCAGCGAAAGAATGACCTCGACGAGATTCCTCGAATCACAGAAGTGGCAGCGGTCTGCGACATCCCGGCGGGAGCCTCGCTCGTATCCCGGCCGCTCCGGATCCGGATAGGCGATCTCGTCGCAACGCGGACATCTCCGCAGCGCCCGCCCGTCGATCTCGTCGAGGAAGGACTCCGGGCCGTTGCGCAGGCGACCGGTGATCCCCTGGGCCCTCGCCAGTCGTCGTGCCTCCTCCGCGCGCCAGTCGAGGTAGGCGGCGCGTAGCTCCTCCTGGCGCCGGCGGGCCTCTTCGTCGCGTGAGGCTCCGTACTCGAGGTCCGCGAGCGCACGGGCATCGCGCAACGTCCCTGGCCTGGACCCCACCAATGCCTTTCCCTGTTCCGGCCCTGGCGTTTGAGCTGGCCTTTCCTCCGGGGCCGCGGTGGCTACAGTCCCCCTGGTGGCCGGGGGAGTGGGAAATCCAAGGCGGCGTACAGCGCCAGTGCCTGACCCTGGCGATCGCCAAGTGGTCCACCGCTGGCGCGACTACCAGACGGCCTCGGGGCGACGGCCGATCAAGGAGTTCCTGGCCGACCTCGACGACGAAGACTTGGCCTCCGTAGTCGCCGCGATGAAGGAGGTCCGTCGGCGGGGACTGGAGGCCGCGCGGCACCTTGAAGGAGAGATCTATGAGGTGCGCGCCGACGGCCGAGGGGTGATCTACAGGGTTCTCTTCGCGCCTGAGGGCAAGCACAAGCAGGTCTTCCTCTCCCTGGAGGCGATCAAGAAGAAGACCCAGAAGACGCCCTCGAACGCGATCAGTCTGGCCAAGCGGAGATTGCGTGACTGGAGGGCACGAGGCAATTGACTACCTCGTCTTTGAGATATCCCAAACGAGATGCTACGTTTGAGGTGGTCAAAGGAGCCGATATGCCAGAGCACGATTTTCTAGATGAGCTGATCGAGGAGCGAACCGAGCGCAATCCTGACTTTCCCTCGCTGGTCGACGCCGCTCAGCGCCGCCGGGCGTTGCTCGCGGCGCTCGCCGACCGCCGTCGCCAGGCCGAGCAGTCCCAGACCGCGGTCGCCGCGGCGATGCAGAGCTCGCAGTCGAGTATTGCCAGGCTCGAGACCTCCGCGACCGACGCCAGGCTCTCCACGCTGGATCGCTACGCGCACGTCCTCGGCTGCCGGGTGGAATACAGGCTTGTCCCCGAGGACCAGGCCGCAGCCTAGGAACGCGAACCCCGCGCCTGGCCGCCAGCGTCGAGCTCGGGCGCCAAGGACGGCGGCGGCAGGAGCGCCCATCCTCTCGTCTTCTAACCGGTAGGCAAACGCTCGGGCACTTCTCGCCGAGAGTGCCCGAAACGGCGCGTATCGCCGCATATCCGCACTCATCGGCGAGTCCGCAGGGATCGACTGTCACCCTCTAATCACCTGCAAATCATTACTTTTTGGAAGAGAGCGGCACCTGCCCGGGGCGCGTGCCATGAGGAAGGTCGAGGGTTCGAATCCCTTCAGCCGCTTCCGGAGCAGCGCTCCAGAGCGGGTGGAAGACGGTCCGCGTGGCGCCATACGGCACCGCTCGGTGTCCTACGGCGCCGTTCCCAGACCGAGAATCCCGCCGCGGAACCCGAGGTGGAACTAGGGCGCCTTGGTGGAGCCGCGCGAGAGGTATTGCTGCCAGTCGATCCGGACCTTGGCGCCTGGTGAGTCGTCGACGGATTGGCGGCCGAGGACATCGCCGTGGGAATCGAGGGCGATGACTTCCCGTGGTCCGCGGGCCGGCTCGGCCAGGAGGACGAAGCCGCCGTCGACTCCATCGACGCGGAGGGGCGGCCCCGATTCGTAGGTGAGCTCGATGCTTTTTACCGATCGGGCGGCGATGCCGAACAGGGGGACGTGGCCCGCGGCATCGGCATGCCGCATGGCGGCGGGTCCGAGCACGTGCAGCGGCGCCTTGCCGAGCTCGGCGAGGTTTTCGAAGCCGAATCCGATCCCGCCGCCAAGGAGGAAGTTCAGGCCTCCCGCCGTGCCGATGTAGGAATAGAGCTTGTAGCCGTCGGCTTCGGCGATCACGCGCGGTTCCTTGGCGAATCGGTGGTCGTAGAGGAAGGTGGGGGTGGGTTCGGCGGGTGCCGGTTCGTCGCTCCGGAGCGGCCTGCCCGGCGCGTCGGCCGCATCGCCGCCGAGCCATCCGGAGAACACGCCGCCGACGCCGGCACCGGCGTCCTCGAGTGCCCCCCGGGTCGCGGGCACCGACCAGAGGCCGGCCGCGAGCAGGAGCAGGGCGGCGAGGCCGGCGAACAGCGGCCCGCGTCGGCGGGCGGCGCGGCGAGACGCGCCCGGCCGCCGGCTCGCGGGCCTCACACGGGCGAGGACGCCGGCCACCTCCATCTCGGTCGGCTCGAGTGCACGGGCCGGCGCCAGGAGAGCTCGCATCAGGATGTCGTCTGGATCGGGGACCATGTCGTCAGCCTCCTTTGAAGTCGATGGCGATCTCGATGAGGTGGGGGTCACGGCGAAGCGTCTCGCGGCCACGGGAGAGGAGCGCGTGCACGGTTCCCTGGCGGCAGCCGAGAGCGGCGGCGATCTGGGCATCCGAGAGGTCGTGGACATAACGGAGGGCGAGGGCCAGTCGTTGCCGGGCGGGCAGCTCGGTGAGCGCCGCCGCGAGCGCCTGACGCGCGGCGATCAACGCATCCGGGTCCATGTCCTGGGGGACCGGCGGCTGAGCCGCCTCGGCCAGGAGCGCCAGCGGGGTCTCGGTCTCGCGCGCCCTTCGGCGGCGCTTCAGTCGACGCATCGCGTGGCGCACGGTGATCCTGTGCACCCAGGCGTCGAACGCCTCGGGGTCGCGGAGCTTCCGGAGCGAGCGCAGGGCGTCGACCGCGACGTCCTGGGCGATATCGGAGGCCTCCTCGCGGCTCTCGAGGAGCGCCGCCGCGGTGCGCAGCGCGAGGCGCGTCGCGCGCCTCGCAAGCGCCTCCGCGGCCTCAGGGTCGCCGTCGCGGAGGCGACGGACGTCGACGGCCACCGATCGCGGCTCCGCGGGCTGGAAGTTCGGCTCCATCTACCTATCTAGTGCGCGGCCGGCGACGAAACCTTGCGGGCGCCCCCCCGTCGCGAAGCCGATCAAGGTCGGGCCCGACGCCAGCTCGATCGCCATCAGTCCTGACGGTCGACGCGCTTACATCGTCCACAACTCGGCACCGCACCCGCAGCCCTCCCTCGCCGCCTGGCGTGATCTCGACGGCGTCGACTATCTTGCGCGGGCTCGAGCCCGTCGATCGTGGCCTGCAGTGGCTCGGTGACGCTCACGTGACCCGCTGCCTTGACCCCGTGGCCCTCGAGCCCACGGATGGTCGCGGCGAACACCGCGAGGCTCGCCGCCAACACACCGAAGGTGTAGAGCGTCGCCGGGATGCCGACCAGATCAGAATCGAGCCAGTGGTTGATGCGGTCTCTCATCATGCGTCGACCTTAGGGTCGCGGCGCCCGAGCCTGATCAGTATTTTTCCGACCGGTTCGGCGCGGTCGGGCGGATCGGTCTTTGCTCCACCTCGCCCGCCTCTTCCGCGCCTAGAAGGCGGTCACTCCGCGCTTGCGACTGGCCAGGAAGTAACGCTCGAACGCGAGCTTCGCCCAATGCGCCTGGGGACCGGCCATCACGTGGGCGGTCGGTTCGTCGCCGTCGGCGTAGATCCCGTGGGCGAGGACGTTGTCGGCCTTGAAGATGATGCCGTTGTTGCCGCCATCGAGGACGCAGATCGCCGAGAGGTCGGCGATCGGTAGATCCCGATGCGCGCTCCCGGTCAGGTCGGCGGCGATGTTCTGGGCGGCCACCTTCGCCATCGTCTCGCTCATCTGTCCGGTCTTGGGAACCCCGGCCGGTACCTGGGTGGACTCGGGCGGTGCGATCGCGGTCGCCACCCCGGCGGCGTAGACATCCTCGTGATCCGGGTGGCGGAAGCGATCGTCGATCGGCACGAAGCCGACCGGGTTGCTGAGCCCTTCGCTTTCCCGGATCGCATCGACGCCGGCGAACGGCGGCACGATCATCGAGAAGGCGAACGGTAGGACCCGACCGCCCTCCAGCTCGATCTCGCCGTCGCGGACCTCCTTGATCTGGGCGTTCGGGATCCCCTCGATGCCGAGGCGTTCGAAGAAGCCGTCGACCCGCCTGGCGGAGTCACCGACGCCGCCGAGGCCAAAGTGGCCGAGGAAGGGCTCGGCGGTGATGAAGGTCACCGGGGCGACCTTCTCCAATCCCGCCTTGCGGATCCGGTGGTGGACGTTGAACAGGAACTCATAGGAGGCGCCGAAGCAAGAGCCGCCCTGCGCGGTGCCGATGACGACGGGGCCGGGGTTCTCGAGGAACTTCTCCCAGGCGACCCGGGCCCGCTCGGCGTGCTCGAGGTTGCAGACCGACTGGGTGAAGCCACCATCGGGGCCGAGGCCGGGGACTTTCTCGAAGGCCAGGCGTGGGCCGGTCGCGACGAGCAGCTTGTCGTAGTCGATCGACCGGCCGCCGGAGGTGGAGACGGTGTGGGCGGCGACATCGACGCGGGCCGCGGCCTCGTTGACAAATTCGACGTCTTTCTTCGCATAAAGGGGCGCCAAGGGGAAGGTCACGTCCTCGGCGTCCCTGGCGCCGAAGGGCATCCAGATCAGCGAGGGGATGAAGGTGAAGCGGTCGTGGGGGTCGAGGACGACGACCTCGTCGCGATCACCGAGGTGCTTGCGCACCTCCAAGGCGCCGGTCATGCCGGCGAAGCTCGAACCGAGTACGACCACGCGCTTTGGGCTGGAAGAGGACATTGATTCTGCTCCGTTCGGTCGCGGCTGTTTGAGGACTTATTAACCATTGTACAGTTGTGAAAGCGTGGGATAGCCGGTTGGCGTGCTTGTGGGCGGCGGCTGGGATTTCGGTCGATCCGCCGCCGCGCACGTGCCTCTCTACGGATCCGGTCGGAGCCGCGCACGGCGAGCATTGGCGCATGCCCATCGTCGATCGGCCTGTGCGTCTGACCAAGCAGTCGGAAGACGCCGCGACGGCAAGGGGCGACCGGTTGCGGCGAGAGCGGCGCGGCCCCCGGCGGTCGCCGTCGGTCGCCGGGGCGATGGTCCGCTTTGCGATGGGCGGCATCGTCGCCCTCGTGGTCGCCGGAGTGATCAGCTACCTGGTCCTCCGCGATGTCGGCACCACCGAGGCGCTGAAGAACGCACGCCAGCTCACGGAACTGGTCGGCAAGGGGATCGTCGAACCGAACCTGACGCGCGGCGTGGTACGGGGCGATCCGGTGGCGTTGGCGCACTTCGACCGGGTCGTGCGGGAACGGGTGCTGCGCGATCCGATCGTCCGGGTGAAGATCTGGACGCCGAGCGGGCGAGTCGTCTACTCGGACGCGCGCCGACTGATCGGCAAAAGGTTCGAACTGGGCAAAGACGAGGTGGCGTCTTTGCGCACGGGAACGGTTGATTCGGGCGTCAGCGACCTCTCCCTTCCGGAGAACCGCTCCGAGCGTGGCCTCGGCAAGCTGCTCGAGGTCTACCTGCCGATCCGCGATCGCGGCGGGCGCAAGTTTCTCTTCGAGGCCTACCAGCACTTCGGCTCCGTGACCGCGAGCGCGCGCTCGATCTGGGTCGCCTTCCTGCCGGCCTTGCTGATCGCGGTCGGCGTGCTCTACCTGCTCCAGCTACCGATCGCCGCCTCGATGGCCCGGCGATTGCGACGGGGAAGCCGTGAGCGGGAGGAGCTGCTCGAGCGTGCCGTCGATGCGTCGAGCACCGAACGCCGACGGATCGCCCGGGACCTTCACGATGGCGTGGTGCAGGACCTCGCGGGCCTCTCCTTCAACCTTGCCGCCGCGGCGGAGCGCAGCCGGGCGAGCGGCGACCTGGCCGCCGCGCAGGAGCTCGGCAGCGGCGCCGAGCAGGCCCGTCAGGGCGTGCGCGGGCTGCGCAGCCTGCTGGTCGAGATCTACCCGCCGAGCCTGCGCCAGGCCGGCCTGGCCGCGGCGCTCGCCGACCTCCTCGGTCCGGTCGCCTCCCGCGGTATCGAGACGCGCCTCGAGGTCGCCGAAGGCCTCCAGCTGCCCGCCGAGGACGAGGCGCTGTTCTTCCGGGTCGCCCAGGAGGCGGTCAGAAACGCCGTGGCCCACGCCGAGCCGCACCGGATCGACGTGACGCTCGGCGAGCGCGGCGACGCGGTCGTGTTGGAGGTCGCCGACGACGGGACCGGCTTCGATCCCGGCTCCGAGGACGCCGCGGGCGAAGGTCACTTCGGCCTCGCGATGCTGCGTGACCTGGCGCGGGACGCCGGCGCCGGCTTCTCGGTCGACTCCGCACCCGACCTGGGGACGCGAGTGAGGGTGGGGGTGGAGCGCCGGTGATCCGCCTGCTGCTCGCCGAGGATCACCCGGTGGTCCGGGCCGGGCTCGAATCGCTGCTGGCGGCCGCCGAAGACATCGAGGTGGTCGGCGCGGTCGGGGATGGCGAAGAAGCGGTGGCGCGGGCGGCGGAGCTCGATCCCGATCTCGTCCTGATCGACCTCTCGATGCCGCGGCTTGACGGCATCGCCGCCACCGAGCGCATCGTCGCCGCCCGTCCCGGCAGCCGCGTCGTCGTCCTCACCGCGTTCGCGGACCGCGAGCGGATCCTCGGGGCGCTCGACGCCGGGGCGCTCGGTTACCTGTTGAAGGACTCCTCGCCCGATGAGCTCCTCGGCGGGATTCGCGCCGCCGCCCGCGGCGAGTCGCCGCTGGCGCCGAAGGCGGCGAGCGAGCTGCTGGCCGCGCGTGCCGGGCAGCGTGAGGCCGACCTCTCCCGGCGGGAGCGGGAGGTGCTGGAGCTGGTCGCGGCGGGTCTGCCGAACAAGCTGATCGCCGCGCGGCTCGGGATCAGCGAAAAGACGGTGAAGGCCCACCTGACCCGCGTCTTCGAGCGGATCGGGGTCACCGATCGCACCCAGGCCGCCCTCTGGGCGCGGCGCCATGGCATCGGCCAGGATTAGGTCCTGACGGGCTTGAGGCGGCCCCGCCCGAGGCGAGGCCGCCCGTGGAGGACATCGGGCTCCCTACCGCTTCGAGTTGCGGTCGCGGTTCTTGCCCTGGTCCCTGCTCTTGCCCTGGTCCTTGCCGCTGCCGTGGTCCTTGCCCCTGCCGTGGTCCTTGCCGCTGTGGTCCTTCATGGCGACGGTGGCGGCCCGGTCGGGGCTCTGCTGCGGGCTGCCTGCGGCGGTGGCGGCCGCGGCGATGCCGCCGCCCGAGAGGGCCAGGGCGCCGGTGACGCCGGTGACTGCGAGAAGGCGGGTGAATTTGTTCATGTTCCTCACTCCTTGTGGGGTGTTTGATCGCTGGTGGAGTGAGGATGCGCCTGTCGCGGTCGGGGTCTCAAGGGGACCTTGGTCCTAGGACCAGCGACCTGTTCGGCGTCCTCGCCGCCGCCTTCTCGCGGATCGCATGGGCCTCCGGCGTGCTTGCGAAAAGTCGGCGCCTGCCGAGAGGTGCGAGCGAGGCGCCACGCGGTGGGCGTGGTACCGGCCCGTCGTAACCACGACCGAGCGATCTCATCACTACTGGATCCAATCTGTTGAACGCGAGCAAGAAAAATCGCTTTATCAAGCCGTTTAAGAATTCTCACTTGACAATCAGCTCACAGATTGGATCTAATCCCAGCGATGACCGCCTCTGCAGGAAGTCCCTCCGGAGCTCCCGACTCGCGCCTCGGCGGGGCGGCGATGGCGGCGGAGGTGGCGACGAAGCTGCGGGCAGAAATCGTGGAGGGGGTGCTCGCGCCGAACGAACGGATCACGCAGGGGGCGGTGGCGGAGCGGCTCGAGGTGAGTCGGCTGCCGGTGCGGGAAGCGCTGCAGCAGCTGGCGGGCGAGGGGCTGGTGTCGCTGGAGCGTGACGTCGGTGCGCGGGTGACGCCGCTCGACCCGAAGGACCTGATCGAGACCTACATCGTGCGCGAGGCACTGGAGCCGGTCCTCACGGAGAGCGCCGCGCGGCGGATCGACGCGGAGCAACTGGCCGCGCTGCGCGCGATCAACGACGAGAGCGAGGTCTGCGCCGAGCGCGAGGACATCGACGGCTACCTCGCCGTCGACCGGCGACTGCACGGGGGGATCTTCGCGGTGGCCGACCTGCCGCGGGTGCAGGCCGTGATCACCGGGACGTTCGCCACCGCCGAGCGCTATCGCCGCGCCTTCTCGATCCTCCCGCACCGGCTCGAGACCTCGGTCGTCGAGCACCGGATGATCCTCGACGCGATCGAGCGCGGGGCGGCCGAGGACGCCGGCGAGCTGCACCGGATCCACATCCGCCGCACGCGCCTCACGCTCTCCGAGCACCCCGAGCTCTTCTCCCGCGGTGGCGACGATGGGTAATCGGCCGGCGCTCGCCACCTTCACCGCGGACTCGGAGATCGAGCAGACCTACCGGCGTCGCACCCCGAACGTCGCCGAGATCTTCGAGCGCGCCAAGCGGAGCCTCCCCGGCGGCAGCACCCGCGCCTTCGGTTATTTCCGTCCCTACCCGCTGACCTTCGAGCGCGGCGCCGGCCCCTACCTCTGGGACCTCGACGGCAACCGTTACGTCGACTTCACCTACAACGGCCTCAGCCTGATCCACGGCCACGCCTTCCCGCCGGTCGAGGAGGCGCTGCGCGAGGCGCTGCCCAACGCCACCGCCTGGCCGGGCACCTCGCTGCCGCAGATCCGCTTCGCCGAGGCGCTCTGCGAGCGGATCCCGAGCGCCGACCGGGTGCGCTTCACCAACACCGGCACCGAGGCGGGGATGCTGGCCGTGAAACTGGCCCGCCACGCCACCGGCAGGCCGTTGATGGTCAAGTCCTGGGGCGCCTACCACGGCTCCTACGACGACCTGGAGGCGGGCCTCTACGGCAACGGCGAGATGCCCGGCCGCACCGTGCTCGGCCGCTTCGGCGACATCGACTCCTACCGCGAGGTCTTCGCCCGTCACCGCGGCGAGATCGCCGGGGTGATCATCGAGCCGATCCTCTTCACCTTCGAAGTGGTGCCGCCGCCGCCCGGCTTCTTGCCCGAGCTGGCGGCGCTGGCGCGCGCCGAAGGGGCGGTGGTGATCCTCGACGACTGCCTGATGTTCCGGCTCGCGCTCGGCGGCTCGGCCGAGAAATTCGGCATCGAGCCAGATCTCACCTGCCTCGGCAAGTTCATCGGCGGCGGCCTGCCGGTGGGCGTCGTCGCCGGCCGCGAGGAGCTGCTCGCGGTGCTCGACCCCGACAATCCCGAGGGCCTCTACCACGGCGGCTCCTTCAATGGAAATCCCCTCGGGGCGACCGCCGGGCGGGTGACGCTCGAACACCTCGGGGCCGGCGAGATCGCCGCGATGGACCGCCGCGCCGAACGGCTGAAGGGGGCGCTGGAGCGCAAGGCGGCCGCGGTCGGGATCCCGCTGGAAGTGACCGGCGACGGCTCGATCCTCGGCAGCTACGTGGTCGGCGCGGGCGGCTCGCCGGACCGCGAGCTCGGCGCCCGCTTCCACCTGGCGTCGATCAACCACGGGGTCTACTTCGGCCAGGACGGCGAGTTCGCACTGGCGACGACGCTCGACGACGAGGCGCTGGAGCGGGCGGTGAACGGGCTCGAAGCGGCACTCGACGATCTGGCCGCGGAGCCCGGACAGAGCGCGGGGCTCGGGTCGTGAGCCTCGCCGCCGACTCGACCGGGCGCCGCTTCAAGGTGACCTGCGACGTCGGCGGCACCTTCACCGACGTGGTCGTCACCGACGACGCCGGCGCCACCGCGATCGGCAAGTCCCTGACCACGCCGGGCGGCCTGGTCGTCGGGCTGACGGCGGCGATCGAGGCCGCTGCGGCCGACCTCGACCTCGACGCCGGAACCGTCCTCGCCGGTTGCGATCTCTTCGTCTACGCGACCACGCAGGCCACCAACGCGGTCCTGGTCGGCAACACCGCCCGCACGGCGCTGCTCTGCACCGAGGGCTTTCCCGACGTCCTGGTCCGCCGCGAAGGCGGCTCCCTGCGCCCGTACGACTTCAGCGCTTCGCCGCCGCCCCCGTACGTCCCGCGGCGGCTGACCTTCGAGCTGCCCGAGCGGATCGGCGCGGCGGGCGAGGTGGTGGTGCCGCTCGACGAGGAGGCGGCGACCGCGATCGTCCGCGGCCTCGCGCGGCGCGGGGTGGAGGCGGTCGCGGTCTCGCTGCTCTGGTCGATCGTCAACCCCGCGCACGAGCTGCGGGTCGGCGAGCTGATCGCCCGCGAGCTGCCGGGCGTGCCGTTCACGCTCTCCCACCAGCTGAACCCGATCGTGCGCGAGTACCGCCGCACCTCCTGCGCCGCGATCGACGCCTCGCTGAAGCCGATCATGCAGGCGCACCTGCGTGAGGTCGCCACCGGGCTGCGGGAGCTCGGGTTCGCGGGCGAGCTGCTCGCCGCCAACTCACTCGGCGGGGTGATCCCGATGGCCGACCTGGAGGCGCGCCCGGTCTACGCCGTCCGCTCCGGCCCCTCGCTGGCCCCGGTGGCCGGGCGGGCCTACGGCGAGGCCGTGCTCGGCAGCGCCGACGTGATCGTCTGCGACACCGGCGGCACCAGCTTCGACGTCAGCCTCGTCCGCACGGGGGAGGTGGTGACGACGCGGGAGACCTGGCTCGGCGAGCCCTTTGCCGGGCACCTCACCGGCCTCTCTTCGGTCGACGCCCGTTCGGTCGGCGCGGGCGGCGGGTCGATCGCCTGGATCGACAGCGGCGGCCTCCTGCGCGTCGGCCCGCAGAGCGCCGGCGCCGACCCCGGGCCCGCCTGTTACGGCAACGGCGGCAGCGAGGCGACCGTCACCGATGCCGCGGTGGTGCTCGGCTACCTCGACCCGGACCGCTTCCTCGGCGGCCGCATGGACCTGGACGCCGAGGCGGCCGAGCGCGCGGTCGGGGCGATCGCCGCCCAGACGGGCTCCGACGTGCCGGCGACGGCGGCGGCGATCCTGACGATCGTCAACGAGCACATGGTCGCCGCGATCAAGGAGATCACGATCAACCAGGGGGTCGACCCGCGCGACAGCGCCCTCGTCGCCGGCGGCGGCGCGGCCGGGCTGGGGATCGCCGCGATCGCCCGTGAGCTCGGGTGCCGGAGCGTCTTGCTGCCGCGGACCGCAGGCGCCCTCAGCGCCTTCGGTGCCCAGCACGCCGACATCGTCACCGAGGTCGGTCGCAGCCTCCTGACCGACTCCGGGGACTTCGACTTCGCGGCGGTGAACGCGATCCTGGCCGAGCTCGACGCGGACCTCGCCGCGACGGCCGGGACGCTGCGCGACGGGGGCCTCGAGATCGCCCCCGTGCAGCACTTCGTCGAAGCCCGGTACGCCCACCAGGTCTGGGAGCTGGGGCTGCCGCTCGCCGGGGACCGGTTCGACGACGAGGCCGACCTGGAGCGCCTCGTCGCCGACTTCCACGCCGCCCACGAGCGGATCTTCGCCGTCACCGACCCGGGCCAGCGGGTCGAGGCCGTGCACTGGAAGGGCCGCCTGATCGCCCGCCCGCGCAAGCCCGGGCTCGCCGGTCCGACCCCGCCGCCGCCCGCGCCGCCGCGCCGCCGCCGGGCCCACTTCGGCGATGGCGCGGTGGAGGTCGAGGTCCACGAAGGCGGCAGCCTGGAGCGGGGGGCGCGGCTGGCCGGGCCGCTCCTGATCACCGAGCCGACGACGACGATCGTCGTCCCCCCGGAGGCGACGCTGCACGTCACCGACCAGGGCGACTACCTGCTGGAGGTGGCGTGATGGCCGGCGCGCCGGAGCTCGACGGGACCCTGCTCGCGGTCCTCGCCAACCGCTTCGAGGCGATCGTCCGCGAGATGACCAACACCCTGTTCCGCACCGGCCGCTCGGCGGTGCTGAACATGGCGCGCGACTTCTCCTGCTCGATCGTCTCCGCCGACGACCAGCTGCTGGCGGCGGCCGAGGGCCTGCAGGTCCACGTCCTCGGCGCCGGTCTGCAGACCGCCTCGATGCGCGAGCTCCACCCCGACCTCGCCCGCGGTGACGCCTTCCTCCACAACGACCCCTACCTGGGCAATACCCACACCGCCGACTTCACCCTCCTGGTGCCCGTCTTCCACGCCGGTGAGCACGTCTTCACGGCCTGCGCCAAGGCCCACCAGGCCGACTGCGGCAACGCCGCGCCGAGCACCTACATGCCCTACGCGGCCGACCTCTACGAGGAGGGCGGGCTGAACTTCCCCTGCGTCCAGATCCAGCGCGACTACCGTGATATCGACGACATCGTGCGGATGTGCCGGCGGCGGATCCGGGTCGCCGACATGTGGTACGGCGATTACCTGGCGATGGTCGGCGCCGGGCGGATCGGCGAGCGCCGGATCGGCGAGACGATCGAGCGCTATGGCGCCGCGACGATCAAGGCCTTCGTCGAGCGCTGGCTCGATTATTCCGAGCAGCGGGCGCAGGCGGCGCTGCGCGAGCTGCCGACCTGCGAGCTGCGCGGCTCCTCGCCGCACGACCCGATGCCCGGCCACCCGGACGGGATCCCGGTCCAGGTCGGCCTCTCGATCGACGGCGAGGAGGGCCGGGTCGTCGTCGACCTCACCGACAACGTCGACTGTCTCGACAACGGCCTGAACCTGTCCCGCTGCAGCGCGATGGCGGGCTCGGTGATCGGGATCTTCAACTGCCTCGACCCCGACCTGCCGCACAACGCCGGCAGCTTCCGCCGGATCGAGGTGCGGATCCGCCAGGGCTCGGCGATCGGCGGCCTCGAGTTCCCCCACTCGGCCTCGGTCGCCACGACCAACCTCTCGAACCGACTGATCAACTCGGTGCAGGCGGCGGTGGCCGCGGTCGGCGACGGGCACGGCCTGGCGGAGGGGGCGGGCGCGATGGGGGTCGGGTACTCGGTCTTCTCCGGCAACGACCGTCGCAACGGCTCGCCTTACGTCAACCAGATGGTGATCGGCAACAACGGCGGCCCGGCCTCGGCGACGGCCGACGGCTGGGTCACCTACGCGATGCCCGACTGCGCGAAAACGGTGTACATCGACAGCGTCGAGGTGCTCGAGCAGCGCTATCCGCTGCGGATCCGGTCCCTGCGTCTGCTCCCCGACAGCGGTGGCGCCGGCCGCCATCGCGGCGGCCCGGCAGGCGAGATGGTCTACGGCCCGGTCGCCGACCCGCTACAGGCCTTCTATTTCGCCGACTTCGCCCACAACCCGCCGCAGGGCGTACGCGGCGGCGCCCCGGGGGGCGCGGCACGGGCGGCGAAGATCGAGGCGGACGGCTCCGCGGTGCCCCGGCCCGCGATCGGTGACGTCGAGCTGGTGCCGGGCGAGTGGGTGCTGGGGGTCGAAAGCGGGGGAGGCGGCTACGGCGATCCGCTCGAGCGCGACCCGGAGCTGGTGCTGGACGACCTGCTCGAAGGCTGGATCAGCGCCGCGGCCGCCCGTGACGTCTACGGCGTCGAGTGGGTCGGGACGGTCGAGGACGACTCGCTCGAGGTAGTCGGTGAGGCGACGAAAACCCGCAGGGAGCGGCTTCGCGAGGGCCTGGAGAAGAAATGAGTTGCGTTCTCTCAGAACTCTGTATACGGTAGGCGGTATGTCGAGTCCAGATACTTCACACGAGGCCCGGGCGGTCATTCCCCGCGACTTCAGCGCGGACTATCCGATGGCCGTGAGCGGCGATGGCGTCCGCATCCGCGATCGCGAGGGCCGCGAATACATCGACGCCGACTCGGGGGCGATCTCAGTGATCAGCGTCGGCCACGGGGTCGACGAGGTGGTGGAGGCGATCGCCGAGCAGGCCCGCCGCCTCGCCTTCGTCCACAACGGCCAGTTCGAGAACGAACCGGCCGAGGAGCTGGCCCGGGCGCTGGCCGATTTCGCACCCGGCGGCCTCAACCGGTCGACCTTCGTCTCCGGCGGCTCGGAGGGCGTGGAGACGGCGCTGAAGCTCGCCCGTCAGTACCAGGTCCTGCGCGGCCGGCCGGAGAAGGAGATCGTGATCTCGCGCGAGCGGAGCTACCACGGCGCGACCCTGATCGCGCTCGGGCTCAGCGGCGTGCCTTCCCGCCAGGAGCCCTACCGGCCCTACTTCTCGCCGCTCACGCCGAAGGTGCACGCGCCGTACGCGTACCGCACGATCGCCGGCGACGACGCCGGCTCGCCGGACGAGCTGGAGGCGGCGATCCTCGCCGCCGGTCCGGACCGGGTCGCCGCCTTCATCGCCGAGCCGATCGGCGCCGCTGCCGCCCCCGGGATCACCCCGGGGCCCGACTACTACCGTGAGGTGCGGGCGATCTGCGATCGCCACGACGTGCTGTTCATCGCCGACGAGGTGGTCACCGGGATGGGTCGGACGGGGCGCAACTTCGGCATCGAACACTGGGACGTCGAGCCGGACGTCATCGTCACCGCGAAGGGGCTCGCCGGCGGGTACGTGCCGCTCGGCGCGGTGATCGCCCAGGACGAGATCGTCGAGCTCTTCGAAGCCGAGGGCGCCTCCTTCGTCCACGGGCTCACCTACGAATCGCACCCGGTCGCCTGCGCGGCCGGGGTCGCCGTCCTCGCGATCATCGTCCGCGACCGACTGGTCGAGAACGCCGCCCGCCAGGGCGACCGCCTCTTCTCCGGCCTCGCCCGCCTCGCCGAGGAGCACCCGGTGATGGGCGACATCCGCGGCAAGGGCCTGCTCGCCGGGATCGAGTTCGTCGCCGACCTGGAGACCAAGCGCCCGTTCGACCCGGGGATCGGGTTCGCCGCCCGCATCCGCGCGGCCGCCCAGGAGCACGGCGTGATGATCTACCAGGGCGCCGCCCCCTACGGTGGAGCCGGCGACCAGATCCTGATCTCGCCGCCGCTGACCGTGACCGGGGCCGACGTCGACGAGATCGTCGCGGGCCTCGACCTCGCCCTCGGCGACGTCCGCGCCCAGCTGGCGAAAGAACTGCCGTGAGCTCCCAGCTCAGCGCGATCGACCGCCGCGGCTTCGCCGACCGCGTCTACGAGGCACTGCGGGGCAGCGTCCTTGCCGGCGAGTTCCGGCCCGGCGAGCACCTGGTCGAGACCGAGCTGGCGGAGCGGCTCGGAGTCAGCCGGGTGCCGGTACGCGAGGCGCTGCAGAAGCTGAAGTCCGAAGGCCTGGTCGAGGACGCACCGGGGCGGGGGCTCTGTGCACGGCGCTTCTCGGCCGCCGACGTCGCCGACATCTACAACCTGCGCCTCGGGCTGGAGCCGATCGCCGCCCGGCTGACCACCTGCCGCGCCGAGCCGGTCGAGCCCCTTGAGGAGCTGATCGGGCAGATGCGCGATGCCTCCGAGGAGCACCGCGACGTCGCCGCGATGACCGCGATCGAGATGAAGTTCCACCGCAAGATCTGCGAGCTCTCCGGCAACCAGATCCTCGCCCACTCCTTCGCCGCGGCCGCCGCCCAGATCCAGTTGGCGATGTCGGTCGACAACGACTCGGTCGTCGACGGCTCCGACCTCGCCGCCGAGCACCAGGTGATCGTCGACGCGATCGCCGCCGGCGACCCGGATCGGGCCTCGCGGGTGATGATCGAGCACATCCTCTCTACCGTCGACCAGGTCTTCGACGGGATGGGCGAGGGCGAGCAGGTCGAAGAGGCGCGCGCCCGCCTGCTCTGGGGACTCCGTGAAGGCTGACGCGATCCGCATCGCCGTCGACGTCGGCGGCACCTTCACCGACCTCGTCGCCTACGACCCCGGCACCGAGCGGCTGCGCACGGTCAAGGTCCTCACCGACACCGAGGACCGCTCCCGCGGAGTGCTGCGGGCGCTGGCACAGAGCGAGCATCCGCCCGCCGAGATCGGCGAGCTCCTGCACGGCACCACGGCCGGGACCAACGCGGTGATCGAGCGCACCGCCCCGCGCACCGCGGTCATCACCACGGCCGGCTTCCGTGACGTGCTGGAGCTGATGCGCGGCGACCGGCCGATGCCGGTGTACGACACCGCCTGGCGCAAGCCGGAGCCGCTGGTGCCGCGGGACCTGCGCTTCGAGGTGGCCGAGCGGGTCGACGCCGAGGGCGGCATGGTCCGACCCCTCGACGAGGACGGGCTGGCCCGGCTGCTGCGCAGCGATGCCTTCGACGGTGTCGAGGCGGTCGCGATCTGCTTCCTGCACTCCTTCATGAACGACGCCCACGAGCTGCGTGCGGCGGAGATCGTCGCCGCTGAGCGCCCCGACGTCGCGGTCTCGATCTCGAGCCGGGTCAACCCCGAGGTGCGCGAGTACGAGCGGGTCTGCACCACCGTCCTCGACGCGATGCTGAAGCCGCTGATGGGCAGCTACCTGCGGGAGCTCGAGCAGCGGGTGCGGGCCGAGGACTTCGCCGTCGACCCGCTGGTGATGTTCGCCAACGCCGGGGTGGCGCCGATCGCGGTCGCCGAGGACCGGCCGATCTTCACCCTCCACTCGGGCCCCGCCGGCGGCGTGGTCGGGGCGGGGTTGGTCGGGCAGCTGCTCGGCCGCGAAAACCTGATCACCGCGGACATGGGTGGCACCAGCTTCGACGTCTGCGCGATCGTCGGCGGCCGGCCGCGCTTCCGCAGCGAAGGGCAGATCGAATGGGGTCTGCCGTTCCGGATCCCGGTAGTCGACGTGACCACGATCGGCGCCGGCGGTGGCAGCGAGGCCTGGATCGACGCCGGTGGCCTGCTCCGCATCGGCCCGAGCAGCGCCGGCGCCGACCCGGGACCGGTGGCCTACGGCCTCGGCGGCACGACGCCGACGATCACCGACGCCTTCGTCGTCCTCGGTTACCTCGGCGACGAGCCGATCGCCGGCGGCGCCGTGCAGCTCGACCGCGAGGCCGCGGTGGCCGCGATCGAGGGCCTCGGCGAGCAGCTCGGCGAGAGCGCCGAGTTCGTCGCCGACGCGATCCTGCAGATCGCGATGGCCGGGATGGCGGCCGAGATCCGCAAGCACTCGGTCGAGCGCGGCGACGACCCGCGCGAGTTCTCGCTCTTCTCCTTCGGCGGTGCCGGGTCGATGCTGGCCGGCGCCCTGGCCCGCCTGCTGGAGATGCCCGAGGTGATCGTGCCCCCGCACGCCGGCGTCTTCTCCGCCTTCGGGATGCTCGGTGCCGACCTGCGCTTCGACGTCCAGCGCACCTACCACGGCGACGTCGAGCGGCTCGACCCGGCCGACCTCGAGCGGGTCTTCGTCGCCGCCGAGACGGAAGCCGCGGCCGCCTTCGAGGGCGAGGAGGAGGTCGGTTTCCGTCGGCGCGCGGCGCTCCGTTACGTCGGCCAGCGGCACGAGATCGAGGTCGACCTCGATCCTGGCGAGATCACGCCGGAGATCCTCGGCGCCGCCCGGGCGGAGTTCGACGCCGGCCACCTGCGCGAGTACGGCCACCACCGCCCCGGTGACCGGGTCGAGATCCGTGCGCTCGCGGTCAGCGCCGTCCGCGGCCGTGGTCGCCCGGCGTTGGCGAGCGAGGGCGATCGCGCCCCCGCGGAGGCCCGCACCGGCAGCCGCGAGGTGCGCCTGATCGGCAGCGCCGAGCGGGTCGAGCTGGACGTCTACGACCGCGCCGCCCTGCGCGCCGGCGCCGAGCTCGCGGGCCCGGCGATCCTCTCCTCCGACGATGCCACCGTGGTCGTTTATCCCGGCCAGGTGGCAAGCGTCGACCGCAGCGGCGCGCTGCTGCTGAGGGAGGCGGCATGACCGTGATGGCCCAGGTCGACTTCGTCACCGTCGAGATCATCCGCGGCAGCCTGGTGACGCTGACCGAGGAGATGGGCCTGGCGATGGGCCGGACCTCGCACTCGCCGATCTTCAACGAGGGCCGTGATTACTCGTGCGCCGTCTTCGACGCGGGCTCGGAGATGATCGCCCAGGCGGCCTTCGACCCGCTCCACCTGGGGGCGATGCCCTTCGCGGTCGAGTGGGCGCTGGCCGACCTGCCGGTGTCCGAGCTCGAGCCGGGCGACGTGATCCTGACCAACGACCCCTACCGCGGCGGCAGCCACCTGCCCGACTTCACGATGCTCCTGCCGGTCTTCCACGCGGGCGAGGTGGTGGCGATCTGCGCCAACCGCGCCCACCAGGTCGACGTCGGCGGCGCGGTCCCCGGCAGCTTCTACGGCGAGGCGACCGAGATCTTCCAGGAGGGCGTGCGGGTGCCGCCGCTCCTGCTCTACCGCCGCGGCGAGCCGGTCGAAGCGGCCTGGAAGCTCCTCCTCGCCAACGTCCGCGACTCCGACTCCTGTCGCGGCGACCTGCAGGCGATGTACGGGTCGCTGCAGACCGGCGGCCGGCGGATCGCCGAGCTGGCCGCGCGGCACGGAGTCGACACCTTTCGCGCCGTGCTGGAGGAGATCAAGAACTACTCGGAGCGGCGGATGCGGGCCGAGCTCGAGGGGATCCCGGACGGCACCTACCAGTTCGTCAACTGGCTCGAGGACGACGGGCAACGGACCGAGCCGCTTGCCGTCGCGGTGACGGTGACGATCGAGGGCAGCGACGTGATCGTCGACTTCAGCGGCTCCTCGCCGCAGGCGCTGGGACCCGTCAACGCGCCCTACGCGGTCACCGCCTCCAACGTCTACTGCCCGTTCATCGAGTTGGTCTCGCCCGACATCCCCACCAACCACGGCTGTTATCGGCCGATCACCGTGATCGCGCCGCCGGGGACGGTGGTCAACCCCGAGCACCCGGCACCGGTCGTCGGCGGCAACGTCGAGACCTCGGCCCGGATCAACGAGGCGGTCATGGGAGCGCTGGCGTCGGCGGTGCCCGAGCGGGTCATCGCCGCGTCCCACGGCACCTACCTGAACCTGACCGCGGGCGGGATCGACCCGCGCACCGGCGGGGAAACGGTCTTCTACCTCTACGCGGCCGGCGGCTGGGGCGGCAGCGTCCACGGCGACGGCAACGCGGCCGTGATGGGCACCTGGTCGAACGACCGCCAGTCCTCGCTGGAGGCCAACGAGCAGGCCTACCCGATCCGCTTCGACGCCTTCGAGCTGACCACCGGCCTGGCCGGTGACGGCCGCCATCGCGGCGGCCTCGGGACGACGATGAAGGTGCGCGTCCTGACCGAGCGCCTGCGGGTCAGCCTGCTGGCCGAGCGATGCCTCTCGAGCCCCTTCGGCCTCTTCGGTGGGCTGCCGCCGGAGCCGTGGCGCGAGGGTCTCTGGAACCAGGTCCTGTTCGAGCTCGCCGACGGCCGCACCGGCACCGCCCACGAGCTCTTCGGCCGCAGCTCGGCCAGCAAGTGGGGCGGGGTGGACCTGGGCCCCGACGACGTCTTCGTCTACCTCACCGTCGGCGGCGCCGGCTACGGCCCGCCCGCCGAGCGCGATCCGGCGCTGCGCGAACGCGACGCCCGCCTCGGTTATCTGGAGGCAAGGTGAGCGCCGCCGTGCACTGCCGGCTCTGCGGGCGTCCCGCGCCGCGCCTGGACGCGGGGTACTGCTCGGCGCGCTGTCGCGAGCTCGCCGCCGCAGGCTACGCCTCCCCCGACCTGCCGCCCGCCGCCCTGGAGCCGCCCGATCATCTGATCGAGGCCCGGTTGGTCGCGCCATCTCCCGCCCCCCGCTGCGGCGTGGCCGATCTCGGCCCGGTGGCGGGCGGCAGTCGCCTGCTCCGCGTCCGGGTCGATTCCGAGGCCGAGCTCGACGCCGCCGTGGTGGCGCTCGCGGCGGACGGGCAGCCGGCCCGGATCGTCACCCTGCAGCGCTTCTCGCCCCGGTTCGGCCCCGTCGCCGCGCGCCTCGGGGAGGCCGTCCGGTGAACCTGCCCACCCGCGAAGACCGCTATCGGCCGTCGGTCCTGACCGCCGCCATCACCGGCGGGGACGTCCTGCCCTCGCAGACGCCCCACCTGCCCTGCGGGGTCGAGGAGATAGTCGCTGCCGGGATCGCCGCCGCCGAGGCGGGGGCGACCGTGCTCCACGTCCACGGCCGCGAGGACGACGGGCGGCCCTCCGCCGACCCCGGCCTCCTGGCCGAGATCGCCGCCGGGATCCGGGCGGGCACCGACGCGGTGCTCAACATGAGCACCGGCGGCTCGCCCGGGATGACCGAGGAGGAACGGCTGGCCGGGCTCGACGCCGCCGAACCGGACATCGGCACCTTCAACCTCGGCACGATGAACTACGAGCTGTTCCCGACCGCCGGGCGGATGCCGGAGGTCAGGCACGAGTGGGAACGGGCGATCCTCGAGACCAGCGGCAAGGGGATCTTCGCGAATCCGCTCGGCAGCCTCCGCCGCTTCGCCGCCGCGTTCCGTGAGCGCGGCATCGCGCCCGAGCTGGAGGCCTACGACATGGGCCACATCACGATGGCCCGCTTCCTGGTCGAAGAGGGGACGCTGGTGCCGCCGCTGCGCCTGCAGCTGGTGCTCGGGGTCCTCGGCGGGGCCACCAACACGATCGAGACGATGCTGGCGATGCGTGACGCGGCCGAGCGGGAACTCGGCGGCGCGCTCGCCTCGATCGGGGTCGCCGCCACCGGCTTCCCGATGGAGTTCCGCTGTGCCGCCGTCGGCCTCTCGCTGGGGATGGACATCCGCGTCGGCCTCGAGGACAACATCCGCATCGCCCGCGGCGTCGCCGCCGAGAGCAACGCCGACCTTGTGCGCGCCGCGATCACGATCGCCGACGTCGTCGGTCGGCCGATCGCCGCGCCGGGGGACCTCGCCTCCTACCTGGAGGCGTGGAAGTCATGAGCTTCGTCTGGAGGAAAGGGACGGCCCACCGTGGGTCGTCGGACGCCACTAGGGATCAACGCAGTCCACGTGCGGAGTCCAGGGATCCGCGCAATGAGTGACCAGACCAAGAAACCGTCGGCCGGTGGTCGACACAGAAAGGTGCGAGTCGATGAAACGACTTATCGCGTTCCTCCTGATGGCCCTGACGGCCGTCGCCCTGGCAGCCTGCGGCTCCGGCAGCGGCGGTAGCTCCAGCGGGTCCGACTCGGGGCCGGTGGTGCTCGGTTTCGCGATCGGCGAGACCGGCTTCATGCAGCCCTTCGACGGGCCCGCGAAGAAGGCCGCCGAATTCGCGATCGAAGACATCAACAAGAAGGGCGGCGCGGCCGGCCGCAAGTTCGAAACGGTGAGCGCCGACACCAAGTCGAAGCCGGAACTCTCGGGCGACGCGGCGACCCAGGTGCTCAGTGACGGCGCCGAAATCGTGATCCCGAGCGGCGACTTCGACCAGGGCTCGCCGGCGGCGATCGTCGCCCAGGAAAAGGGCGTTCTCGCCTTCTCGCCGAGTGCGGCCTCGACCGCCTGGGGCCCGACCGGGATCGGCCCGCTCGCCTTCACGATGGCGACCGCGGCCGGCGCCGAGGGAGCGACGATGGCGGAATGGGCCTTTGAAAAGAAAGGCTGGAAGACCGCCTACCTGCTCACCGACGACACCCTCGAGTTCACCAAACAGAGCGCGTTCGGGTTCAAGGAACGGTGGAAGGAACTGGGCGGCAACCTGGTCGGCGAAGACACCTTCAAGCAGGAAGACCAGTCGATCGCCTCGCAGATCAACGCGATCAAGGGGCTGTCCGAACAGCCGGAAGCGATCTACCTGACCTCCTACATGCCGGGGCAGGCGGCGGCGATCAAGCAGATCCGCGCCGCCGGCCTGAACATGCCGATCCTCGCCGAAGAGGACGTCGACGGGGATTATTGGAAGGAAGCGGTCCCGGGGGTCAGCGGCATCTACTACGCCACCTACGTCTCGATCTACGGCGACGACCCGAGCCCGGAAGTGAACGAACTGGTCGCCCGGTACGAAAAAGCCGAAGGCAAGCGGCCGGAAAGCTCACTCTTCGTCACCGGCTACGCGACGATCCAGGCGATCGCCAAAGCGATCGAAATCACCAAGGGCTCGACCGACGGGACCGAACTGCAGAAAGCGCTCGAAGGGTTCGAAAACGAGGAACTGCTGCTGCCGACCACGTTCACCGACAAGTACCACATCACCCTCAAGCGGACCCTGCGGGTGATGCAGATCGAGAACGGGAAGACCTCCTTCGTCGAGAAGTGGACGCCGAAGGTGACCCCGGTTCCCACGGAAGGCTGACCGTGGGGGCGACCGCCGGAATATCGACAGCCCCCCGGCCGGACGGGCCGGGGGGCGTCGGTGGCCGCCTGCGAGCGGCCGGGATCAAGGTGCAGTTCCAGGGCCTGACGGCGATCGACGACGTCAGCTGTGACCTGTACCCGGGAGAGATCGTCGGCCTGATCGGCCCCAACGGGGCCGGGAAGACGACCTTCGTCAACGTCCTCAGCGGCTTCCAGGAGGCGACCGAGGGGTCGGTCGCCGTCGACGACACCGAGATCGGCGACCTGAGCCCGGAGGCGAGGGCGAAGCTCGGCGTCGTCCGCACCTTCCAGGGAGCGCGGCTCTTCACCAACCTGACGGTCATCGAAAACGCCGAAGTGAGCGGGGTCGGGATCGGGCTGAAACGCGGCGCCGCCCGCCAACGGGCGGTCGAGATGCTCGAGGCGGTCGGGATGACCGAGCTCGCCGGGGCCCGCGCCGGTGACATCACCACCGGGCAGGAGCGGCGGCTGCAGGTCGCCCGGGCGATGGCGATGGAGCCCCGTTATCTGTTCCTCGACGAGCCGGCCGCCGGCCTGAACGAGGAGGAGACCGACGAACTGATCGAGGTGATCGAGCAGCTGCCGCGGCGGCTCGGCTGTGGCGTCCTCCTGATCGAGCACGACATGCGGGTGATCATGGGCTCCTGCGACCGGATCGTCGTCCTTGACCAGGGCAAGGTGATCAAGGTCGGCACCCCGGCCGAGGTCCGCTCCGACCAGCGCGTCATCGACGCCTACCTGGGGAGCTGAGATGCTCGAACTCGACGGCATCACGATCGGCTATGGCAAGACGACCGCGGTGGAGAACCTCACCCTGCGGGTCGAGCAGGGGGAGGCGGTAAGCCTGGTCGGCCCGAACGGCGCCGGCAAGACGACGACGCTCTCGGCGGTCGCCGGGCTGCTGCGGCCGCGCTCCGGCGCGATCCGCTTCGAGGGACGCGAGATCGCCGGCGAGCCGCCCGAGCGCCTGGTGCGCTCCGGCCTCGCCCTCGTCCCCGAGGGTCGGCAGATCTTCGCCACCCTGACCGTCGGCGAGAACCTCCGCCTGCCGCTCGCCGGCACTCCCAAGGCCGAGGCCGCCACCGCCCTGGCCCGTCAGCTCGACCGCTTTCCGGCCTTGGCCGGGCGTCTCGACGATCCGGCCGGGGGCCTCTCGGGCGGTCAGCAGCAGCAGCTTGCGATCGCCCGGGCGCTCCTCTGCAGCCCCCGGCTGCTGCTCCTCGACGAGCCCTCGCTGGGCCTCGCGCCGCTGCTGGTCGACGCGGTCTTCCAGACCCTGGCCGAATTGCGCGACGAAGGGGTGACCGTCCTCCTGGTCGAGCAGAACGCGGTCCGCGCGGTCGAGTTCGCCGACCGCAGCTACGTGATCAACGCCGGCCGGCTCGTCCTCAGCGGCAGCCGCGAGGAGATCGGACACCGCGAGACGCTGGCGGCCTCCTACCTCGGGTCGACGACCGCGATCGCCGACGCCGCCGAAGTCGACCGCAAGGAGGGTGACTCATGACCGCACTGATCCAGCACGCGATCGACGCGGTCAGCCTCGGCAGCCTCTACGCGCTGCTGGCGCTCGGGGTGGCGATGATCTTCGGGATCATGAACCTCCTCAACTTCGCCTACGGCGAGTTGATCATGATCGGCGCGTACTCGCTGTACGTGTCGCGCGACCTGCCCTGGCCGGTGCAGCTGGCGGTCTGCCTGATCGTCGTCATCGCCGCGTCGCTGGCGATGGACCGGCTCGCCTTTCGGCCCTTCCGCGGCGCCAGCGCCCCGGTGCTCCTGGTCACCTCGTTCGCCCTCAGCTTCGCCCTGCAGAGCCTGGCGACGGTGATCTTCGGCTCGCGCGCCAAAGGCGTCTCGCTGCCGAGCTTCTTCGACGAATCGATCACGATCGGCTCGGTCAGCTTCTCCAGCCTCAACCTGGTCACGGTGGTGCTGGTGATCGTCCTCGTCGGCGGCCTCGCCACGTTCCTGCGCCAGACCACCGTCGGGGTGCAGATGCGGGCGGCGGCGGAGAACTTCACCACCGCCCGGCTGGTCGGGGTCAAGGCCGACCGGGTGATCGCCGTCGCCTTCGCCCTCAGCGGCTTCTCGGCGGCGGTGGCGGCGATCCTGATCGTCGCCCAGCGCGGCACGGCGACGCCGACCCTCGGCGTCAGCCCGGTCCTGATCGCCTTCGTCGCCACCATCATCGGCGGCCTCGGCAGCCTCTACGGGGCCGCCTTCGGCGGGATGCTCCTCGGGGTGCTCACCGTCGTCCTGCAGGTCGTGTTGCCGGACAGCCTCGCGCCCTATCGCGAAGCGTTCCTCTACGCCGGCGTGATCGTCGTCCTCCTGGCGCGGCCGCAGGGCCTGGTCGTCGTCAAGGCACTGTTCGAGAGGGTCTGATGAAGAAGAACGGAGAGAAGTTCCTGCGTGCCGGTTGGCCGGCGATCTCGCTGATCGGCATCCTCGTCGTGGTCGCCGTGGTCGGCGCCAACCTCAACCCGGTCAACCAGCGGCACACGATCGAGATCCTGATCAACGTCGTCCTCGTGGTCGGCCTCTACGTGTTCGCCGGCAACTCCGGGGTGCTCTCGTTCGGCCAGATGAGCTTCATGTCGATCGGCGCGTACACCACGGCCCTGTTCACGATCCCGGTGATCCAGAAGGCTTTCCTGCTGCCGAGCCTGCCCGGTTTCATCGGCTCGGCCGAACTCGCGCCGATCCCGGCGGCGCTCCTGGCGGGCGCGATGGCGGTCGTGTTCGGGCTCATCATCGTCTTCCCGATCAGCCGCCTCTCCGGGCTCGCCGCGGCGCTGGCGATGTTCGCGGTCCTGGTCATCGTCTACCAGGTGGGGATCAACTGGGAAGCGGTCACCCGCGGTACCCGGACGATGCTCGGCGTCCCGATCAACACGACGATCTGGTCGGCGCTGGCCTGGACGATCATCTGCGTCCTGATCGCCTTTGCCTACCAGCGCTCGAGCTCCGGGCTGCGCTTGCGAGCCACCCGCGAAGACGAGTTCGCGGCGAAGGCGGCGGCGATCTCGATCCCCCGCGAGCGGGCGATCGCCTTCCTCATCTCGGCCTTCGTGGTCGGGATCGGGGGCTATCTATACGCCCAGTTCCAGGGCGCCTTCACGCCCGCCGCTTTCTACACCCACGTCACCTTCCTGACCATCGCGATGCTGGTCGTCGGTGGTCAGCGCAGCCTCGCCGGAGCCGTCGTCGGCGCGGTCACGGTCTCGATCCTCAGCTTTCTCTTCAACTCGATCGAGAACGGCGTCAGCGCCGGTCCGATCCACTTCGCCGGCCGTGATGGCCTCAGCGATACCGCCCTCGCCGCCTTCATCCTCCTGGCGCTGCTCTTCCGTCGTGACGGGATCATGCGCGGACGCGAGTTCGAGCTGCGGCGGCCGGGCTGGATGCGGCGCTCCGGGGGCGGGGCGGTCGGCGGCAAACCCGCGGTGGCAAACACCGATCCACAGGCAAAGGAGGCATAGATGAGCATCGAGCGACTGCCGTCGAGCTTCGCTCCGACCAGCTTTGCCGACGCCGTCTCGGCGTCGGGTCCGGGGCGTTGGATCCACGTCGCGGGGCAGGTCGGGATGGACGCTGAGGGCAAGGTCGAGGGAGACCTGGCGGCCCAGTCCCACGCCACCTTCGACCACATCGAGCGGATCCTCGGCGAATCCGGGGCGAGCCTCGCCGATGTCGTCAAGATCACCGTGTACCTGACCAGCCTCGACGATTACGGCTCCTTCAGCGCGGTCCGCGCCGAGCGTTTCGGCGACGTCCTGCCGGCGAGCGCCGCGATCGGGGTGGCCGACCTCCTGCTCGGCGCCGCGGTCGAGATCGAGGCGCTCGCCTTCGTCCCGGAAGGTTGAGATGAGCGGCGACGAGGCGGCGCTCTGGCGACCGCCGACGTCGTTGGTCGAGCAGGCGCACCTGACCGACTTCATCGCCTGGCTGCGGGCCGAGCGGGGCCTCGCCTTCGCCGACTACGACGAGCTCTGGCACTGGTCGACGAGCGACCTCGACGCCTTCTGGCGGGCGATCTGGGACTACTTCGAGGTCGCCGCCGACGGTGACCCCGCCACCGTCCTCGGGGCCCCGGAGATGCCCGGGGCCCGCTGGTTCCCGGACGTGCGGCTGAACTACGCCGAGCATGCGCTGCGGGGTGGCGACGACGACGCGGTGGCGGCCGTCTACGCCTCCGAGGTGGGGCCGCTCGCCGAGCTCCGTCGCGGCGAGCTGCGCGCGCAGGTGGCCGCGGTCGCCGGATGGCTGCGGCGACAGGGCGTGGGTCCCGGCGACCGGATCGTCGCCTACCTGCCGAACGTGCCCGAGGCGCTGGTCGCCTTCCTCGCCTGTGCCTCGATCGGCGCGGTCTGGTCCTGCTGCTCGCCGGACTTCGGCGCGGGCAGCGTCGTCGACCGCTTCTCCCAGGTCGAGCCGAAGGTGCTCTTCGCGGTCGACGGCTACCGCTATGGCGGTCGGGACTTCGACCGGGCCGAGACGCTGGCCGCGATCCGCGCGGCGCTCCCGAGTCTCGAGCAGACCGCCTTCCTCCCCTACCTCGACCGCGCGGCGCCGACGCCCGCGGGCGCGACCGCCTGGGGGGACGTGTTGGCGGCCGGCGCGGGGGCGGAGCTGCGCTTCGAGCGGCTGCCGTTCGATCACCCGCTCTGGATCCTCAACTCCTCCGGCACGACCGGGCTGCCGAAGGCGATCGTCCAGGGTCACGGCGGCATCCTGCTCGAGCACCTGAAGGTCCTCGCCCTGCACGTCGACCTCCATCCCGGCGACCGCTTCTTCTGGTTCACGACGACCGGCTGGATGATGTGGAACTTCCTCGTCTCCGGGCTGCTCGTCGAGGCTCCCGTCGTGCTCTTCGACGGCAACCCCGGCTACCCCGACATGAGCACCCTCTGGCAGCTTGCCGCCGATGCCCGCGTCGCCGTCTTCGGCACCAGCGCCTCCTACATCGCTGCCTGCATGAAGGCAGGCGTGGAGCCCGCCGCGGGCCGCGATCTCGGCGCGCTGCGGGGACTCGGCTCGACCGGCTCGCCGCTCGTCCCGGAGGGCTTCGACTGGGTCTACGAGGCGCTCGGCGAGGACACCTGGCTGTTCTCGACCAGCGGCGGGACCGACGTCTGCACCGCCTTCGTCGGCGGCGTCCCGCTCCTACCCGTCTACCGCGGCGAGCTGCAGGCGCCGGCGCTCGGCGTCGCGCTCGCCGCCTGGGACGAAAGCGGCGAGCCGGTGGTGGGGGAGATGGGCGAGCTGGTGATCACCGCGCCGATGCCCTCGATGCCGACCCGCTTCTGGGCCGACCCCGACGGCGCCCGCTATCGCGAGAGCTACTTCGAGATGTTCCCGGGGGTCTGGCGCCACGGGGATTGGGTCGAAATCACCCCTCGCGGCACCGCCGTCCTCTACGGCCGCAGCGACGCGACCATCAACCGCGGCGGCATCCGCATGGGCACGAGCGAGATCTACCGGGCGGTGCTCGGCGTGGAGGCGGTGGTCGACGCTCTCGCGGTGGATGTGCCGCGGTCCGGCGCCGAGAGCGAGCTGCTGCTCTTCGTGGTCCTGCGCGAGGGAGCGGAGCTGACGCCCGAGCTCGTCGCCGCGATCGGCAGGTCGGTGCGCGAGCGCTGCTCGCCGCGGCACGTCCCGGATCGGATCGAAGCGATCGCCGAGGTGCCCCGGACGTTGACCGGCAAGGTGGTAGAGGTACCGGTGAAGCGGATCCTGATGGGCGTCGATCCGAGCCGGGCGGCGAGCCGTGAAGCGCTCGCCAACCCGGCGGCGCTGGATCACTTCATCGCTCTCGCGGCCGCCCGCGGAGATTTGACCGAAATACGACAGACCGGAGGTGGGACTTGAGTCTCGAAAGAGATCGGACGGTAGTGGTGGTCGTGGACGTGCAGGGTGCATTCCGCAAGGCGATCGAGGGCTTCGACCGGTTGGTCGGCTCGATCGCGACGCTGGTGCAGGCGGCCGCCGTCCTCGAGGTGCCGGTGATCGTCAGCGAGCAGTATCCGGAGAAGCTCGGATCGACGGTGCCGGAGATCGCCGACCACCTGGACGGCGTGGTCCCGATCGAGAAGCTGGCGCTGTCCGTGGTGGGCGCCGACGGCTTCGACCTGGCCGGCCGTGACCAGGTCCTCCTCTGCGGCATCGAGGCCCACATCTGCGTCTACCAGTCCGCCGTCGAGCTGCTCGGGCGGGGGGCGGAGGTGCAGCTGGTGGTCGATGCCGTGGGATCACGGAGCAGCTTGAACCGGGAGACCGCGATCGCGCGCCTCGGCTCTCTGGGGGTGGCACCGACCACGGTCGAGATGTCGATGTTCGAGCTGCTCGGGAGGGCCGGGACTCCCGAGTTCAAGGCGGTCCAGAAGCTCGTGATCTGATTCCCGGCCGGACGAGCGGTTCGACGGTCAGTCCTCGGCCCGCGCGGCGAGCTTCCAGATTCCGTGCCGGGGCGGCAGGAGCTGGACGAGGAGCAGGGTCACCACGGTCGCGCCGAAGTAGCCGAACAGCTGGGCGACCGATTCGAATTCGCCGATCATCTGCTGGCCGAAGATCAGGAGCGCGAAGGTGACCAGTGACACTCCCAGCGAGGCGGCGAGGATCGGCTTGCGCCGGGTCGGCAGGAACTCGCCCGCGGCGATGCTGGCGATGAAGCCGAGGAAGGCGATCCCCTCGACGATGCCGAGGATCGTCCAGGTGGCGTTCAGGCCGGGGAACGAGTCGACGAAGGAGCCCCCGTACGCTTTGGCGAGCCCGGCGGGCATGGTGCCGCCATCGTCGAACAGCTTCTCTTTGAACGAGTAGTACCAGAGGAACCCGAAGCCCATGTAGATCGAGGCGACGACGGCCCAGTAGGCGATCGTCTCGACCGAGACCGACGCGGCGCCCTCGGGTTTCGCCTCGGTTTCCTCGCCGCGCACCGCGACGAACTGCCTGATTCGGATGGCGTTGGTGGACATTTCCCTCTCCTGTCTGGGGGCCTGGCCGGCCCGCTTGCGATTGCCGCTTCGAACCTAGGTCGGCACCACTCGCGTTCCATCCGTGGTTTGCCCACGGCGGCGGGTCGTCGTCACACGGATGGTCGTGAAGTCACGCAGCATGGGCCACTCGAGGACCGCGTCCCCAGGGGAGCGATTCGCGGAGTAGCTCGGCCTCCTGTCGGAGTCGCGAGGACGGCGTGTCTCGCCAGGACCCGCGCCCGGGGAGGTCGCGTCTCGCCGAAGGGGCCCGGCGGTCATCGATTGGATAAATAGCAGTCGATCACTCTGAGACATCCCTTTCATTTCCTGGACGCGTCACGTTCCGACACCAGCTCGTCACCAAAAACGCGAACGGCGATGGCATAGTTGGGCGCATGTCGATCAACGAGGGTGACGCCGTAGACCTGGGCGACGATCGCTTCCGTCGGTTGGTCGAGGTCGGCTCCTCGCTGCTGTCGGAGCTCGACCTCGAGGTGGTTCTCTCCTCGGTGGTCGAGGCGGCTCGCGATCTGACCGGCGCCCGCTACACGGCGCTTGGCGTCCTCGACCGGGACCGGCGGGAGCTGGAGCGCTTCATCTACGTCGGCATCGACGAGGAGGCCCGGCGGGAGATCGGGCCGCTGCCGCGTGGCCGCGGCGTTCTGGGCGAGCTGATCCGCCATCCCGAGCCGCTCCGCCTCGATGATGTCGAACGGCACCCGCATGCCTACGGCTTTCCGCCCGGGCACCCGCCGATGCACAGCTTCCTCGGGGTGCCGATCAGGATCCGCGAGGAGGTCTACGGCAACCTCTACATGACCGAGAAGGAGGGCGGCGAGGAGTTCGACGAGGCCGACGAGGAGGCGGCGAAGACGCTCGCCGGCTGGGCCGCGATCGCGATCGAGAACGCCCGCCTCTACACGACGCTCAGCGCCCGCGAGGCGGAAACCGAGCGGGCGCTGCGACGAGCCGAGACCTCGGCCGACATCGCCCGGGCGGTCGGCGGCGAGACCGACGTCTCCCGCGTCCTCGACCTGATCGTGAAGCGGGCCCGGGCCCTGGTCGAGGCGCGCGGCGTGATCGTGCTGTTGCGCCGCCGCGGCCGGCTCGTGGTCGCCGCGCGGGCCGGCCACCTCGGCCCCGAGGTGGCCGAGCTGACGATCCCCACCGACGACGCGGTCTTCGAGGCGGCGATGCAGGAACGCGTGGCCCAGCACCTCGACCGGGGGGTGGCGCCATCGGAGGCGCGGCTACGGGAGCGGCTCGGAGCCGAAGCGGCGCTGGTCGTGCCGCTCCTCTTCCGCGGGAGGGCGGTCGGCACCCTGGTCGCGCTCGACCGCGAATCGGGCGGCGAATTCGACCAGGAGGACCTGCGCCTCCTGCAAGCTTTCGCGGCGACCGCGGCGATCGCCGTCGCGACCGCGCAGTCGGTTGCCGCCGAGCGCCTTCAGCAGCAGGTCGAGGTGTCGGAGGAAGAGCGACGCCGTTGGGCGCAGGAGCTGCACGACGGGGTCCTGCAGTCGTTGGCGGCGGTGCGGATCACCCTGGCGGCGTCGCTGCAGGGGGGCGGGGAGGGCCGCGCCGCGCTGATCGAGGAGGCGGCCGAGGGGACGGTGGCCGGGCTGGAGGAGCAGATCACCGAGCTGAGCCGGTTGATCAACGACCTGCGCCCGGCCTCGCTCGAGCGGCTGGGGCTGCAGGCGGCGCTGGAGGCGCTCGCCGAGGAGTCGGCGAACCGCGGGGGCTTCGAGGTCGAGATCGCGATCGAGCTGGACTGCGAACTCACCCGCGACGAGGAGCGGAGCGTCTATCGCCTGGTCCAGGAGTCGCTCACCAATGTGGTCAAGCACGCCGACGCCGAGAACGCCTCGGTCCACGCTCGCAGCGAGGGCGGCGCGGTCGAGATCGAGGTCCGTGATGACGGCAACGGCTTCGATACCGCCCTCGGCCCGGGCCGAGGGCTGCTCGGCATGCGCGAGCGGGTCGAGATGCTGGGCGGCACGATCGAGATCGCCTCCCGACCCGGCGAGGGGACCCGGATCGCCTCCCGGCTGCCCCTGCGCTCCGCCTGAGTCGCGCTCAGCCGCCGCCCGGCTCGATCACGCGGTTGGCGATCGCGAAGCGCACCAGTTCGGGACGGGACTCGACCCCGATCTTCTCCAGCAGCTTGGCCCGGTTGACCTCGATCGCGCGGACGCTGAGGAAGAGTTGCTCGCCGATCTCGCGGTTGGTGTGGCCGAGGGCGACCAGGCGCAGCAGCTCCAGCTCGCGCTCGCTCAGGTCGTCGAGCGGATCGGCTTCCAGCTTCGCCATCTCGCCACCGAGGCGCGGGTCGACGTAGGACCCGCCCGCGGCGGCCGTGCGGATCGCCTCGCCGAGGTTGCGCTCGGCGGCCTGCTTGAGCACGAAACCCGCCGCGCCCGCCCGCATGAGATCGCGTGCCGTGCGCGGATCGCTCTGCATGGTGAGGACGACGATCGCCGTCTCCGGCGACGTCTCGCGCAGCCGCGGGATGTCGGTCCGCGGCTCGGCGCCCGGCATCTGGAGGTCGAGCACGAGGACCGTGGGGCGGCGGTCCGCCACCAGCTTCGCCGCCGCCGCGGCGTCGCCGGCCTCGCCGATCACCCGCAGGTCCGGATCGGCTTCGAGCATCGCCCGCAGGCCGGCCCGGATCACGTTGTGGTCGTCGGCGAGGACGACGGTGATCTCGACCGCTGCGGCGCTCACGGCACCAGTCTGCCGGCGCGGGAGGGCCGCCGCAGCCACGCGCCGCCCTCAGGCGGCGGGGACGACGACCGTCGGGCAGGGCGCCGAGCGCAGGATCCGCGCCGCGACGTCGCCCAGCACGACCCGGCCGGCGTTGCCGTAGGCGGCGCGTGAGCCGAGGACGAGGAGGTCGGCGTCACGGGCGAGGCCGAGAATGATCTGGTCCGCAAGGCCCGTGCGCAGCTCGGTCTCGACCGCGATCCCGGCCAGGCCATCGCCGGCGTGCTCGAGGTGGCGGGCGAGGCGTTCGAGCTCGCGGGGATCCGGGTGCCGGGCGCTGCCGCCGAGGTCGAAGCCGAGCTCGGCGACCGCGATCAGGCGCAGGCGGGCGTGGTGGTCGACGGCCAGGCGGATGGCGGTGTCACGTGCGACCGCGGCGCCACGGCCGCCGTCGATGCCGACGGCGATCCGCCGTAGCTCGTAGTCCTCGCGGCCCGTCATCCCGCGGGTAGCCACGGCGACCGGGCACCGGGACCCTTCGAGCAACAGGCGGTCGGATGGGTCGAGGGTGGCGCGGCCCGGCGCACCATCGGGCGCCGAGCCGGTCACGATGAGGTCGGCCGCCTCCGGATCGGCGACCTGCCTGGCCCCGTCGGCGAGTGCCGCGGCCAGCGCCGCCGCGTCGGCGTGCGCCTCGCTGCCGTTCTCGCCCGCGACGAAGAGGCGGGGGAAGGGGTGTGGGGTGGCGCCGTCGAGCTCGTCGAAGGAGTCGAAGTCGGGCTGGAAGTCGTCGTGCATCGAGGGGACGCTATGCGGGGCGGGTCGGGCCTCCATCCGTGGATCGCCACATGCCGGGCGTCGCCGCTCCGGCGCGGCGCGCCGCTACCCTGACGCGATGGAGACCGGTGCGGACGAGCGGAAGATCGGCGTGGTCCTCGCCGACGACCACGCCGTGGTGCGCGGTGCCCTGCGGGCGCTGCTCGAAGCACAGGCCGACCTGGAGGTGGTCGGCGAGGCCGAGGACGTGGCAGGCGCGCGTGGGGCGGTTGCCGACTTCGCCCCGGACGTCCTCGTCCTCGACGTCAACCTGCCCGACGGCCTCGGCGTCGACGCCGTCGCCGGGCTGCGCGACGCCCACCCGGGCACCCAGATCGTCCTGTTGACGATGGAACGCGACACCGGCCTCGCCCGTCGCGCCCTCGACGACGGCGCGCTTGGTTATCTCTTCAAGGATTCCGCCCACCTGGAGCTGGTCGAGGCGGTGCGCGCCGCGGCCGCGGGTGGGCGTTACGTCACCGCCGCGGTGGCCGCGGGGCTCTCGCGCGGGCCGGACGACGGCTCGACCCAGGCCCTCTCGCCGCGGGAGACCGACGTCCTGCGGCTGATGGCGCTCGGTCACACCAACCGCGAGATCGGCGAGCAGCTCGACCTCAGCGTGCGCACGGTCGAGACCCACCGTGCCCATATCCAGCAGAAGCTCGGCCTCTCCACCCGCCCCGAGCTGACCCACTACGCCCTCGAGCACAACCTGATCGACGCCTGAGTCTGATCGACGTCTGGGTCGACGACCCGGTGCGCCGGGCTCAGGCGACGGCGCGGCTGACCAGGTGGTACTGGGCGCGGACGCCGGCCTCGTCGTCGTCGAGGGTCGTCGGCGTGACGTCGACGTGGAAGTCGGGATAGCCGAGCTCGACGTCGTGGGTGCGATCGATCAGGAAGAGGACGCCGCCTACCGTGCCGATGCAGACATCGTCGTCGCGGGAGACGGGGGAGTGGGTGAGCCTCACTTCCGGCTCGCCTTCCTTGTTGCCGACGTGGCGCAGGACGAAGTTCCCGACCTGGTTGCGGAGGTGGATGATCGCGTCCACCGCCTTCGGACTCGCCCAGACGCGTTGGGAGGCCATCTGCCTCGTCTGGGCTGAGCGGATGTCGGCGATTCTGCTCACGCCCCCATCGAACCGCGCCGCCGGCCGCCGCGCATGCGGTCAAAGCCACACGTCCGGGTGTGGACGAACCGACTACTCCCAGGTGCGCGGCCAGGGCCGTCGCCGCGGTGGGCGCCGGATCCCGATCCGCGCGCCGGCGCTGACCGCGCGTTCCGGTGCGACGAGGAGCGGATCGAGATCCAGCCAGGCGATCTCGGTGTGGGCCGCGGCCAGCGCGGCGACCCCGGTGAGTACCCGTTCCAACTGCTCGCGGCCGGGGGGTGGCGGCACGGGCGGGGCGAGGGAGTCGAGGAGTGCGGCGGCGTCGCCCTCGCCGAGGGGGCAGACGCGCGCGGGCTGCTCGGCGGCCGGCTGATCCTCCGGTCCGCAGCGGAGCACCGGGCCGAAGAGCGGATCGGCGTCGACCGTGACCCGCAGGGAGATGGCGTCGGGCGGCCGCTCCGGGCCTTCCTCGACGGCGACTCCGTAGCAGGCGAGCAGGCGCGAGCGGGACTCGGGGTCGAGCAGCCCGGTGCCATCTCCCGCCAGGGCCGTGGCCAGGATCGCGGCCGCCTCGTCGGCGCGGGGCGCGGGCGGGACCACCGGAAGGCGGCGCTGCGCCCGCGCCCGGTCCTGCCGCTTCCCGGCCGGGCGATCGGCCAGCGCGGCGGCGAGGGCGAGCGCCTCGTCCGTGTCCGCGGCGCGGATCGCGCCGACCTGGTCGAAGAGTCCCCGCCCGGGCGGGTCCGCAGCCGTGTGCGCGGCGACCACGACGATCGGCAGGTGACCGGCGAGCCGCCGTGCGATCCGAGCGAAGCGGGGCGGGTCGCTGAACGATTCGACCTGGAGCAGCGCCACCGTCGTCGTCGGGTCGTCCTCCCAGTACTCGAGCAGGTCGTTGGCGCTGAGGTCGGCGCGGGCGCCGAGCGAGACGAAGGTGGAGACGCCGACGTCCCCGGCGACGGCCCCGTCGAGCAGCCGGCGGCCCGCCGCCGCTCCCTGGGCGACGATGCCCACCCCGCCCGGCGGCGGTGGCGTGGCGGCGGTGGTCAGGTCGAGTTGCCGGCCCGGCCGGTTGTCCAGCACGCCGCCGGAGCCAGGTCCGACCAGGCGCATCCCGGTGCGGCGGCAGACCGCCAGCAGCTCGCGTTCGCGGTCGGGGCCGGCCTCCCGCCAGGCCTCCGGGTCCCCGCGCACGACCACCGCCCGCGCCCCGGCCGCCGCCAGTCCGCGCGCGGCTGCCGGGGCGATGCGCGGCGGCGCGTCGATCAGCCGCACCGAGGTGGCATCGAAAAAGGTGGCGACCGCGGCCCGGGCGGCGGTCGCGTCGCGTTCCTGGAAGCGGGTGAGCGCCGCCGGGTCCGGGGAGGTCGGCATCTCGACGACCACGGTTCCCGGTTCCGAGGTGACCTCGACGGGGAACCCGCTGGCGCGGAACATCGCGATCATCGTGTGGTTTTCCGGCAGCACGTCGGCGACCATGCGCGTGAAGCCCTCTTCCGCGGCCCGCTCGGCGAGCTGGGCGAGCAGCACGCTGCCGAGGCCGTGGCCCTGGAGGTCGCGGCTCACCGCGAAGGCGACCTCGACCGCCTCCTTGTCGATCGCGGCGAAGAAGCCGTGGGCGACCGGGAGGCGCTCCTGTCCGCGCAGGGCGAGGAGCCCGAACCGCCGCTCCTGGTCGACGTCGGCGAGCGCCCGCGCCACCGCGTCCAGGTCCGGCGCCCCGGTGAAGAAGCGGAACGCGAGCGAGCGCTCGTCGAGGGACCGGAAGAAGTCGAGCAGCAGCGGCTCGTCGTCGTGGCGGACCGGCCGCAGGGTCACGGTCGAGCGGTCGCGCAGGACGACGTCGCACGCGAGGTCGGCGGGGGAGGTCACGGTCGCGCCTCGAGCCCGGCCAGCATCTCGCCGTACTCGGCCAGTCGCACGGCGCCGAGATAGTGGCGGCGGACGCGCTCACGGGCAGCGGTGCCCAGCGCCGTCGCGCGTCCCGGGTCGGCCAGCAGGCCGAGGACGGCGTCCGCCAGGGCACGCGGGTCGCGCGGGTCGACCAGGAGCCCGCTCTCGCCGTCGACGATCTGCTCGGCGATGCCGCCGACGCGGCTGCCGACCACGGGCCTGCACTTCCACATCGCCTCGGCCACGGTGAGGCCGAAGGCCTCGGCGAGGCTCTTCTGGACGACGACGTCGGCGCGCCGCTGGATCGCGTTCACGACCGCGCCGTTTTCGTCGAGGTCGGCCATCGGTAGGCCCGCCAGGTGGAGGCGGCGCCGGAGCGCCGGGGGGAGCGCGTCGCGGTGCGCGCGCACCTCCGCCCAGACGAGGGCGCCCTCGGGGTCGTCGGCGACGGCCGCCGTGTCGGGCCCGGCAAGCAGCAGGTGGACATCCTCGGCCGGGGCGAGCCCCGACGCGAGGCACTCGATCAGCCCGTCGGGGTCCTTCAGCCGGTCCCAGCGGGACACCTGGGCAAGGACCTTCGCCGCGGGCGGGATCGGTTCGTCCTGGACCAGCTCCGCCGGCCGCTCGACCCGCCCGGGGCTGCCGTCGGCCCGGGTGAAGAGCGGGGGCCGGTCGGCGCCGTCGGCGCCGAGCCCGACCGCGCCCAGGATCGCCGCGACGGAGTCCGGGTCGAGCTCCTGGTTCTTCGGCGAGAAGGGGTCGATCGACGGCGCCATCACGCGGCAGCGTTCGGGGTCGAGTCCGGACCAGACGAGGCCCCGGCGGGAGAAGACGCAGAGGTCGGCGGCCTGGGCGTAGCGGCCCAGGAAGCGCTGCGCCCGCAGCGCCGTCGCCCCCGGCGCGTCGACCCCGACGTGACAGCGCCAGACGATCGTCGCCCCGACGGGGGCGAGGTCCCAGACCAACCCGGCCGTCTGCGGGTCGTGGAGGAAGACGACGTCATCGCGGTGGACGAGGCCCCTGAGGTGGGCCGCGCTCCGCTGCAGCGTCTGCTCGTAGACCGCCCGCTCGGCGTCGCCGAGGGGCCCGCCGTCGCCGCGATCTTCGTGCAGGTTGTTGTGGAGGCGCTTGGTGAAGCGGAAGAACCAGGGATCCTCGCGGAGCACGGCCCACCTGGTGTCGATGCCCGCGCCACGCACGTAGGGCAGCAGTGAGCGCAGCATCTCGGCGACGCCGCCGCCGCGCAGGGTCGAGCTGACGTGCCAGATCGCCCGGCCGGCGAACTGCTCGCGGGCGGCCCGGGCGGCCGCCTCGACGCGCTCGCGGTCCTCGCCGGCGAGGTGGCGGGCGAAGGCCTCCGGTGGGCGCGAGGGCAAGAGGACGAACTTCGGCCTGGCCATCGTCTCAGGGTCGCCGGGTGGCGAGCGGCGGGCAGGTTCTCAGGCGCATCGTCCCCACCGGCCTGCGTGGTCGAGTTCCGGGCATCGGGTCGACGTTAGGCGGGCCCGGGCGCGCCGTCATCCGGGGAAGACCGCAGCGTGGGCCCGGGGTGACCCCGACGGCGTCCCGGCCCCGTGCGTGGAAACCCGCACGCTCCCCGCCGGGATCGGGCGGATGGCGGCGGCGGTGGAAGCGACGAGAGTCGACGTATGCTCGGACCTCCGACCAGAAAGGTGCGTCGATGAAGGAGTCAGTGCTGATCGCGGGTGGCGGCGTGGCGGCCTTGGAGGCCGCCTTGGCGCTCGCCGACCTGGCGCCGGGCGAGGTCGACGTGACGATCTGCTCGCCGCGTCCCAACTTCGTCTACCGCCCCTACGCGGTGGGGGTGCCCTACGGGGTCTCGCGGGTCGTCACGTACGACCTCGGGCGGCTCGCTGCCGCGGCGGGTGCCCGCCATCGTCCCGACAGCATCGCCTCGATCGATCGCGAGAGTCGCCTCGCCGTCACCCACGACGGGGAAAGCATCCCCTACGGCGACCTGATCGTCTGTCCGGGGGCGAAGCTGCTGTGGCCGGTGCCGGGGGCGAGCACCTTCTGGGGGATCGCCGACGAGCGCGACGTCGGCAAGGTGATGGCGGAGATCCGTGAGGGCGGGACGCGCCGGGTCGCCTTCACGATGCCGTCGGTAGAGAGCTGGGCGCTGCCCCTCTACGAGCTGGCGCTGCTCGCCCGCGCCGAGCTCGACCGGACCGGTGACGACGCCGAGCTGACCATCGTCACGCCCGAGGACGCCCCGCTGCAGGTCTTCGGGCGGGGGGTCGCCGAGGGGATGGCCGAGCTGCTCGCCGAGCGGCGGATCGAGGTTCGTACCGGCACCCATCCGGTGCGCTTCGAGCACGGTGCCCTGGAGACCGTCCCGGCCGGGTCGATCCCCTTCGACCGGGTCATCAGCCTGCCGAAGCTGGAGGGGCGGCGGATCCGCGGTGTCCCCCACGACGTCGAGGGGTTCGTCCGGATCGACAGCCACTGCAAGGTGCTCGGCTGCGATCACGTCTACGCGGCGGGCGACGTGACCAGCTTCCCGGTGAAGCAGGGCGGCCTTGCCACCCAGCAGGCCGACGTCGTCGCCGAAGCGATCGCCGCCCGCCTCGGCGCGGTGGCGACCCCTGGCGAGTTCGACCCGATCCTGCGCGGGGTGCTCTGGACCGGCGCCGGGCCCCGCTACCTGGAGGGCTGGCTCGCCGGCGGCCACGGTGAAGCCGCGACGATGACGACGGCACCACCCTGGGGTGCCGACCAGGGCAAGATCGTCGGCCGTTATCTGACCGAGTTTCTGGCGGGTGTTGCCGCCTAGGGTCGAGTTCGCACCTGGCCGTAGGCGGTACGGCAGGGTGCGGACGCGTGGTGACGGCCAGACCGGCGGGTCGCGGGGTGGGGCCGGGAATGGAGGCCGTCCGTAGTGGGCACCATCGTGGGCGGCGGAGATCGGCGGATGGCGGGGTGCGGTGGGCGGCCTAGGTTGGCGCCATGACCGATTCCGAACGAGTCCTCGTTGCGTACGGGAGCAAGTATGGGTCCACCGCCGAGATCGCGCGGGTGATCGGCGACGCGCTCCGGGTGGCCGGCCTCTCGGTCGACGTGAGGGCGGCGGGGAAGGTGGGCTCGCTCGACGCCTATCGGGCCGTGGTGCTGGGCAGTGCCGTGTACGCGGGCCGCTGGCGGCGGGACGCCCTGCGGCTGCTGCGCCGGCCGGAGCTCGGGCAGCTCGAGGTCTGGCTCTTCTCCAGCGGGCCGGTGGGCGAGGAGAAAGGGGATCACGCCGAGGTGGATCGTTGGACCCGGCCGCCGAAGGTCAGCCACCTGGCGGAGGAGATCGGCGCTCACGAGCACGTCGGCTTCGGCGGCATGGTCGCCGAGGACGCCGGGTTCATGCGCAAGCGGATGGCTCGCGGGATGGCGCCGGAGCTACGCGACCTACGCGACTGGCCCCGAATCGAAGCCTGGGCCCGCTCGATCGCCGCCGCCCTGGGCGCGGAGTCCTCGACCGCTTCGTAAGCCCCTTCGACCGCGCCCCGCCCTGGGGGTCGGATGGTTGGATGGTTGACCTCGCGGTCTCGGGTGGGAGGACGGAATGCGGGCGGGGATGCGCCGGGGGCGAGGGTGGGGCCGGGTGGCGAGCGGTGCTCGGGGCAGGCCGGGCGCGCCATCCTCCCTCCCGGCACCGGCTTCGCCGCCCGAACTCACCAGATCGATCGCCCACGCCCCCGCGGCGCGCGCCTCGGCGGCCTCTTCGGCTTCAGCGGCCGACCCGCCCCTTCTGCTGTTCCTTATGCCGTCCATACCGGCATAAGGAACAGCGGCCCGAGATGCGCAGGGTGGCGCGCCGACGGTGACCCGCGGGATCGGGCCGGGAGAAGTGGCCCGGAGAGCCGGGGCCGCGAAGGACGGGGGCCGTGTCGGGTGGCGTTCGCGCTCTGCCGCACCGGCTACGGCAAAGTGCGAACGCGCCGGGAATGTCGGCGCCCGGCGCCTCGGAGGGATGGGCCGTTCCGACCGGCGCCCGGGGAGGGGGGATGAGGCCGCTTGAAGCCGGCACCTGAACCTGTCGCCCGGAGCGGAAAGGGCCCCGGCCCTCTCAAGCTGTCGCCCGGAGCGGAAGGGCCCGGCCCCTTGAAGCTGTCGCCCGGGCGAGAGGGATTCGGCCCCCTCGAGCTGCCGCCCGGGGGAAAGGACCCCGGCCCCCTCGAGCTGTCGCCCATGGCGGAAAGGGATGCGGCCGTCTCGTCCACGGCCCGGGCAGGCTGTGGCCGTGGCCGAGACGGCCGAGGGTGCGGGGAGCGGGCGGGGGAGCACGGAGGGCCCCCGGGGGAGGGTGCGACGGATGATCCCTCACGCGAGGGACACGAGGCTCCCACGGATCCGGGACGCGCGTGCCACGGACCCCCGTGATCCCGGCCCCCGGGGCCGGGATGGTGCCACGGATCCCCCCGATCCCGGCCCCGGGGGCCGGGAGGTGTGACGGATCCCTCACCGATCCGGGACCTCGTCACGGAGAGGGTGAGAACCCCACGCTTCCTCCCGTGTTGTCCAACGCTCACGGACGCGTTCCGGACTTTGACCCTGCCATGGCAGGGTCAAAGTCCGGAACGCGTTCTCGGCCGTCC
>JAFDWO010000043.1 GCA_018268415.1 Actinomycetota bacterium | reverse complement strand
TGCGTCCCGGGCGCCTCATGGCGCTCCTGGCAGGCTGTGAGCGCCATGAGGCGCCCGGGACGGGAGGGGGTCGTGAAAAAGACGGGACAGGGATGAGGAGAGGCAGGGACGGGGGGAGGTCGGACTTCCGTGACGGGTCCGCGCGGGAGAGGCGAGGATCCGGACGGTCAGGAATCTCCCGTGCTCCTCGTCTCGTCCATATGCCGGGCTTCGAACACCGCAGATCCCCGGGCGGCGGAGGGACCCGGGAGGAGGCGTCGGCCTCCCCGACGCCTCCGTGGTTCGAAATGGGCGTATGGCGACCATTTCGAACCACGGAGATCCCTGACCGGTGGGACGGACCGGAAAGGACGGCCGAGAACGCGCTGCGTGTATTTGGCCCCCCATACGGTGGAAAACCCACGTAGCGCGTCCGTGACGGTTGGACGACACGGGAGGAGGCGTGGGGTTCCCTACGTCTCCGTGACGGGGTCGCTCTTCGGTGACGGTCCCGTGACGGATTCGTGGCACCCTCCGGCCCCGGACGCCGGGATCGGGGGCGTCATGGGACGCGCGTTGACTTATGGGTGCTCAGCACCCATAAGTCAACGCGGAGATCCTTGAGCAATGGAGCGGCCGGGAGGAAGGGTGACGTTCCCTGCGTCTTCGTGGCGAGGTCGGAGATCCGTGGCGGTTCCGTCACGGATCCGTGGGACCCTACTCGGGCGCGTTCGCACTTCCGAAACCGATCATCTGGCTCCTGTCGCCCGATGACTATCGCCTAATCTCCGAGAGGTGATCATCGGCTTCGTTGGATCCGGGAACATGGCGGCGGCGATCGCCCGCGGGCTCGCGGGCGCGGTCGACGGGATGCTCTTCTCCGACTCCGGCTCGGGGCGGGCGGCGGCGCTCGCCGAGGAGCTGGGCGGGGAGGCGGTGCCGAACCAGGAGGTGGCGGCGCGCGCCGACGTCGTCGTCCTCGCCGTGAAGCCCGCCGCGCTGGACGGCGTCGCTCCCTCGATCGGGGCGGCGAAGGAGGTCGTCTCGGTCCTCGCCGCGACGCCCCTGGAGCGCCTCCGCGCCGCCCTTCCCGACGCGAGGATCCTGCGGACGATGCCGAACGTCGGCGTCGAGGTCCGCCGGGGCGTGATCTGCGTCGCCGGCGAGGCGTCGCCGGAGGTCCGCGCCACGCTCGCGGCGATCGCCCACGTGGTCGAGATCGAGGAGAAGGACTTCGACGCCGCCACCGCGGTGATGGGCTGCGCGCCCGCCTACGTGGCGTTGGCGGTGGAAGCGATCGGTGACGCCGGTGCCGACGACGGCCTCGATCCGGAGCTGTCCCGCGAGCTGATCGTGGAGACGACCGCGGGGACCGCCGAGCTGCTCCGTCGTCGTCATCCCGCCGACGTCCGTCGCGCGGTTGCTTCACCCGGCGGCAGCACCGAGGCCGGCCTCCAGGAGCTCGATCGCCTCGACGCGCGCGCCGCCTTCGTCGCCGCGGTCGACGGTTCGCTGCGGAGGATGCGCGAATGAGCGTCCTGGCCGTTCTCCCGCTCGCCCTCTCCAAGAGCGACATCGCCACCTACGTGAGCGCCCTCTTCGTCGTCTACACGATCCTGATCCTGCTGAACATCCTGATCTCGTTCGTGCCCCGCATGCCCTACTCGCCCTGGCTGCGCGCCGTCCTCGACTTCATCACCGAATCGACCGACCCCTACCTGAACATCTTCCGCAGCTTCATGCGGCCGGTCGGGGGCGGTGGCTTCGCCTTCGACCTCAGCCCGATCTTCGCGCTGATCGTGCTCGGCATCGCCGAGGGGATCGTCCTCAGCATCCTCCGGTGAGCGACCGTCGCGTCCGGGCCTGGTGGCTCGCGGGAGCCCTCGCCGTCTTCGTCCTGGTCGTCGACCAGGTGGTGAAGTCGATCGTCGAACACCACATCGTGCTCGGCGAACAGGTCGACGTGCTGGGGCCGCTGAAGCTGACCCTGGCCCACAACGAAGGGGTCGCCTTCGGGCTCGCCTCGGGGAGCGGGGTCGGGCTGATCGCGGTCACGCTGATCGCGCTCGGCGTCGTCCTCTGGCTGTTCTCCCGCGATCCGGCGCGGCCGGGAATGTGGGTGGCGACCGGCCTCCTGGCGGGCGGCGCGATCGGCAACCTGATCGACCGCCTCCGTCATGGCCACGTCACCGACTTCATCGAACTGCCGCATTGGCCGCCGTTCAACCTCGCCGATTGTGGGATCACCTGCGGGGTGGTGATCCTGCTGGTCATCTACGTGCGCGAAGCGGAGCGAACCGAGCGTGACTCCTGAGGAGCCGGCCGGGGCCGGGGGCGACGCCGGCGCGCCGGAGGATCCAGGGCTGCGCATCGTCCACCTCGACGACGACCTCGCCGTGGTCGACAAGCCCGCCGGGCTGGTCGTCCACCCGGCGCCCTCCCACACCGGCCCGACCCTGGTGTCGGAGCTGGGCGACCTGCTCGGCGGCGGGGATCCGGAGCGCCCGGGGATCGTCCACCGCCTCGACAAGGACACCAGCGGGCTGATGGTCGTCGCGCGCGGTCCCGAGGCGCTGGCGGCCCTCCAGGAGGCGGTGCGGGAGCGCGCGGTGGAGCGCCGCTATCTGGCGCTCGCGGGCGGGCGCCTGGCATCGCGGACGGGGACGATCGACGCGCCGATCGGGCGCGCGACCCGGCGCCGCACCCGGATGGCCGTGGCGGGCGCCGCCTCGCGCGCGGCCCGGACCCATTTCGAGGTGCTCGAGCTGCTGCCGCGCGAGAGCTATGTCGAAGCCCGCCTCGAGACCGGCCGCACCCACCAGATTCGCGCCCACTTCGCCGCGATCGGCCACCCGCTGGTCGGCGATTCCACCTACGGTGGCAAGGATCCCTACGGCCTGGGGCGCCAATTCCTGCACGCCCACCGGCTCGCCTTCCGCCATCCGCGCACCGGGGCGCCGCTCGAGTTCACCTCGCCGCTCCCGGCCGACCTGGCGGCGGCGCTGGCGTCCGCGCGCGGGGAGTAGTCGTCGCCCCCGCGGCCTCTCTACAATCGCCACCAGCAATCCAGTCACCTCTACCCCCGTCCGAAAGCGGACCGGATCCTGCCCAGGAGCCAAAACCTGGGTCCCGGCGAGCGGGGCGGGCGCATCGCAACCGAATCAAGGAGAAAAACACATGCCTGAGGCAGGCCTGAAAGAACTGCTCGAGGCCGGAGTCCACTTCGGCCACCAGACGCGCCGCTGGAACCCGAACATGCGCCGTTTCATCTTCGGCGAACTCGACGGGATCCACATCATCGACCTCCTGCAGACGGAGGCCCTCCTGGAGAACGCCCGCCGCTTCGCCGGTGAGCTCGCCTCCGGCGGCGGCACGATCCTCTTCGTCGGCACCAAGAAGCAGGCGCGCGACGTGGTCCAGGAATGGGCCGAACGCTGCAAAATGCCCTACGTCAACAAGCGCTGGCTGGGTGGCCTGCTGACCAACTTCCAGACGATGTCGGGCCGGATCGCCCGCCTCCACGAGCTCAACGGCTGGAAAGAGGAGGGCAAACTCGAGCTCCTGCCGACCAAGGAGCGGATGGGGATGGAGGCCGAACTCGCGAAGCTCGAGTTCAACCTCGGCGGCGTCCGCGACATGGACCGGCTGCCCGACGCGGTCTTCGTCACCGACCTGAAAACCGAGGAGATCGCCGTCCACGAGGCGGCCCGCCTGCGGATCCCGATCATCGGCCTGGTCGACACCAACTGCGATCCGACCCCGGTCGATTACGTGATCCCGGGGAACGACGACGCGATCCGCTCCTGCCAGCTGATCATCGGCACGATCGGCAGCGCGGTCGAGGAGGGCTCCTCGGCCTGGCGCGTGCAGGAGGAAAAACGGATCGCCGAGGAGATGGAGCGGCGCAAACGCGAGGAGGAAGAGCGGCGCAAACGCGAGGAGGAAGAGAAGGCTCGCATCCAGGCGCAGCAGGCCAAAGAAGCCGAGGAAGAAGTGGCCAAGCAGGCCGCCGCCAAAGCCGAGGCCGAGAAGCAGAAAGCTGCCGCCGAGGCGGCAGCGAAGGCGGCGCCCTCGCCGGAGGCTCCGAAAGCAGAGCAGCAGCAGGCCGCGCCGGCCCAGGCTGCGCCCGAGGCACCGAAAGCGCCCGCCCCGCCGCCGGCGCCGGCGGCTCCCAAGGCTGACGCGCCCGCGCCGGCACCCGAGGCACCGAAAGCTGACGCGGCTCCGGCCGCCGAGGGCGGCGCTCCCGCGGCAGAGAGCACCGCGACGACCACCGAGACCGACACCCAGAAAGGGGATTCGTGATGGCAGGCATCACTGCCGCGGACGTGAAAGCGCTCCGGGACCGCACCGGGGCCGCGATGATGGACAGCAAGGCTGCGCTGGTCGAGGCCGACGGGGACGTCGAGCGGGCGATCGAGCTGCTGCGCGTGAAGGGCCAGGCCTCCGCCGCCAAGCGCGAAGGGAAGGGCACCGAAGAGGGTGTCGTCGCCTCCTACATCCACGCCAACAACAAAGTCGGCGCGATGGTCGAGGTACAGTGCGAGACCGATTTCGTCGCCCGTAACGAGGACTTCCAGGTCTTCGCCTACCAGGTGGCCCTGCACGTCGCCGCGACCGCGCCGGAGTACGTGTCCACCGAGGAAATCGACGCCGACGCCCGCGAGGCCGAAAAGCGGGTCTTCGAAGAGAAGGCGCGCGAAGAAGGCAAACCGGACAACATCGTCGAGAAGATCGTCGAGGGCCAACTGAGCAAGTGGGCCTCGGAGGTCGCGCTGCTCGACCAGCAGCACGTCAACGCCGAGAAGCACGACTCGAAGACGATCGAGGAGCTGCGCCAGGAGCTGGCGGCGAAAACGGGCGAGAACATCCGCATCGCGCGGTTCACCTACTTCCGGGTCGGCGCCTGAGGCAACGGGCGGAGCGGCCGGTGAGCGGAGCCAAGATCGATGGCTGAGGAGAAGTTCGCCCGCATTCTCCTGAAGCTCTCCGGGGAGGCCCTGATGGGCCGCCAGGACTACGGCACCGATGCCGCCGAGGTCGACCGGATCGCCACCCAGGTCGCCTCCGTGCGCGAGCGCGGGGTGGAGGTGGCGATCGTCGTCGGGGCCGGGAACATCTACCGCGGCCTCGACGGCGCTGCCGCCGGCATGGACCGGGCGACGGGCGACTACATGGGGATGCTGGCGACCGTGTTGAACGCGCTGACGCTGCAGGACGCGCTGGAGCGGATGGGCCAGCACACCCGGGTGATGTCGGCGATCGACGTCAAGGAGGTCGCCGAGCCCTACATCCGGCGGCGTGCCATGCGCCATCTGGAGAAGGGACGGATCGTGATCTTCGCGGCGGGGACGGGCAACCCGTTCTTCACCACCGACACGGCGGCCGCGTTGCGGGCGTTGGAGATCCACGCCGAGGCGATCCTGATGGCGAAGAACGGGGTGGAGGGGGTCTTCGATTCCGATCCGGCGTCCAACCCGGACGCCCGGTTCATCCCCCGGATCACGCACCGGCAGGCGATCGAGCAGGGGCTGAAGGTGATGGACTCGACCGCGCTCAGCCTCTGCATGGACAACGACCTGCCCATCTACGTCTTCAACATGACCGACGAGCTGAACATAGATAGGATCGTCAGCGGCGAGACGGTCGGCACGTTGGTGTCGGGCGACCCCTCCGCCTAGAGAGGAGCGACCGTGGCAATCACCGACGAACTGCTTGCAGACGCCAAGGAGCGCATGGCCAAATCGGTCGAGTCGAGCCGTGGCGAGCTCGCGACCGTGCGCACCGGGCGGGCCAGTCCCCACCTGCTCGACCGGATCTCGGTCGATTACTACGGGGCCCAGACGCCTTTGAAACAGCTTGCGAACGTCGCCGCGTCGGACGCCCGCCTGCTCACCGTCACCCCGTTCGACAAAAGCGGGATCGGGGCGATCGAGAAGGCGATCCAGGAGTCAGACGTCGGCCTCACGCCGTCCAACGACGGCAACATCATCCGCCTGGCGATCCCGGAAATGACCGAGGAGCGGCGCCGCGAGATGGTGAAGGTCGTCAACGGTGTCGCCGAGGACGGTCGGGTCGCGATCCGCAACGTGCGGCGCGACGTGATGAGCGACCTGCGCGAGCTGAAAAACGAGGGCGAAGTCGGCGAGGACGACGAGCGTCGGGCCGAGACCTCGTTGCAGAAGCAGACCGACGAGGCGATCGCCGAGATCGACGCGCTCCTCAAGGGCAAGGAAGCCGAAATCCTCGAGGTTTGAGGGCGGCGCACCACGTTGAGCGCCGCCGCCAAGTACGTAGCGATCATCACCGACGGTAACGGCCGCTGGGCGCAACGGCGCGGCCTGTCGACCATCGAGGGCCACCGGGCCGGCGCCGACGTGGTCAAGGCACGGCTGCGCGACGCGGTCGAGCTGGGGATCGAGGAGCTGACCGTCTTCTCCTTCTCGACCGAGAACTGGTCGCGCTCGGCCGAGGAGGTCGGCGGCCTGATGACGATGATGGGCGAGCGGATCCTGGGGGAGACGCCGGAGCTCGACCAGGAGGGCGTGCGGATGCGCTTCATCGGGCGGCGGGAGGGAGTCGCGCCGGATCTCGTCGAGCGGATGGAGTGGGCGGAAGCGAAGACGGCCGGGAACGATCGCATCACCCTCTTCATCGCCTTCAACTACGGCGGGCGGGCGGAGATCATCGACGCGGCGCGGAGCTTCGAAGGGGGGTCGGAGGAGGACTTCCGCCGTCATCTCTACGCGCCCGACATGCACGACCCGGACCTCTTGATCAGGACCAGCGGCGAGCAGCGGATCTCCAACTACCTGCTGTGGCAGTGCGCCTACGCGGAGCTGGTGTTCGCGGAGGAGCTGTGGCCGGACTTCGACCGGGCGGCGTTCGAGCGCTCGCTGGCGGAGTTCGCGGAACGCCGCCGGCGCTTCGGGGGACGCTGATGAGCGACTTCTTCGAAGAAGAGATGTTCGAAGAACGGGCGGCGGAGCCGGAGCCCGAGCCGTTCGAGGAGCCGCCCGCCCGCCGCCGCGAGCGCCCGAATCGCCGCCGCAAAGGGCGCAAACGGCGGCGCGGTGGCGGCGAGCCCCGCAAGCAGCCCCGCCGCGGACGCGGCGGCGGTGGTGGCGGCGAGACGGCGCGGCGGATCCTCGTCGCGGTGCCGGCGATCGCGTTCGCGATCGCGATCATCGTCACGCCCAGCATCGTGTTCACGCTGGCGATGGTCGCGATCGGCGCGCTCTGCCTGCGCGAGTACCTCCAGATGGCGAACGCGACGCGGCCGCTGGCGATCCCCGCCTACGGGGCCGTGACGGCACTGGTCGTGGCCGCCCACTTCGGCACCTCCTACAGCGTGCTGTTGGTCTTCGCCGCGTCCTTCCCGGTGCTCTTCGCCTTTGCCGCCGACGCGCGTCACCGCGATGGCTCGACGGTCTCGATGGGGGTGACGATGCTCGGCGTCGTCTGGATCGGCATCCCGCTCGCCCACGCCGTCTTCCTGCGCGACCTGCCCAACCACGGCGCGGCGCTCCTGATCGACGTGCTGGTTGGCACCTTCGTCACCGACACGGCGGCCTACGCCACGGGCCGCATGTTCGGCAGCCACAAGATCGCCCCGTCCCTGTCACCGAACAAGACCGTGGAGGGCCTGGTCGGCGGCTTCATCATCGGCACGATGGGCTTCTGGTTCGCCGGGCTCTACCAGAACTGGCTTTCCGGAACCGACGCCCTGATCATGGGTGCCGCCGTGGCCGCCATCGCCCCCGTCGGCGACCTCTTCGAGTCGATGCTGAAGCGAGACCTCGGCAAAAAGGACACGGGCTCCCTCTTCGGCCCCCACGGCGGCATCCTCGACCGTCTCGACGCCGTCCTCTTCACCGTCGTCGTCGGCTATTACCTGGCCGTAGCGCTCGTGTACTGAGTCTCGTCACATTCCTTGACCTAGCCAGGACGCCCCCGTACCGTCGCTGCCATGAGGCGTCGGAGGTTGATCGAGCTGTTGGTGGTGCGATGAGCAACTGTTGTCTACCGGGTCGAGGTCGGCGCGGCGGTGTTCTTGGGCCTCTGTCTGGCGACGATGGCACTCGTTCTCGCAATGCACAACCGTGGCTTCACCGAACTGGGTACCGGCGGCATCAGGGCGCAGGGGGATGGCAGCGGCCGGAAACGCGGACTTCGAGGAGCTGGTCCTGGACCTCATGGATGAAGTCCATGATCTACAGGACTGGGCAAAGGAGAACGGTTATGGCAACTGAGAGACGGCGATCGACTCCCGAGGAGATTCGGGCTCGACGTGAACGGATGGACTACCTGGCCGAGAAAGTGCGCGCATCGATTGCGAGAAAGCGAGCGCTCGTCGCGCGGCTGCGCGACGAAGGGATCTTGCCACCCGAGGAGGGTCCTCCTCGGCGCTTTTAAAGAGTCGGAAGGTGCGCTCCGTATCCTCTTTAACTGATGAGGAACGTGCTGATACTCGGCTCGACGGGATCAATCGGGACCCAGGCGCTCGAGGTGATCGCGGCGTCGCCCGACCTGCGGGCCATAGGCCTGGCTGCCGGGCGCGGCTGGGAGACGACCGTGGCGCAGGCGCGGGAGCAGGGGGTCGGGGTCATCGCCCTGGCCGATCGCGATGCCGCGGCGCGTGCCGGGGAGGCCTGGGACGGGCGCGTGCTCGCCGGCGAGGAGGGCGTACGGGAGCTGATCGGGGCGGTCGAACCTGATCTCGTCCTGAACGGCATCGTCGGTGCCGCCGGGCTCGCCTCGACCGTGGTGGCGCTGACCGCCGGCATTGACGTCGCGCTCGCCAACAAGGAGAGCCTGGTGCTCGGCGGGGAGCTGGTGATGGCGCTCGCCGAGGCCACCGGAGCGCGCCTGCTGCCGGTCGACTCCGAGCACTCGGCGCTCCACCAGCTGATCGGTGCCGAGGCGCCGGGCACCGTCGAGCGCCTCGTCGTCACCGCCTCCGGCGGCCCCTTCCGCGGTCGTACCGATCTCGAGGACGTCAGCGTCGCCGACGCTCTCGCCCATCCGACCTGGAAGATGGGCGGTCGGATCACGGTCGACTCGGCAACGCTGATGAACAAGGGCTTCGAGGTGATCGAGGCCCACCACCTCTTCGGCGTCCCCTTCGAACGGATCGACGTCGTCGTCCACCCGCAGTCGCTGGTCCACTCGTTGATCCAACTGGTCGACGGCTCGACGCTCGCCCACCTCGGCTATCCGGACATGCGGGTGCCGATCTCCTACGCGTTGCACTTCCCGGACCGGGCGCCGGTCGACGTGCCGCGGCTCGACCTGGCGGCGGTCGGCGCGCTCACCTTCGAGGAGCCCGACCCAGACACCTTCGCCTGCCTGCGCCTGGCGCTGGAGGCGGGCCGCACGGGCGGGACGGCTCCTACCGTCCTCAACGCCGCCGACGAGGTCGCGGTCGCCGCCTTCCTCGCCGGGGAGATCCCCTTCACCGGGATCGCGGCGGTGATCGAGCGGACGCTCGAGGCGATGCCCGGCCGGCCCGTCGGCCACTTCGACGACCTCTTCGCCGCCGACGCCGAGGCGCGCCGCCGTGCCGCCGCCCTCGTCGGGGAGTTGACCCCCGCGTGAGCTGGGTCTACGTCTTCCTCGGCTTCTGCCTCCTGATCCTCCTCCACGAGGCGGGCCATTTCGTCGCGGCCAAGGCGACCGGGATGCGGGTCGAAGGCTTCTTCCTCTTCTTCGGTCCGACGCTCTGGTCGTTCAAGCGCGGTGAGACCGAGTACGGGATCAAGGCGATCCCGCTCGGCGGCTACGTGAAGATCAACGGGATGAACCCGGAGGAAGAGATGCCTCCGGGGGAAGAGCACCGCGCCTACCACCGGCAGAAGGTATGGAAGCGGATCGTCGTCGCCGCGGCCGGCCCGGCGGTCAACATCGTCCTCGCTTTCGTGATCCTTTTCGCCGTCTTCAAGATCGGCGGCCTGCAGGACTCGAAGCCGGTGGTCGGCGAAACGAGCAAAGGCTCAGGAGCGGCCAAGGTTCTGCAGAAGGGCGACCGGATCGTCGCGGTCGATGGTCACTCCTATCGCGACCTGAGCGGCGTCGCCCGGATCGAAAAATTCGGCGAACAGGTCCGATCCCACGAATGCGCGGGGACGCCGACCAACGGCTGCGCCGCATCGACGCCGGTCGCACTGACCATCCGGCGCGACGGCCGGTTGCGGACCGTCAACGTCGTCCCGCACTACGACGCCAAAGAAGGCCGGATGCTGATGGGGATCGCGTGGAGCGCCGACGGCCAGTGGAGCCCGGTCAGCACCGGCGAATCGGCGGACCACTCGCTCGGCATCATGGGAGAAGTCATCAGCAAAACCGGCTCCGTCTTCGCCCACATCTTCGAATCCGAAAAGCGCAAGGAAATCTCCAGCGTCGTGGGCATCAGTGACGTCGGCCACGAAGCGGTCAACAAAGGCTGGCGCGAGTCCTTTCTGCTTCTGGCCCTGGTCAGCCTCTCCCTCGGCCTGATCAACCTGGTCCCGATCCTGCCCCTCGACGGCGGCCACATCTTCTGGGCGATCGTCGAGAAACTCCGCCGCGGCAAGCCCGTCTCGGTCCGCGTGATGGAGCGCGCCACGATCATCGGCTTCGCCCTCGTCCTGATGCTGATGGTGATCGGCGTCTCCAACGACATCGGCCGCATCACCGGCGAAGGCTTCAACGTCTCGAAATAGTCCGCGGGGCGTCCCGGATAACCTTCAGGCATGGCCTCCAAACGGCAGATATTCGTCGGCAGCCTGCCGATCGGCGGCGGCGCGCCGGTTGCGGTGCAGACGATGACCAAGACCGAGACCGCGAATCTGACCGCGACGATGGATCAGATCCGGAAGGTCGCGGACGCGGGGGCGGACGTGGTGCGGTGCGCGGTGCCGCGGGAGCAGGACGCGGAGGCGCTGCGGACGATCGTCGCCGAATCGCCGATCCCGGTGATCGCCGACATCCACTTCAATCACACGCTGGCGCTGAAAGCGATCGAAGCCGGAGCGAACTGCATCCGGCTCAATCCGGGGAACATCGGTGGCCGGGAGAAAGTGGCCGAGGTCGCGGAGCTCGCCAACAGGCGGAACGTGCCGATGCGGATCGGGGTCAATTCGGGGTCGCTGCCCAAGCACCTCCACGAGCTGGAGCGCGAGGCGCCGGTCGAGGCCTTGGTCGCCGCCGCCGTCGAGTTCGTCGAATTGATGGAGGGGCTCGACTTCACCAACTTCAAGGTCTCGATCAAGTCCACCAACGTCCCGTACACGATCGCCGCCAACCGGCAGCTGGCGGAGAAGATCCCCTACCCGCTGCACCTCGGGATCACCGAGGCGGGGACGAAATGGTCCGGCGCCCTCAAATCGGCGGTTGGGCTGGGGACGCTGCTCGCCGACGGGGTGGGGGACACGATCCGGGTCAGCCTCTCGACCTTCCACGCCGAGGAGGAGGTCAAGGTGGCCTGGGAGATCCTCAAGGCCCTGGGGCTGCGCGAGCGCGGTCCGGTCCTGATCGCCTGTCCGACCTGCGGGCGCCTTCAGTTCGACATGGACTCGGTCGTCGCCGAGATCGAGCAGCGGCTGGAAGGCTACGAGGAGCCGGTCGAGGTCGCCGTGCTCGGTTGTGCGGTGAACGGGATCGGCGAGGCCAGCCACGCCGACTTCGGCATCGCCGGGGCCAAGAACGAGGGCCTGATCTTCGCCGGCGGCAAGCCGCTGCGCAAGGTCCCGCAGGCGAAGCTGGTCGACACGCTCTTCGAAGAGATCGACAAGTCGCTCGATCGCGGCACGGTCGAGGTCGACGAGGCGGAGGCCCGCGAAGGCGCCGCCTGGCTGGCCAAGATCGAGGAGGAGAACGCCGGCGACCTGACGCCGGAGAAGATCGCCGCGATGGAGAAGGAAGCCGTCGAAAAAGGCGAGTCCGACCGCGTGCTCCTCGACGAGGAGGCGTCCCCCACCGCGGGACGCCGCTTCACGCGGGCGTAAGGACGGGGGGAGGTCGGACTTCCGTGACGGGTCCGTGCGGGAGGGGCCAGAAGGCCGCGCAGGTTAAGTTTTCGGCGTGATTCGCCGAGGGCTTGGCCATGACTGACGTCGATCCGTTCGGGCGGGGCCGGGTTCGCCGACTCTTCGGGCTCGACCGCAGCGGTCCCAAACCGCGCCAGACCCGTTCCGGGGAGCCGCTGCACCCGTGGACGATCCCCAACTTCATCGGCTACCTGCGGCTCGCGGGCATCCCGGTCTTCCTGGTCCTCGCCTACTCGTCCGGCGACGGGCGCTCGGCCGCCGCCGCGACCATCTACTGGCTGATCGCCGCAGGCGACTATCTCGACGGGTTCCTCGCCCGGGTCACCGGCCAGTACAGCCGCATGGGGGCCCTGATGGACCCCTTCATCGACCGGCTGACCGTGATCTCCGGCGCCGTCGTCTGCTGGAGCTTCGAGCTGCTGCCTCGCTGGGCGCTCCTCGTCCTCGCGCTGCGCGAACTGGTGATGCTCGGCCTCGCCGAGTACGGCCTGCGCCACGGAGTGGACATCGCGATCAACTGGCCCGGCCGGATCGCCGTCTTCTGGATCATGGCCGGGATCTTCTTCGCGATGGTGTTCGCGGGCTGGGTGCCGACCGCGTTCCTGCTCTTCGGCCTGGCGATGGCTCTGATCGCGACCGTCCTCTACGCGCGCGACGGCATCCGCGGGGTGCGTATGCAACGCTCGGTGGAGAATGAGGGTTGAGGCGCGCGCCGCCTCCACGGGCGTCGCGCAGCCTCGAAAAACCTTCAACCTGCGGTTGAACCTTTTGGTCGGGCGATCTATACTGCCCTTCCGCGGAAATCCGGCGGTGCGGCCGGCCCAATCTCTCGACAAGGAGCACGATGGAGGACACCTTTCCGGATCTCGGTTCGCTCGGCGACAAAGAGCTGAAGGACCTGATCGACAACCTGACCGCGGAGGAGAACGAGATCTCCTACAAGCGCCGCGTGCTGCACGGGAAAATCGACATCCTGCGCGCCGAGCTGGTCAACCGCCTGCGCCAAAAGCGTGAGCGGGGCGACTCGCTCATCTCCGGTGACGATGTCGAGCAACTGACGAACATCCTCGCGGGCAAGGCCCAGGGCGAGGACCCGCCCGCCTAGCCGGAGGCTCGCCGATGTCTGCCGTGCACTGCCCGGAGTGCGGATTCGCCAACCCCGAGGGCGCCAACTATTGCCAGAAATGCGGCGCCTACCTGGGTGGCCCGGCAGAGAGCAAAGAGGAACCGACGACGATGACCTACCGGGTCGACGAGACCGGCGATATGCAGCCGGTCGACATCGACGAGGTGGTCGAGGAATCGGGCGCGGCGCTGGTCATCCGGGCGGGCGGTGGGCGGGCCGGTGAGAGTTTTTCGGTCGACGACGACCGCACCTCGATCGGGCGCAGTCCCGACGCCGGGGTCTTCCTGGATGACGTCACCGTGTCGCGCAACCACGCGCTCCTGGTGCGGCGCCGCGACGGCTTCTACATCGACGATCTCGGTTCGCTGAACGGCACCTACGTGAACCGGCGGCGGATCGAGTCCCACCGCCTCGCCGACGGTGACGAGATCCAGATCGGCAAGTACAAGCTTTCCTACCTGGAGCGCTGATGGCCTCCGTCCCCGATTCCGCCCGGCGCACGCCGGATTCAGCCTCTCGTCCCCGCAAGGCGCTCACGATCGGTGCCGTCTGCAAGATCCTGCAGAGCGAATTCGACGACGTCTCGATCTCGAAGATCCGTTATCTGGAGGACCAGAAGCTGCTGAATCCGCGGCGGACCTCGGGCGGCTACCGCCTCTACAGCCAGTCCGACGTCGAGCGGTTGCGGACGATCCTGCGCCTGCAGCGTGACGAGTTCCTGCCGCTGCGGGTGATCCGCCAGGAGCTCGCCGCCGGCAACGACATCGGCTTCGGCGGCGAAGGTGAGCGCAAACCGGCGGGCGCGGTGCGGCGGGCGATCCTGGTCGACACCTCGCGCACCTACCTGAGCCTGGAAGAGATCGTCGAGGAGACCGGTGCCCGCGAGGAGCTCGTCTCCGAGCTGGAAGGGTTCGGCATCGTCCAGCCGGAGAAACGTGACGGCCGGACCGTCTACGACGAGACCGACCGCGAGATCGTCCGCGCCGCCAACGAACTGTCACGGGTTGGTGTCGGCGCGCGCAACCTGCGGATCTTCCGCTCCTCCGCCGATCGCGAGGCGCAGCTGCTCGAAGCGCTGCTGGGGCCGTCGCTGCGCTCCCGCAACCCGGAGCGGCGCAAAGAGGCGCTGCAGAGCCTGGAAAGCCTGGCCGCGACCGTCAGCCACCTGAAGCACCTGCTGCTGGTTCGCGACCTGCGCCGCCTTGCCGGCGAATAGGCAGCGGCGCGCGTGCCGCGGGTGACCCGCAGGCGGACGGTGGAGGCCCCGATCCGCGACGTCTGGAAGCTCGTCTCCGACCCCTATGCGCTGCCGCGCTGGTGGCCGCGGGTCTCGCGGGTCGAGGATGTCGATGCGCGCCAGGGCGGCCGTCGCAGCCAGTGGACCAAGGTGCTGGAGACCCAGCACGGGCGCGGCGTGCGCGCCGACTATCGGTGCGTGTCCGCGGCGGAGCCGGAACGTTATGTCTGGGAGCAACAGCTGGAGGGCTCGCCGTTCGCCAAGCACCTGAAGGACTCGCGGGTCGAGGTCGAGCTGCACGCGGCGGCGGCCGGGGAGACGCGAGTCGTGCTCACTTCCTCGCAGACCATGCGGGGAATGTCGCGGCTTGGCGGATGGATGATGCGTCGAGGCCAGCGCGACATCCTCGACGCGGCGCTCGACGGGATCGAGGAGGCGCTGATGTGAGGGGCGTGGAGCGAAACTCCCTCCATGCAAGTGCAAGTCTCCACGGTGGGGCGCCGTGACCGAGCCGCGGCGCGACACCAACTGGTGGGGCTGGGGCGACCCGATGCGCCGCACCGAACTCGACGCGACCGCGCTCGCGGTGTTGCGCGAACGGATCGGCGAGCTGGAGCCGTGGCCGCTCGCCGCGCGGCTCGAGGATTTCGAGCTCCCCGCGGCGCGCGCCCTACCGCGAGCGGTGGTGGACGCGGTCGGGGCCGCCGCCGTCTTCGACTCCAAGGAGGATCGTCTGCGCCATGCGCGCGGGAGCGGTTACGTCGACCTGGTGCAGATGCGCTCGGGACGGCTGGCGGACGCGCCTGACGCGGTGCTGGTGCCCGCCGACGCGGCGGCGGTGGGGCGGTTGATCGACGCCTGCGCCGCGCACGGCGTCGCCGTGGTGCCGTTCGGCGGCGGTACCAGCGTGGTCGGCGGCGTCGAGCCGCTGCGGGGCACGCACGCGGCGCTGATCAGCCTCGACCTCGCGGCGCTCCGTGACGTCGCCGTCGACGAGATCGCGCTGACGGCCCGCCTTGGCGCCGGCCTGCGGGGGCCCGAGGCGGAGGCGGCGCTCGGCGCCCGGGGCCTCACCCTCGGCCATTTCCCCCAGTCCTTCGAGTACGCGACGATCGGCGGCTTCGCCGCGACCCGCTCGGCCGGCCAGGCCTCGAGCGGATATGGACGCTTCGACTCGCTGGTCAGCTCGGTGCGGCTGCTTGCCCCGGCCGGAAACCTGCGGACGCTGGAGACTCCACACAGTGCCGCCGGGCCTGCCCTGCGGGAGCTGGTGATCGGCTCGGAGGGGACTCTGGGTGTGATCCCCGACGTGTCCGTGAGGGTACGCCCGGCGCCGCCACAACGGCGTTACGAGGCCTGGATGGCGGGGAGCTTCGAGGCGGGATGCGAGATCGTCCGCACCCTCGCTCAGGGGCCGGGCCTGCCGACCGTGATCCGCGTCTCCGACGAGGAGGAGACGATCGGATCGCTGGCCCTCTCCGGTCCGCGCGGTGCCGCCGGGAAGGCGTTCGGCACCTACCTGCGAGCACGCCGGCGAGCGGCCGGCTCGCTGATGATCCTCGGCTACGAGGGCAGCGAGGAAGCGCTCACCAGGCGCCGCGCGCTGACCGTGCGGGTGCTCCGCGCCGGCGGCGCCGTCTACCTCGGCCGCGCCGGCGGCCGCTCGTGGGAGCACGGTCGTTACGGCGGGCCCTACCAGCGCGACCTGCTGATGGAGATGGGCGCGATGGTCGAGACGCTCGAGACTTCGCACTCCTGGACGCGGCTCGGCGAGCTCCACCGGGCCGTCGGCGCCGCGATCGCGGGGGCGCTTGAGGGGCAGGGGACGCCGGGCCTCGTCTTCTGCCACCTCTCCCACGCCTATGCCGATGGCGCGTCGCTCTACTTCACCTTCATCGCGCGGGCCCGCCGCGGCGCCGAGCTGGAGCAGTGGGCGGCGGTCAAGCGAGCCGCGAGCGAGGCCATCGTTGCCAACGGCGCCACGATCACCCACCACCACGCGGTCGGTCGCGACCACGCCCCCTACATGGAGGCCGAGGTGGGCGAGATCGGCCTCGAGGTCCTGCGGGCGGCGAAGGAACGCCTCGACCCGACCGGGATCATGAACCCCGGCAAGCTCTTGGGTTAGTGGTTTTCGCTGGGCCGGGCGTCCTCGATCCCGACCGTCGGACCCGTCCGAGTTGCCGCGCGGGGTGCGTTGCGCCGCGACCTCGGCCCCCGCGGCCGTCCGAGGTGCGTCCCGACCCCGACCCCCGCGGCCGTCGAGTCGCGCCGCGACCCCGGCCGCCCCACCCGTCCGAGATGGTCCCGGGCGCCTCATGGCGCTCCTGGCAGGCTGTGAGCGCCATGAGGCGCCCGGGACGGGAGGGGGTCGTGGGGAAGGCGGGGTACAGGGACGGGAAGGGGTCGTGAAAAAGGCGGGACAGGGACAGGAGGGAGTCGTGAAAAAGACGACACAGGGATGAGGGGGGGACAGAGGGACGGGGGGAGGTCGGGCTTCCGTGACGGGTCCGTGCGGGGGAGGCCACACCCCGCCCCGATCGGTGACTAAGACGCCGGGAACGTCACCCTTTCCGCACCCTTCGGTCCGTTCCCGGGCCCGGAAAGAGGGCCCGGGAACGCCTTCCGTACTTTGACCCTGCCATGGCAGGGTCAAAGTACGGAAGGCGTCCGTGAGCGTTGGACAACACGGGAGGAAGGGTGGAGTTCCCTACGTCTTCGTGACAAGGCCCCTCTTCCGTGACGGTCCCGTCACACCTCCCGCCCCCCGGGGCCGGGATCGGGGGGGATCCGTGCGACCCTCCGGCCCCCGGACGCCGGGATCGGGGGTCCGGGCCCCGAGACGCCGGGGTCGGGGGTCCGTGGGACGCGCGTCGAGTTTTGGTTGCTGTGCAACCAAAACTAAACACGGAGATCCTTGAGCAATGGGATGGTCGGGAGGAAGCGTGAGGTTCCCGACGTCTTCGTGACGGGGTCCCCCTTCGGTGACGGTCCCGTGACGGATCGGTCGCACCCTCCGGTCCCCGGGGCCGGGATCGGGAGGGACCGTGGGAGCGCCGTGTCCATCGCGTGAGGATCCGCCTCGCTCGCCCGCACCTCCCGCAAGGGCCTTCCGTGCTTCCCCCGCCCGCTCCCCGCACCCCCGGCCGTCTCGGCCACGGCCACAGCCTGCCAGGGCCGTGGACGAGACGGCCGCATCCCTTTCCGCAAGGGGCGACAGCTCGAGGGGGCCGCGGATCCGAGCGGGCGACAGCTCGGGGGGCCGGGGATCAGACCGGGCCAGCTTGAGGGGGCTGCGGATCTGAGCGGGCGACAGCCTGAGGGGATCGCGGATCCAGGTGGGCGACAGCTTCAGGCGGCCCCATCCTTATCCCTTATCCCCGGGCTACTTGCCTTCTTCGGCCTTCTTTTCTTCTTCTTCGCGGACCGCGAGGCCGACGATCGGGCCGGTGATGGTCCCGCGCAGGACTTCCTTGCCGAGGTAGGTCGGCGTCTTTTTCTGTTTCGTTGCGATCGTGACGCTGTTCCGGAAGCGTTTGTTGTCGACTTTAGTGATCGCGATCTGGTCGAAGGTTCCGCCTGCCAAGTAGCCGAGGATTTGGACCGGGACTTCGAACTGGGCCGCGATGATGCCCGCGCCTTCACCGCTCGCCTTCACCCCGGTCGAGGCGAGCGGGATCATTTTCTGCGGGGACTGGGCGAGCCAGATGGCGTAGGAGTTGACGCCTTCTTCGGTCGGTTCGAGACCGGTCGCTTCGACCTGCAGCGCCAGCTTGTTCTTCACCCGGCCGAAGGAGGCGAAGCCTTTCGCTTCCGAGCCGTCGACCGCTTTCAGCTTGGCTTCGGTGGCCGGTTTGCCGCCGGCGCTTCCTTCGCCCTTGGCCGTTTCGGCCGCCGTGGTGGCGCCGTTGTTCGACGGGGAAGACGAACCGCCGTCCCCGCTGTCGGAGACCAGGAGGATCACGACGACGATTGCCGCGACGATGGCGACGATCCCGCCGCCGAGGAGCCAGGCACGCTGCCCGGTGGGAAGCGTGATGGTGCGCCCGCCGGCAGGGTGAGGGGTCGATGGGCTTGCGGGTGGGGGCGTTGGTGCCACGGGGGGTTGCGTCGCCGCCGACGCGGGTTCCTTCGGGGCGTCCGCGTCCGCGTCCGCGACCGCAGGCCCGGCACCGGTCGACAGCTCGGGCTCCCCAGCGACGCGCTCGGGCTTCGCGGCGACGCGCTCCGGCTTCCCGGCGGCCGGCTTGGGCTCCGCGGCGACGCGCTCCGGCTTCGCGGCGGCCGGCTCGGGCTCCGCGGCGACGCGCTCCGGCTTCCCGGCGGCCGGCTCCGGCGGCGTCACTTCCGCGGCCGGCTTGGCGCCGCCCGGGAGCGGCGGTGGGACGTCGGGAGTCGGCTTGCCTTCGGCCTGCAGTTGGGCGAGGGCGCCGACCACCTTGGCCCGCACCTCTTCCTCGCTCAGCCCCATCAGGGCCGCGATGTCCGCATAACCCTGCTCGCCTTGGGCCAGCAGGCGCAGCATCGCATTCTGCTCTTCGCTCAGCGCCACCCCGAGGAACCCTAATAGGGTCCCCGGCGATGGCGAGCGATGAATCGATTAAGAAATCGTCGAATTTCGATGACTACATCGGTACCGAGTGGATACAGCTGGACCCCGAGGATGCGCGCGCTCGGATCGAGTTGCGCGACGAGCTGCGCCAGCCTTACGGGCTCATGCACGGTGGCGTCTACTCGACCCTGGTCGAGAGCCTCTGCTCCTACGCCACCGCGGCGGCGGTCTACGAGGAAGGGCAGATCGCGGTAGGCCAGTCGATCGAGGTGAGCTTCATGCGCCCGGTGACCTCGGGTCACGCCGAAGTCCGCGCCGTCGCCCGCCACCGCGGCCGCACCACCTGGGTCTGGACGGTCGAGGTCGTCGACGACGACGAGCGCCTCTGCGCTGTGGCCAAGATGACCATGGCCGTCAGGCCCGCCCCGACCGGCGCCTGACGGCGTCCTCGGTCGCTCGCGTGCAGAGCACGCCACGCTCCCTGCGTCCTGGTCAGGCTTGGTCGGGACGGGCCTGATCCAGGATCAACCGCCGAAGCGGTTGGTGATCGGCAGACGGCGGTCGCGGCCGAAGGCGCGGGGGGTGATGCGGATGCCGGGGGCGGCCTGGCGGCGCTTGTACTCGGCGCGGTCGACCAGGCGGATCACCTCGTCGACGACCTCGCCCGGCATCCCGGCAGAGGTCATCTCGTCGCGGCCCTCGTCGCGCTCGACGTAGGCCTCGAGGATGCGGTCAAGCAGGTCATAATCGGGCAGCGAGTCGCTGTCGAGCTGGTCGGGGCGGAGCTCCGCCGAGGGCGGTCGCTCGATCACCGAGGCCGGGACCAGCTCTCGCCCCGCCCGTGCGTTGCGCCGCTCCACCAGCTCGTAGACGAGCGTCTTCGGCACGTCCTTGATCACCGCGAAGCCGCCCGCCATGTCGCCGTAGAGGGTCGCGTAGCCGACCGACATCTCGCTCTTGTTGCCCGTGGTCAGGACCAGCCAGCCGTGGCGGTTGGAGAGGGCCATCATCAGGTTGCCGCGGATCCGCGCCTGGATGTTCTCGGCGGCGAGGTCGGGCTCGGGGCGGGTCGGGTCGGCGACCACGGCGGCCTCGGCGGCGCCCCGGCGCAGATACCGGTCGAGCGCGTCGCCGTAGCCGTCCATCATCGGCTCGATCGGTATCTCGATCAGCTCGGTCCCCAGGTTGCGGGCGATCTGCCGGGCGTCCTCCTGGGTATCGGCACTGGAATGAGGCGAGGGCATGACCACCAGCGTGACCCGCTCGCGGCCGAGCGCGTCGACCGCGAGCATCGCGACGAGCGCCGAATCGATGCCGCCCGAGATCCCCAGCCCGACGTGCCGGAAGCCGTTCTTTTCGACATAATCGTGCAGGCCCAACCGGAGCGCGCCGTAGACCTCGTCGAGGTCCGGGAGCGGGTCGGCGAGCGGCGTCGGGGCGCCGATCGCGGCCGGGACGTCGACGATCACGAGGTCCTCCTCGAACTGCGCCGCCCGCGCCAGCACGGCCCCGTCCGGCGCCAACAGGAGGCTTTGTCCGTCGAAGACCAGTTCGTCCTGACCGCCGACCAGATTCACGAAGGCGACGAAGGAGCCGTATTCGCGCGCCCGCTCGCCGAACATCTCTTCGCGCTCCTGCCCCTTGCCACGGTGGTAGGGCGAGCCCGACGGATTGGCGATCAGCCGCGCGCCGGCATCGGCCTCGGCCTGCGCGGGCGGACCCGGCGCCCAGGTGTCCTCGCAGATCGTCAGCCCGACCCGCGTCCCGGCGACCTCGACCGCGTCGCCGTCGGTGCCGGGAACGAAATAGCGCTGCTCGTCGAAGACGGAGTAGTTGGGGAGGCGGTTCTTGCGGTAGACCCGCTGCACGGCGCCGTCGGCGAGGACGGCGAGCGAGTTGTAGGCGTGGCGGTGATCGCCGCCGCCCTCGACCGGCTCGGCGAAGCCGACCATCACCGTGATCCCCGGCGCGAGGCCACTCGCCAGCCCCTCGACCGCAGCCACGTTCGCGGCGAGGAAATGCCGCTTCAGATAGAGGTCCTCGGCCGGATAGCCGGGGATGCAGAGCTCGGGGAAGATCGCCAGCTCGGCCCCCGCCGCGCGGGCGCGCTCGATCCACGCGGCGATCTTGGCGGTGTTGCCGTCGACGTCGCCGACGGTCGGGTTGATCTGGGCAAGGGCGATGCGCATGGAGAGACGCCGAAGTATCCCGGCCCGGCCGGTGGTCGCGTCGGCCTGCGTGCTTTCGAAGCGCTTAAGGGGCGCCGCTAAGGTGCCGCGGATGCGCTCGGGCCGCCTCGCAATCGCCGTCGCGGCCCTGGTTGCCGTGCTGCTCGCCACGGCGTCGCTCGCCGCCGCGGCACGGCCGTTCGAACGGCCCGGCGAGGGCATCGTGCCGAGTCGCAACTCCTACACGGTCCCCGAAGCGCCGAAATCGCCCGCCTGCGGCGCGCACTTCTGTGTCCATTGGGTCGACCAGGGCCTTGACGCCCCGCGGCCCAAGGACACGAACGGGGACGGGATCCCCGACTACGTCGAACGGGTCCTGGCGGTGGCCGAACACGTGCACCAGATCGAGAACGGGAAGCTCGGCTGGCGCGAGCCGCTTTCCGACGGCACGCTGGGCGGCGGGCACGGGAAGACCGACGTCTACCTCGCCGAGATCGGACCGCAGCTCTTCGGCTATGCGGCGCCCGACCGCGGCCAGGCAGGACAGGGAGGCCGGTCGTCCTCGCGCCGGCTGCACGGCTACCTGGTCCTCGACAACGACTACGAACCGTTCGAGTTCCCCCACACGACCCAGGGCCGTGATCTCAAGGTCACGTTCGCCCACGAGTACAACCACATCCTCCAGTTCGCCTACGACGCCTACGCGGACCCGTGGTTCGCCGAGTCGACCGCGGTGTGGATGGAGGACCAGGTCTACAACGGCATCGACGACTACCTGCGTTACGTCCGGAGCTGGGTGAAGCTGTGGGAAACGCCGCTGACCGCGAACTCGATCAAGGAGTACGGCACCGCGGTCTGGAACGCGTGGCTGGCCCACCACTATGGCCGCTCGTTGATCCGTGAGGCCTGGGCCGGCGCCGCCCGGGCGCGGCCCGCCGGCTTCGCCGTCGCCGCCTACGAACGAGCGATCCGCGCGGCCGGACCATCCACCTTCGGCCACGACTTCACCCGCTTCGCCGCCGACGTCGCCGAGTGGCGGACCGGGATCGGGTTCCGCGAGAGCTACCTCTACCCGGACGCGCCGCGGCAAGGGTCGCTGACGTTGGGCGCGCCGGCCGTCACCCGGCACCTCAACCACACGACCTTCAGCCTGCTCGGCGTCCACGCGCCGAGCGGAACGGCGGTCGAGGTCCACCTCACCGCACCGGCGGGGGTGGGGACCGGACTGGCGCTGGTCGGACGCGTCGGCTCCGAACGCCACGGGCGCACGGTCAAATCCGTGGCCTACTCGCGCACCGGCGGCACCCTGACGGCGCGCCTCGCCGACCCGGCCCGCTTCCAGCGCATCACCGCCGTGGTCGTCAATGCCGACGCGACCGCCGTGGGCTACAGCGCGCGCCGCCTCGACTGGCGCTACCTGACCGAAGAAGCCCCGTTCAGGGTCAGCGGGCGGGTCGTCCGCTGACCCTGCCGCCAGGCTCGCGAAGAGCTAGGCGTCGGCGACGGAGCCGGCCTCGGCCGCCGCGGCCCCGTTCCTCGAGGTGACCGCTTTCGGCGGCGGCACGAGGGCCGGCGGGGCGGTGGCGATCGCATCCTCGGTCGCCTCCTCGAGGTCGAGCGCGAAGCTGTCCAGGTCGGCCATCGCGTCGTAGTCCCCGATCAGGCCGAAGTTGACCTGCCCGTTGTAGGACATGATCCCGATGCAGAGCGCCTGCTTGCGCGCCAGGGGCACCATCGGGAAGATCGACTCCATCTGGCGTCCCAGCACGTAGAGCGGGAACTGTGGGCCCGGCACGTTGGTGACGACGAGGTTGAAGAAGCGCTGGGCGGGTTGCAGGCGGGCCGCCTGGGAGACGATGGTGGTCGGCGCGAAGTCGGTGAGGCGGGTGAGGATTTCGGCGCCGACCGCCTGGCCCGAGGCCTTCAGGTCGCCCATCTCCTCGGTGACCACGTGGAGGCGCTCGACCGGGTCCTCGCACCAGACCGGCAGCGGCGCCATCATCGCCGTGATCCGGTTGCCGAGCGCACCGTGCTCCTCCGCCTCGCGGATCGAGACCGGCACCATCGCCCGCAACGTCATCCCCCTGGTCTCGTAGCCGCGGGCGCGCAGGTAACGGCCGATCGCGCCGGCGACGATCGCGAGGATGACGTCGTTGACGGTGCCGCCGTGGGCGTCCTTGACCCGCTTCAGGTCGACCAGCTGCGCCTGCGTCATCTGGAAGCGGCGGTGCGGGCCGATTTCGACGTTGAAGGGCGTGGAGGGAGCGCGCAGGCTCGCCGCCGCCATCTTCGAGGTCGCGACGGCGCCGTGGACCACCTGGCGGGGGCCGCGGAGCGCATGGCGGAAGCCGCGGACGATCTCGCGCGGGCTGGTCAGCCGCTCCTTCAGCGCCTCCGCGAGCAGCTGCGTGTCGGTCGGCTCGGGACGGGCCAGCCACGGTGGCGGCGTCTGGGGCGGGCCCTGCGGCTCGCGGTCGAGGTCGTAGAGGACGGTGGTGATGTCGACGCCGGAGACGCCGTCGACCAGCGCGTGGTGACTCTTGCCGATCACCGCGAAGCGGCCGTCGGCCATGCCCTCGACCAGCCACAGCTCCCAGAGGGGCTTCGAGCGGTCCAACTGCTGGGAGAAGATGCGGGCCGCCAGGTTGCGCAGCTGCTCGTCGGACCCGGGGGCGGGGAGGGCGGTCTGGCGGACGTGGTAATTGAGGTTCAGGTGCGGGTCGTCGACCCAGACCGGCCGGCCCTGCCCGAACGGGACCTCGCGCAGCTTCTGGCGGAAGCGCGGCACCAGGTGCAGGCGCGAGGCGATGTGATCGCGGAACTCCTCGTGTGTCGGCGCCGGCCCCTCGAAGATGATGGTCGAGGCGACGTGCATGTGGGCGCCGTCGCGCTCCATGTGGAGGAACGACGAATCGAGCCCGGAGAGCCGGTCGCTATTGGCCACGCGGTCATCTTCGCATACGCCGTTCAAGCCGTGTGCAGGCAATTCTTTGGCTCTACAACGGCATTTCGGCACCCCTTGCACGCTTTCGTGCGCTTCGCCACTTCTGTGAGGGCGCTCACACGGGCGCACCCACCGCGTCCCTAGGGTGTTCCGTCCCAAAAGGAAAGAACCCATCTGCCGAATCCCCTCGCCGCAGCGCGACGGGGAGCGGGGGACCCAAATGCGCCGCGAGCACCACCCTGATCGCGGCGCCGGGGCGAATCGGGCGACTTGTCGCCCGTAACGGACGTGGCCTCCGAGCCGGCGTCCGCGAGCCCGTCAGCTAACCCCGTAGGCAGGCAGAAAGCGAGTGATTACACGATGCGATTCACCCTGCCCGTGATCGGCGCCGCCTTGGCGTTGTCGGTCGGCGCGTCGGCGGCGGTGGCCCAGCAGCAGCATGGGGCGTCCAGCCGTCAGCATCATCACAAAACGCACAAGCGGGTCAAGTCACACGTCGCGCTCCACGTCTCCAAGCACTCCGTGCTGACCGGCGAAAGCGTGACCGTGCGAGGCAAGGTCCGTCCCGGCGGCGGCCACCGGGTCAAGGTCGTCTTCGGCGGCTCCGACCCCAAGGTTCTCGCGCTCCACACCAAGTCCAACGGCACCTTCAAGGCGACCTGGGACGTGGGGAGCCTCGGCAACTATAAGGTCGAGGCGTTCGGCATCCACGACAAGCAGGTGCGCGGCTCCCACAGCAAGGTTCGCCACCTGACCTCCTACCGTCTGGCCGGCGCCTCCTACTACGGTCCAGGGCTCTACGGCAACGGCGTCGCCTGCGGCGGCACCCTGCTCCCGGGGACGCTCGGCGTCGCCAACAAGACGCTGCCCTGCGGCACGCTGGTGAAGCTGCGCTACAACGGCCGCTCGGTCACCGTGCCGGTGATCGACCGTGGGCCTTATGTCGCCGGTCGGGAATACGACCTGACCACGGCGACCAAGGAGCGCCTCGGCTTCCCCGGCGTCGGCACCGTGATGGCCAACCACTAGGCCTTGCCGCGTCAGCCGGGGAGGGCGAGCCGGAGCTGCGGCTCGTCCTCCTCGGCGGCGGCGTCGGCCTCGTCCCCGAAGGTGGCGAGGCGGACGCCGAGCAACCGCACCGGACGCGGCGGGTCGTAGGCCCGCAGCAGGTCGAGCGCGATCGGCCAGACGACCTCCGGGTCGTTGGTCGGGCTCTCCACCGACTGGGAGCGCGTCACGTTGGTCCAGTCGTCGAGGCGCACCTTGATCCCGATCGAGCGCCCCTCGAGGTCCTTCTTGCGCAGCCTGCGGCAGAGCTCCTCGGTCTGCTCGCGCAGCGTCCGCTCGAGCGCGGTGAGCTCGGCGACGTCGACGTCGAAGGTTGTCTCCACCGACTGCGATTTGGTTTCGCGGCTGACGCTGATCGGCGTCTCGTCGCGGAGGTTTCCGCGAGCGTGCAACCAGGCCCCGGAGCGGGGCCCGAAACGCGCTTCGAGGTCGCCACGGTCCCACTCGCCGAGCGCGGCGAGAGAGCCGATGCCGAGCTTCTCCAGGCGTTCGGCCGTCTTCGGGCCGATCCCGGGGACGACCCCGGGTGGACCTGTCCCGAAGCGCGCGAGCGCGTCCTCCCGACCGACTACGACCAGCCCGTTCGGCTTGCCCAGCTCGCTGGTCATCTTGGCGAGCAGCCGCGACTCCGAGATCCCGACCGAGCAGGTGAGCCCGGTGAGCTCGCGGATCTCCGCCTTGATCCGTCGCATCGTCGCCTTCGGCGAGAAGATCCCGGTGAGGTCGAGGTAGGCCTCGTCCAGCCCGACCACCTCGACCACCTCGACGTTCGAGCGCAGCACGTCCATCACCACCGCCGACGCCTCCCGGTAAGCCGGGAAGTCCGGCGGCAGGTACACCGCGTTCGGCAGTCTCCGGCGCGCCACCGCGGCGGGCATCGCCGAGTGGATCCCGGCCAGCTTGCGCGCCTCGTAGCTCGCCGTCGTCACCACCGCCCGCGGCCCGGACCCGCAGACGACCACCGGTTTCCCTTTCAGCTCCGGATGTCGCCGCAGCTCGACGGACGCGTAGAAGGCGTCCATGTCGAGGTGCGCCACAGTGCGCTGCCAGCCTGCGATCGACACGTGACGAATTTAGCGGGAAGCGCGGCGGAGCGAACGCACGTTCGCGTGATAGCTTCGCTCGCCCTGGGACCACCGAGGCGACGAAAGGCAGGAGGTGCGATCGAGATGAGCGGTGAGCAGTCGGACTTCTGGAACGGCGCGGGCGGTGACGCCTGGGTCGCGATGCAGCCGGTCCTCGACCGGATGTTCGTCGGCTTCGAGGGGTTGCTGGCGGACGCGGCTGCCGCGCGCGGGGCGAAGCGCGTCCTCGACGTCGGCTGCGGGGCCGGCGCGGCGACGGTGGCGATCGCCCGGCGCCTCGGTCCCGGGGCGACCTGCACCGGCGTCGACATCTCGGCGGCGATGATCGCGGCTGCCAAGGAGCGCGTCGCCTATGACGAGAACCCGCCCCGGTTCCTGCTCGCCGACGCCGCGGCGCACTCGTTCGAGGCCGGCGAGTTCGACCTGCTCGTCTCCCGCTTCGGGGTGATGTTCTTCACCGATCCGGCCGCGGCCTTCGCCCGGCTGCGGGAGGCGATCGCCGCCGGCGGGGGACTGCGCTTCATCGCCTGGCGGACGCCGGAGGAGAATCCCTTCCTGACGACCGGGGCGCAGGCGGCCGCGCACCTGCTTCCCGAGATGGCCCCGCGCCTCCCGGGCGCGCCCGGGCCGTTCGCGTTCGCCGAGGCGGGGCGGATCGGCGAGATCCTCGCCGCCGCGGGCTGGGCGCGCATCGAGGTCGAGCCGGTCGACGTTCCCTGCGCCTTCCCGGAGGCCGACCTGCGCCGGTACCTGGCGCGGATCGGACCGATCGGACAGGCGCTGCGCGAGGCCGACGACGCCACCCGCGCGGCGGTCCTCGAGGTGGCGGGCGCCGCCTATGAGCCCTTCGTCGACGGCGAAGAGGTCCGCTTCACGGCGCGCTGCTGGTCGGTCGGCGCGGAGAGCCCCTGACGCTCCAGATCGCCATGTCCCACCAGCGGCCGTCGTCGGCGCGGTGGCTGCCCTCGCGGATGCCCTCCGGGATCGCGCCGAGCCGCTCGGCGATCCGCTGGGAGGGCAGGTTGCCGGGCAGGATCGCGAACTCGACCCGCTCGAGGCCGAAGGTGCCCAGGCCCCAATCGATCAGCAGCGCCGTCGCCGCGGTGGCGAGACCGCGTCCGCGCGCCGCGGGGGCGAGCCAGTAGCCGATCGCCGCCTCGCGACCGTCGTCGCTGAAGCTCGCCAGGTTGACGTTCCCGAGCGCGCGCTCCTCCTCCCGTGTCTGGATCGCCAGCGCCAGCACGGTCCCGGCGGCACGTTTGCGGCGCTGGCGGTCGATCCAGGCCAGGGCCGCGCCCTCCGAGTACGACCACGGCACCGAGCTGAAGGCGCAGACGTCCCACTCGCCGCAGACCGGCGCGAGCGCCGGCGCGTCCTCGTCGCGCCAGTCGCGCAGGACGACCCGGTCGCCCTCGAGCCGCAGCTCATCCGGCAGCGGCACCATCGCCGGAGCGGTCGCCCATGCCGCGCGAGGCGACCGGCAGCGAGTAGTAGATCGCGCAGCCGCCGCAGATCGCCAGCGTGATGTAAGGAGAGACGAAGGCGAGCGCGGTGGCCAGCACGTAGGGGATCTGGCCGAGCGCGGCGAAGGCGAGGATGTTGCGGGCCGCCTCGGGGTCGATCGGCTTGCGCAGCAGCTGCGGGCGACGCAGGAGGATCTGGCGGTTGGCGAGGACGAAGATCGCGCCCATCAGCAGGAACGAACCGCCATAGATCGCCGCCGCGAGGTCCTCGCCGCTGCTCTCCTTGAGGTAGGCCGCCATGAGAGAGGTCGTGAAGGGGAGGATGCCGACGCTGAGTAGGAGCAGGAGGTTCAGCATGAGGATCGACTGGTCGACCGCGCGTAGTCGGCTGAAGGCCGCATGGTGGTTGATCCAGATGATCCCGATGGTGAGGAACGAGATGACGTAGGCGGCATAGCTGGGCCAGCGGGCGAGCAGCTCGTGGCCGAGGTCTCCGGATCCCGGCTCGGGGACGTGGATGTCGAGGACGAGCAGCGTGATCGCGATCGCGAAGACGCCATCCGAGAAGGCCTCCAGGCGGCTGGTGCTCACCCCAGGAGATTTCGAGGGGGACCCTTTGGGTCCTCCAGCGTTCCCGGCCCGATCCGTATCCTTGGGGCATGGCTTCTCCGGAGGCGAAGAACCTCGAGGCGATCTCCAAGGCGATCGACCAGCACAACGCCAACTGTCCCTTTCCGGCGGCGGAGGTGAGGATGAACCCGTTCGAGGTCGAGCGCCTCGGCTGGGACACGATCCGTGGCCTCCCGGTCGTCCCCGACGGTGAGATCGGCACCGGCCGCTTCCGCATCGTCTGCTCCCGTGACCTGGAGGACGACGGCCTCGAGATCACCGAGGCGGTGGGCAAAGAGCTGGAGACGGTGGTCCCCGCCACTCAGAATTAGCTGAGCGTCTGCGATCGGGTCCGCTATGCGGCCTCAAATGCAGACGATGGCGCGCCTACTGTTCCAGGCCGAGGTTGGACGACCAGCTCTGCGCCTGGATGTTCAGCTGTTTGAATTCGCCGGTCACGATCAGGACTCCCATCACGATCAGGATCACGCCGCCGACCACGACGATCGCGCGGTAGTGGCGCTTGACCACGGCGAATGCGGTCGCCATCCGGGAGAACGCCAGCGCGGTGATCAGGAAGGGAATCGCCAGCCCGGCCGAGTAGACCGCCAGGAGCAGGGCACCGCGGGCGATCGACCCTTCGGCGGCGGCGACGGAGAGGATCGCGCCGAGCGTCGGGCCGATGCAGGGGCTCCAGGCGATCGCGAACGCGGCGCCGGCGACGATCGGGCCGCCTTTGCCGGCCCGCGAGAGCAGCGCCTCGACGTGCCACTCCTTGTTCAGTCGGGTGATGAAGAGCGAGGAGACGAAGAGGACGCCCATCGCGATGATCAGCCAGCCGGAGATCTTCGTCAGTAGCGGCTTGTTTTCGGAGAGGAAGGAGCCGAGGCCGGTCGCCGTCAGCCCGAACAGGATGAAGATGAACGAGAAGCTGGCGACGAAGGTGAGCGCGGGGGGGACGACGCGGCGCCAGTCGGCGTCGTCGAGCTCGGCCGCGGAGACCCCCGTCACCGCCGACAGGTAGCCGGGGACGAGGGGCAGCACGCAAGGCGAGAGGAAGGAGACGATCCCCGCCGCGAGCGCCGCGAGGATTCCCACCCCCGTCGCCGGGCTGCCGCTGATATCGGCCAGGATCACGACCGCCAAGGATACTTCGCGGCCGTCCTCGCTCCCGCGGGCGACCCGGCCCGCTCCGCTAACTTACTGGCCAGCCAGCCAAAGAGGCCGTCGAGGGGCGGCGGCCGCGGGGAGGAGACGCCTTGAGCAACCGCACGTTCGTGATCGGGGTCGGGATGACCAAGTTCGAGAAGCCGGGGACGAAGGAGGGCGATTATCCGGACTGGGCGGTCGAGGCCGGGGAGAAGGCGCTCGCCGACGCCGGGATCCAGTACGAGGACGTCGAGCAGGCCTACGCCGGCTACTGCTACGGCGACTCGACCTACGGCCAGCGCGCCCTCTACGGCCTCGGCCTCACCGGCATTCCCGTGGTCAACGTCAACAACAACTGCTCGACCGGGTCCTCGGCGCTGTTCCTCGCCCGCCAGGCGGTCAAGGGTGGGTTGGCCGACTGCGCCCTCGCGGTCGGCTTCGAGAAGATGGAGCCGGGGAGCCTCGGCGTCAAGTACACCGATCGCACCAACGCCCTCGACAAGCACGCGATGCGGATGTTCGAGATCCGCGATCCGGAGCCCTCACCGCCCGCGCCCCAGATGTTCGGCAACGCGGGCCGTGATCACATGGAGAAGTACGGCTCGACTCCCGACCACTTCGCCTGGATCGGCTGGAAGAACCACAAGCACTCGGTCAACAATCCCTACGCGCAGTTCCAGGACGAGCACAGCCTCGAGGACATCAAGGCGGCGAAGATGATCCACGATCCGCTGACCAAGCTGCAGTGCTCACCGACCTCCGACGGGGCGGCCTGCGCGATCGTCGCCTCGGAGAGTTATGTCGACTCGCACGACCTCTGGGACAAGGCGGTCGAGATCGCCGGCCAGTCGATGGTCACCGATCTCACCTCCACCTTCGACGAGAACGCCGACTGCATGACCATCGTCGGCTCGGAGATGTCGCGGACGGCGGCGCAGGCGGCCTACCAGGAGGCGGGTGTGGCGCCGCACGAGGTCGACGTCTGCGAGCTCCACGACTGCTTCAGCGCCAACGAGCTGATCACCTACGAAGCGCTCGGCTTCGCCGCCGAGGGCGAGGCCCACAAGCTGGTCGAGGCGGAGGCGACGACCTTCGGCGGCCAGGTCGTGGTCAACCCGTCGGGCGGGCTGATCTCGAAGGGGCACCCGCTCGGGGCGACCGGGCTGGCGCAGTGCTCGGAGCTGACCTGGCAGTTGCGCGGCGAAGCCGGGCGTCGGCAGGTCGAAGGTGCGAAGGTAGCCCTGCAGCACAACATCGGCCTCGGCGGCGCGGCCGTGGTCACGGTCTACAAACCGGCGTCCTGAGCGACCCGGGGAGGAGGAGTCCCATGGCGAAGGAGCGGCGGATCTTGAACGGCAAGGTCGTGGCGATCACCGGCGGCGCCCGTGGGATCGGCAAGGCGACCGCGGAAGCGTTGGCGCGGCGCGGCGCCCGGGTGGCGATCGGCGACGTCGACCTCGCGCTCGCCGAGCAGACCGCGGCGGAGCTGGGCGACGGCGCCGTCGCGCTGGCGCTGGACGTGTCCGATCGGGCCTCGTTCGAGGCGTTCCTCGACGCGGCGGAGCGTCAGGGCGGCCCGCTCGACGTGCTCGTCAACAACGCCGGGATCATGCCGACCACGCCGTTCGTCGAGGAGTCGGAGGACTCCTTTCGGCGGCAGATCGAGATCAACCTCATCGGTGTCATCCACGGCACCCAGCTGGCGATGCGGCGGATGATCCCGCGCGACAGCGGCCACATCGTCAACATCGCCTCGCAGGCGGGGAAAGCGGGGATTCCGGGGATCGCGACCTACTCGGCGACCAAGCACGCGGTGGTCGGGCTGAGCGAGTCGGTGCGCGGCGAGCTCCGCGGCCGCGGCATCGAGATCTCCTGCGTGATGCCGACCGTGGTCAACACGGAGCTCACCGCCGGCGTCGGCCAGAGATGGGTCAAACCGGTGGAGGCGAGCGATGTCGCCGTGGCGATCATCGACGCGCTCGAAGTCCCGCGCTTCGACGTCTACGTGCCGAAGTCGAACGGCGCGCTCCTGCGCGCCGCCGCCCTGATGCCGCGCGCGGCGGCCGAGTGGGTCGGCCGGACGATGGGCACCGACAAGCTGATGACCGAGGTGGACCACGCGGCGCGCGCTGCCTACGAGGAGCGCGCGGCCCACAGCACCGGCGATCGGGACCCCGCCGCCCACTGAACCGTGGCCGCCGGATCCATGGGAAGGGCGTACGACGCCACCTGGGGGCGGCTCTTCGCCGCCTTCTACGACCGCGGGCTGAAGGCGAGCGAGGAGAGCGGACTCGGCGAGATGCGCCGCGCCCTCCTGGCCGAGGCGCGCGGTCGCGTGGTGGAGATCGGCGCCGGGACCGGGCTCAACCTCGGCCTCTACGGCGACGAGGTCCAGGACCTGACCCTGGTCGAGCCCGACCCGCACATGGGCGCCAGGCTCCGCGAGCGGTTGACCGACCGGGCCGGCGACCCGGCGCTGCCGCCGGCCCGCCTGGTCAGCGTGCCCGCCGAAGCGATCCCGTTCGCCGCGGACACCTTCGACACCGCGGTCGCGACGCTTGTCCTCTGCACGGTCCCGGACCCTGCAGCCGCGATCGCCGAGCTCGCCCGGGTGCTGAAGCCCGGCGGACGCCTGTTCTTCATCGAGCACGTCCGCGCCGCGGACCGCGGTGGCGCCCTCTGGCAGGACCGCCTCGAGAAGCCCTGGCGCTTCCTCGCCGACGGCTGCCACTGCAACCGCGACACGGAGGCGACGCTGGGCGCCTCGGCCTTCGCGATCGAGCGCCTCGAGCACGGCAAGCTGCCGAAGGCCATCGCGATCGTCCGTCCGCTGATCAGCGGCAGCGCCGTGCTCGCGGCCTAGAGGTCCTCAGATCCAACGCACGATAATCTTGGTTATGTAAACCTGGGCTCAACGACCAGGGCGGAACGCCACCGCACCCGCCGAAGTCCTCCGCCGAGCCGACGCGAGAGGCAGGCAACCGCGATCTCTCAGCGGCTCCGCCCAAGAAGCCGCACGAGAGTCCGCCGCATCCGTCACCAACCCTGACCCGTTACCAACATGCCGGGAACGTCGCCGTTCCTCCCGACTTCCTCATTGGTCAAGGATCTCCGTGTTTAGTTTCGGTTGCATAGCACCCAAAAGTCGACGCGTTTCACAAGGCCGCGATCTCGGTGCTTGGGAAGCCGAGAGGTGTGACGGGACCGTCACGGAACCGGGACCTCGTCACGGAGACGCCGGGAACTCGTCACGGAGACGCCGGGAACTCCACGGTGCCTCCCGAGTTCCTCATGGGCCGCGACCGCGTGGTCGGCCTTTCCCCCCGTTTTAGGTGGGAAAGGTCGACCACGCCTCCCGGACGACCCCTGGATCCCGGCCCGGGTTGCGTCACGACGCACCTCGGACGGCCGCAGGCGCCCGAACCCCCGCCCGTCCTAACCCACCTTGGCGATGGCTTCTTCGAGCTGCCCCGAGGTTTCGGGGGTGCTGATGATTTCGAGGCCCGTCGATTTCGGACCTTCGATCGCGAACGACGGCGTGCCTCCGAAGCCGAGTTTTTCGGCTTTCTTGGTCTCGGCTTCGAGCTGCTTTTTGAACTTGCCGCTCTTGCGTTCTTCGTTCCACTTTTCAAGGTCGGGAATGCCGGCTTCCTTGCCTACCGATTCGATGAATTCGTCGGTCACGTAGCCGGAGTTCTCCTTGCCCTGGTTGCGGTAGAACAGCTCGATGAAGTTCCAGGCCTTTTCCTGCGCGCCCGCCGCCAGGGCCGCTTCACCCGCCGGGATCGAGTCCGGGCCGATGATGATGAACTGGTTGAAGCTGATGCTCGCTTCGCCGCTACGGACCTGGTTTTCGATGACTTCCGGCGTCACTTCTTCCGCGTTGGCTTTGCAGTACGGGCACTGAAGGTCGCCGTACTCATAGACCTTCACCGGTGCGTCGGGCTTGCCCAGGACGGTTCCGCTCTGCGGGATCCCGGCGAGCAGTTTCTCGACCTCGGCCTTGCCCGTGAGGCTCGACGCGTTGCCGCCGGAGTCGCTGCTCGAGCTGACGACGATGATCACGACGACGACAACGAGGATCGCCAGGAAGACGCCGCCCGCGGAGAGCTGAAGTAGCCGCTGTCGGCGGGCGTCGTCGTCCACGGTGGCTCAGCTGGCCTTTTTGATCGCTTCTTCGATCGCCTGGGTCGAGCCGGGCGTGCCGAGCAGTTCCAGGCCTTCAGATTTGGGACCTTCGATCGCAAACGAAGGCGTCCCGGTGAAGCCCATTTTTTCTGCCTGGGCGGTCGTGTCTTCGACCTTTTTCTGGTACGTGCCGCCCTTCCATTCTTCTTTCCATTTGGCGAAGTCCGGGACGCCGACGTATTTCGCCATCGATTCGATGAATTCGTCGGTCGCGTAGCCCGAGTTCTCCGTGCCCTGATTGCGATACCAGGTCTCGATGAAGCTCCAGCCTTTGCCCTGGGCGCCCGCCGCCAGGGCGCCTTCGCCGGCCGGGATCGACTGTGGACCGATGATGATGAAGTCGCGGTAGGTGATGCTCACTTCGCCGTTTTTCACCTGGTTTTCGATGATTTTCGGGAGGATCTGTTCGGAATAGTCTTTGCAGACCGGGCACTGCAGGTCCCCGTACTCGTAGAGCTTCACCGGGGCGTTCGTCTTGCCGAGGATCGTCGCGTTCTGCGGAATCCCGGCGAGCAGCTTTTCGACGTGCTCTTTTTCGACCAGGTTCGAGGCGTCGCCTCCGTTGTCGCTGCTGCTGGAGCCGGCGATGACGATCACCACCACGACCACGATGATCGCCAGGAACACCCCGGCCGCGGAGAGCTGAAGTAGCCGCGTCCGCCGGTCACCGCTCGCCGCCTGAGCTTCGGCCGCCACGCGTTCTTCCCGGCGTTTCTCCCTGTCGCGCTGGTTACTCATCAGTCCTCCGTGTCGTTTACGTACGAGATCGGTACCGCTCTGCGCCCTGCGACCCTAAACGTCCCCGGTCCGGCCCTGCTCAGCCGTCTTCGGCGATCGGTCGTGCGGGCGTGCCTCCGCTGCCGCCGATCACGTTGCCGCCGTCGGGGGTTCCGACGTAACCGAGCAGCCGCGTGATGTTGAGCAGGAAGCAGATCGTCATCAGGATCGCATTGGCTACGCACCACTGGCAGATCGCTTCGATCTTCCAGATCTCCAGGTAGGTCAGGTAGATGCTGAAGCCGAAGCCGCCGAGCGTGAACAGGAACCCTCCCAGGCGCGCCGCGTCGTTGCCGAACAGCACGGTGCCGAGGATCAGGATCCAACCGATGATGCCGAAGATCGCGACGTTGATCCCGGCGATGTGCGAGTAGGAGCTCTTGGCGACCGTCTCGCAGCCGTGGCCGCCCGCCAGGCAGGTCGGCGCGCCCGAGGTCGAATCGGAGATCAGGATGTAGGTGGCCACGCAGATGCCAAGCACGCCGATGAAGGCGATTGCGCTCCGAAGAATTCGTTCACTCGGGAAGCTCATACCAATCGTCTAGCTGGATAGTGCCACGTCTGGCTCAAGCGCGAATAAGGAAATTTCTCGTGAGAGGCGCCCGCCCTGCCAGGCCAGCGGTGATTGACCCACATCCTCGCTGACCAGGCGGGCGTTGGGCAAGGTGTCCGCGTAGGTCTCGGCGACCGCGTACGGATGCCCCGGATCGGCCTCGTCGTGGGAGGCGACGATCAGCGTCGGGACCTCGAGGCGCGCGAGCTCGGCGAGGGACTCGAACGGTCGTGAGGCCGGCGTCTCGCGCAGCGCCCGCGCCATCTCGCCGAGGTTCTGGTGCAGTTCCATGCGCTGGCGGGTGGCTTTCGCCACCGGGTCGCGCCAGGCCTCGGCCACGCTGCTCTCGCGCAGCAGGTGCTCGACGAAGCCGTCGATCCCGCCCGCTTCCAGCGCCGCCGCCAACCCATCCCAGTAGGCGAGCGTCGCCGCCGCGACCTCCCCCGTGAAGGTCGGCCCGACGACGACCAGCCCGCTCAGGCGCTCGGGGTGTGCGAGTGCGTACCCGACCGCGGTGTGGGCGCCCATCGAGTGCCCGCCGAGCAGGAAGCGCCCCTTGCCGACCTCGGCCTCGACCACCCGCTCGAGGTCGGCGATCAGCTCCGGGTATCCATAACTCTGCCCCGTCGGTGCCGGGTCTGACTGGCCGTGCCCACGCGCGTCGTAGGTGATGACCCGGTGTCCCTCGCGCTCGAGGAAGCGCGAGCCCTGGACGACGTAACGGCGGCTCGCGGTCAGCCCATGGCAAAGGACGATCGGCATCCCCTTCCCCGCGGCGGAGCCACGCAGCACCGGTGCCGGGCCGACCGCGAACTCGGCGGGCTCGGCGCCGGGCATCAGCCGACCCCCGCGACCGCGCGCTCGAGGTCGGCGACCGACTCGTAGGTGAGCCCGGCGAGACTCACCTTGCGATAGCCGATCCGACCCTCCTCGTCGACGACGAAGATCGAGCGCCGGACAAGGGGCCCGGCCGCGACCCCGTAGTCCTTGGCGACCGCCTTGTCCTCGTCGGCCAAGAGCGGCACGTTCAGCCGCTTCTCCTCGGTGAAGCGCTCGTGTGAGTCGACCGATTGTGGCGAGATCCCCAGCACGTCGGCCCCGAGCTGGTCGAGGCGCTCGCCTTCGTCCCGGTAGGAGCAGAACTGCTTGGTGCACACGGCGGTGAAATCGCCGGGGTAGAAGGCGAGGACGACCTTGCGGCCGCGATAGTCGGCCAGGCGGTAGGTGCGCCCACCCGTCCCGGGCAGCTCGAACTCCGGCGCCATATCCCCTACGTCGACCTTAGAGCCCATTCTGGCCACCTGCCAGAGCTTACGGAGCGGGTCCTACCCGCGTTCGATCGTCATCTTTTCGATCACCACGGGCTGGGTCGGCTTTTCTTCCGGACCGCCGAGTTCGCCGATCCGTTCGACCACGTCGATGCCTTTGGTGACTTTGCCCGCCAGCGCGTATTCCGGCGGCAGCGTTTCGCCCTGTGGGCCGGTGACCACGTAGAACTGGCTGCCGGCGGCGCCCGCGGGGGCTTCCGAGGTCTTCGCCATCGCGACCGTGCCGAGCGTGTATTTGAGATTCTTCGGCGGGGCCTGGACCACTTCGTAGCCGGGGCCGCCGCTGCCGGTCCCGGTCGGGTCACCACCCTGGATGACGAATTCGGGGACGATCCGGTGGAAGGTCAGTTCGTTGTAGAAGCCTTCTTCGGCCAGGTAGGCGAAGGAGTTGGCGATCGTCAGCGCTTCGGTGGTGGCCAGCGCGATCTCGAAGGTTCCGCAGTTGGTTTCGACGACCGCGGTGACCTTTTCGCCCTTCTTGGTGGTCAGCTTCGGCTTCGGCAGGCTCTCTTCGCGCGGTTCGGGCTGTTCGACCTTCGTGCAGCCCTTCGCCCCTTCGCCGCTCTTTTCCTTGCTCGCGGTGGTCTTCGTTTCATCGCCAGAGCTACTGCCGCCGCTGCGGGAGATGAGGATGACTCCGACGATCACGATCGCGAGGACGGCAAATCCGCCCAGGATGTACCACCGTTTGTCGAATTGGTCCCCACCCATTCGGTCCAGGAGAGTAGAGCAATTACGATCGAACCGATGTCGAGCCCCCCACCGCTGACGCCTCTGGCCGCCGCGGTGCTCCACGTCGGCAGTCCGGAGCGGGTCCTGCAGATCGGCTGCGGTGACGGCGATGCGGCCCTCTTTCTCGCCCGCGAGTTCCCGACCGCACGGGTGCGAGGGATCGACGCCGATCGCGAGGCGGTGGCCGCGGCGGCCGCGCGGGTGGGCCTGGACCCGGAGGGCCGGGTCGCCTTCAAGGTCGGCGGGCGCCGCCGCGTCCCCTACCCCGAGGATCAGTTCGACCTTGTCGCCGCCGTGGATGCGCGCCCGTCGCCGCGCGAGCTGGCCAGGGTCCTGCGCCCCGGCGGCCACCTGATCCTCGTCGCGACCCGGGGCGACGCCGGGGGAAGCGGCCTCCGCGGCCGGCTCCTCGATCGCGGGTTACGCGCCCGGGGCTTCGAGGAGATCGCGGTAGAGAGCGCGGGTACCGGCGGCTTCGTGGTCCTGCGCCTGCCCGCCGCGTAGGGTGGCCGGATGGAGGCCTCGGGTGGTGGGGATCTGGCGTACGACGACGGCTTGGGGTCCGACGGCGAGCGGCGGCCGCTGGTCCTGCTCGTCAACCCCTCCTCGGCCGGCGGCCGGGCGCTGAAGCTGCTGCCGCGGATCGAGGAGGTCCTCGACGAGCGCCGCGTCCCCTTCCGCGTCGTCCGCACCACGAGCCTGGAGCACGGCGTCGCCAAGGCGCTCGCCGCGGTCGCGGCGGGCGAGCTCCCGGTGGTGGTCAGCGGCGACGGGATGATCGGCGCGATCGGCGGCGCGTTGGCGGGTTCGGAGACGCCGCTGGGGATCGTCCCGGTCGGCCGCGGCAACGACCTGGCGCGCGTCCTGGGGATCCCGACCGACCCGGAGGGGGCGCTCGAGATCGTCCTCGCCGGCCACGGCCGCGTGATCGACGTCGGCGAGGTCAACGGCCGGCGCTTCCTCGGCATCGCCAGCGCAGGCTTCGACTCCGAGGCCAATCGCATCGCCAACGCGAGTCGCCTCGGCGGCAACCTTGTCTACGCCCACGCGGCACTGCGCGCCCTGGTCGCCTGGAAGCCCGCCCGCTTCACGATCGCGATCGGGGAGAAGCGCACCCGGGTGGAGGGCTACTCGGTCGTCGTCGCCAACAGCAAGGCGTACGGCGGCGGCATGTACGTCGCCCCGGACGCCGATCTCGAGGACGGCGAGTTCGACGTCGTGACGATCGAGAAGGTCGGCAAGCTTCGCTTCCTGGGTAACCTGCCGAAGGTGTTCAAGGGCACCCACGTCCGCAATGCCGAGGTGCAGGTGGTTCGCGCCTCCCGACTCTCGCTCAGCGCCAGTCGCCCCTTCGCGGTCTACGCCGACGGCGAGCACCTGACCGACCTTCCCGCCGACCTGCGCGTGATCCCCCGCGCCCTGCGCGTGCTGGTCCCGCCGACCGCTTGAGTGTGACCGTGGCGAGTGGGCGGGCGGACCGCGGTGCCCCCGCGTTCGGAGCGAAGCGCGCGTTGGCGCGCGCGATCGGGGCGGCCAGTCGACGCAGTGGGCGCGGCGGGGGCACCACGCTGCCCGGACGGGTGCTGCTGCGGCTGGAGCCGGAGGCGATCGCGAGGCTCGGCGCGGGCCTTGCCGGCGGCTCGACGATCGTCTCCGCCACCAACGGCAAGACGACGACGGCCGGGATGATCGCTGCGATCCTCGCCGCCGAGGGCCGCCCGCCGGTCCACAACCGGGCCGGGTCGAACATGACCTGGGGCGTCGCCACGGCGCTGCTCGAGCAGCGCGGCGCCGAGGGGCTCTTCGAGGTCGACGAGGCCTGGCTGCCCCGCGTCGCCCAGCAGCTGCAGCCGCGCCTGATCGTGCTGGGCAACCTCTTCCGCGACCAGCTCGACCGTTACGGCGAGATGGAGGCGCTGGCCGAGGAGTGGGCGAAGGCGGTGGCCGCAGCGCCCGCCGGGACCGGGCTGGCGCTGAATGCCGATGATCCGCTGATCGCCGATCTCGGCCGCGACCCCGCCACCGAGCGCCCGCGCGAGGGCACTCTCTACTTCGGCATCGACGATCACTCGCAGGCGCTGCCGGAGCTGCAGCACGCCTTCGACGCCAAGCACTGCCGCCGCTGCGGGCACCCGTACGCCTACGAGGTCGCCTTCGTCGGGCACCTCGGCCATTACTCGTGCCCGAACTGCGGCGCCCAGCGGCCGCGCCCCGACGTCGCGGCGACGCGGATCGAGCTGCGCGGCATGGAGGGCTCGTCGGCGACCGTGCGCGTCCCGGGCGGCGAGATCGAGGTCGCGCTACCCCTCCCCGGCCTCTACAACGTCTACAACGCGCTGGCGGCGATCGCTGCCGCGATCAAGCTCGGCGTGGCGCCGGAGCGCGTCGCCGCCGCGCTGCGCGACATGCGCGCCGCCTTCGGTCGGGTGGAGACGATCCCGATCGGCGCCGGCAAGGTGTCGATCCTCCTGATCAAGAACCCGGCGGGAGCCAACGAGGTGCTGCGAACCTTGAAGCTGGAGGCGGAGCGCGGCGAGGGGGCGGCGGGGATCGACCTCTGGGTGGCGCTGAACGACCGGATCGCCGACGGGCGCGATGTCTCCTGGGTCTGGGACGCCGACTTCGAGGTGCTGACCGGGGCCGTGCGGCGGGTCACCTGCGCCGGGACGCGGGCGCCCGAGATGGCGCTGCGGCTGAAGTACGCCGGCTGGCCGGAGGACCGGATCGCGGTGGAGCCCGACATCGCCGCCTCGCTCGACGCCGCCGTCGCCGGCGCCGCAGGACGTTTCTTCGCCCTCCCCACCTACACCGCGCTCCTGGAGCTGCGCAAGCTCCTGGCCGACCGCGGTCTCGCCAAGGAGTTCTGGCAGTGACCGAGGGAAAGCGCAGCGCGTCCACCAGCGAAGCCGCGATCTGGCACGACGTGGAGTGCGGCGCCTATGCCGCCGACTTCCGCGTCTGGGACGAGCTGGCCGACCGTTGCGGCGACCCGGTCCTCGAGCTCGGCGCCGGGACCGGCCGGCTCGCGATCCACCTTGCCCGTCGCGGTCACCGGGTGATCGGGCTCGACCACGACCCGGTGCTGATCGCCGCCCAGGGGGAACGCGCCGCGGGCCTCCCGGTCACGCCGCTGCTCGCCGATGCGCGCGGCTTCGAGCTGCCCGAGCCGGTCGCCCTGGCGCTCGCCCCGATGCAGCTGCTGCAGATGCTCGCCGACCGCGCCGAGCGCCTCGCCTGCCTCGACTCGATCGCCGCCCAGCTCCTCCCGGGCGGTCGCCTGGCGGCGGCGATGGTCGAGGGCATGCCGGAGCCCGAGGAGGGTGAACCCCTCCTCCCCGACGTGCGCGAGGTCGACGGCTGGGTCTACTCCAGCCTGCCGCTGGAGGCGACGGTGGGACCCGAGCACATCGTCGTCCACCGGCTGCGCCAGCGGGTCTCGCCGAGCGGCGAGCTCACCGACACCCCCGACCAGGTGACGATCTGCACGCTGACCGCCGACGAGCTGGAGGGCGAGGCGGCCGAGGTCGGACTGGTCCCGATCGAACGCCTCTATATCGACCCGACCGAGGACCACGTCGGCTCCACCGTCGTCGTCCTCGGCGAGGAGGCGTGATGGAGCTCCGCGTCCTCAGCCTCTATCCCGAGCAGATGAACATCTACGCCGACCGCGGCAACATCCTCTTCCTGCAGCGGCGCTGCGAGTGGCGTGGGATCGGGTTCGCCTGGCAGGGCGCCGGGCCGGGCGAGTCGGTCGACCCCGGCGAGCACGACCTCTTCTACGTGGGCGGCGGCCAGGACCGTGATCAGCGCGTCGTCGCCGCCGACATGGTTGAGACCAAGCGCGCCGCCCTTGCCGCGGCGGTCGCGGACGGCGCCGCCCTGCTCGCCGTCTGCGGCGGCTACCAGCTGCTCGGCGAGAGCTATCAGCTCGGCGCGGAGACCCTTCCCGGCCTTGGCCTCGCCGACCTGCGCACGATCCGCGAGGAGGGTCCGCGCCTGATCGGCAACGTCGCGATCGAGACGGAGCTGGACGGCGAGCCGCGCGTCCTGGCGGGCTTCGAGAACCACGGCGGCCGCACCTACTTCGGCCCCGCTGCCCGCCCCCTCGGCCGCGTCGTCAAAGGCCACGGCAACAACGGCACCGACGGCCTCGAGGGCGTCTGGCGCGACAACCTCATCGGCACCTACCTCCACGGCCCGCTCCTGCCGAAGAACGCCTGGCTCGCGGACCACCTGATCAAGCTGGCGCTGGAGCGCCGCTACGGGAGGAGGCCTGACCTCGAGCCCCTTCCCGACGAGCTGGAGCGCGCCGCTCACGCGAGCGCTCGGGCGGCGGCCGGGGTCTAGCTGTCGACCCCTACGGCGCGGCAGGGACGACCGCCAGCGGCCCGTCTCCCCTCTCCAGCTCCGCGGTGTCGAACGACGGCGAGGAGAGGCGCTCCGTCTTCGGCATCGCCGCGACGAACGCATCCTCGGTGTCGAGGAAGTTGATCCTGTCGGTCTTGTAGTGCATCGGTACCACCCAGGACGGGCCGAGGTCCCTGGCGATCTCCGCGGCGGTCGGGCCGTCGATGGTCGGGCCGCCGCCGACCGGGAGGAAGAGCAGGTCGACGTTGTCGAGGTGAGCGCGTTGCTCGGGTCGCAGCGCGTCCTGTCCGAAGTCACCGAAGTGGCAGATGCGCAGGCCGTCGAGGTCGAAGACGACGATCGTGTTGGGCCCGCGTTCGGTGCCTGCCACCCCGTCGTGCTCGGAGGCGATCGCGACGACCTCGCCGAGTGGCGTCCCGTGGGTCCCCGCCAGGGCGCGCACCAGGGCCGGCTCGCCGCCGATCACCTCGACCGCGTTGTGGTCGCGGTGCTCGTGGGTGACGATCAGCAGGTCGGTGGCCGCCGGCGGCTCGATCGCCGGGTAGCCCCAGGAGATCCCTTTCGCCGCGGCGCCGGACATGTCGCCCCAGGGATCGATGAAGACCGTCGCCGCCGCGCCCTCGAGCGTGAACGCGGACTGTCCGTGCCAGTCAACTCGCATGTGACTCCTCCAGTTCGGGGATGGCCGGCCGGGCGGCGGCGGCGCGCGCCTCGCTCGGCTCGGCGTAGGTGTAGCGGCCACCGCGCATCAGCGAGGCGGCCGCCGCGATCAGGCAGGCGACGATCGCGAAGCCGAAGGCCGTGTCGAGGCCGTCGCTGAACGGCCCCGCGATCAGGTTGGGGAAGAAGGTATGCCCGGTGAGCGCCGCCTGGGCTTGCTGCGGGAGTTCGTGCAGGGTCTGGGCTCCGAGGAGGTGTTCGATCGGGTTTTCGCCGAGGAAGGCGGCGAAGAGCACGGAGATCGGTGGGGTTTCGCCGACTTCGTGGGCTTTCGCGGCGGAGATGCCGTGCGCTTCGAGGCCGGTGGTCATCGCGTGTGGGAGGCTCGCTGCCAGGCCGACGATCAGCAGCGTGAAGAAGATCCCCATCGAGATCACCTGGGCCGAGTTCTGGAAGGTCTGGTTCATGCCGCCGCCGGCGCCGCGGTCGCCGGGCGGCAGGCTGTTCATCACGGCGGCGCGGTTGGGCGAGGCGAACATCCCCATCGAGATCCCGTTGAAGGCAAGGATCGCGGCGAAGACGGGGTAGGAGAAGTCGACCGGCAGGAAGGTGAGGGCGGCAAAGCTGGCGGCGGCGGCGATCATCCCCCCGGTCGCGAACCCGCGTGCGCCGAAGCGGTCCGACAGGTAGCCCGAGGCCGGGCCCGCGATCAGCATCCCGACGGTCAGCGGCAGCATGTAGATGCCCGCGATCAGCGGCGCTTCGGTGTAGTCGTAGCCGTGCAGCGGCAGCCAGATGCCCTGCAGCCAGATGATCAGCATGAACATCAGGCCGCCGCGGGCGATCGCGGCGAGGAAGGTCGAGAGCGTGCCGAAGGTGAAGGCGCGGATGCGGAAGAGCGGCAGGCGGAACATCGGTTCCTTCACCCGCCGCTCGACCAGCACGAAGGCGATCATCGAGATGAGGGCACCGGCGAGCAGGGCCAGCACGCGCGGGCTGCCCCAGCCGGTCGGCGAGTCGCCGTAGGGCCGGATGCCGTAGGTCACCGCGACCATCGCCAGGATCAGGGCGAGGGCGAAGGTCAGGTTGCCCCACCAATCGATCGAGCCGGGATGCGGGGTCGAGAGCTCTTTCAGCTTCGTGTAGGCCCAGACGGTGCCGAAGATGCCGACCGGGACCGAGATCAAGAAGACGAGGCGCCAGTCGATCGGCGCCAGGAGGCCGCCGAGCACCAGTCCGATGAACATCCCGCTGACCCCGACGATGTTGTTGATCCCGAGCGCCATGCCGCGCTGGTTGGCGGGGAAGGCATCGGTGAGGATCGCCGCCGAGTTGGCGAGCAGGCAGGCGCCGCCGATGCCTTGGACGATGCGGAAGACGACCAGGAAGAGGGCGCCGTCGGTCCCCGTCATCCAGTCGATCGCCAACAGCAGCGAGGCCACCGTGTAGATGACGAAGCCGAGGTTGTAGATCCGCACCCGCCCGTACATGTCCCCGAGGCGCCCGAGGCTGACGATCAGCACGCTGGTGACGACCAGGTACCCGAGGATCATCCACAGCAGGTAGAAGCTGTTGGAGGGCAGAAGCGGGTCGAGGTGGATGCCGCGGAAGATGTCCGGCATCGCGATCAGCGTGATCGAGGCGTCGAGCGTCGCGAGCAGGATCGCCAGGGTGGTGTTGGAGAGCGCCATCCACTTGTACTTGTCGTCGTGGGGGGCACCGTGCCCGGCGGCGGTGGCGGCTGACGTCATGCCTCAATAATACACAGGTAACCTGTGCAGTTTGCCTGTAGGCATGCGGTAAGCTTGACCCGTGCCGACGCAGACCGAGATCGCTCCTCTGGCCGCTGACCTGCGGGTCGCCGTGGGTCAGCTGATCCGCCGCCTGCGGGCGGAGAACCTCTTTCCCCTCACCCAGACCTGGGTGCTCGGCCGACTCGACCGCGAAGGGCCTGCCAGCGTGTCCGACCTCGCCCAGGCCCTGCGCGTCCGGCCCCAATCGATGGCGCAGACGGTCGGTGACCTGGAGGGCGAAGGGATGGTCGAGCGCAATCCTGACCCCGACGACCGCCGCCGCGCCCTGGTCAGCCTCACCGCGGCCGGGCAGGCGCGCATCGTCGCCGATCGCGCCGCCCGTGAGGGCTGGCTGGTCAAGGCGCTCGAAGGCCTGTCGGAGACCGACCGCGAGACGATCGAGCGCTCGGTCGACATCCTCGCCCGCCTCGCCGACGCCGACGTCTAGCCCCGCCCTCCTCCAGCTGTTCCTTATGGCGTCCTGAGCGCCAAAAAGAACCGCCGCCTGTTAGCGGCCGGTGGAGCCGAAGCCGCCGTCGCCGCGGGCGGAGTCGCTGAGCTCGGCCACCTCGACCGGTTCGGCGAGGGCGATCGGCGTCACCACCAGCTGGGCGATCCGGGCTCCCGCCTCGATCCGGACCGTCTCGGCCGGGTCGGTGTTCAGCAGCAGCACGCGCAGTTCACCCCGGTAGCCCGCGTCGATCAGGCCAGGGCTGTTGACCAGGGTGATGCCGTGCTCGCGGGCGAGGCCTGACCGCGGCAGGACGAGCCCGGCGTGTCCCACCGGGATCTCGACCGCGATCCCGGTGCCGACGCCCCAGCGCTCGCCGGGGCCGAGGTGCGCCTCCTCGATCGAATAAAGGTCGAGCCCGGCATCGCCCGGGTGGGCGCGGGTGGGCAGTACCGCCGAGGCGTGCAGCTTCGTTACCGCGAGTTCCATGGCGCGCAGCCTACTGAGCCTGTCCGGCGACGTCGGGCCAGGAAACAGGGAGCGCGGTGTGCTCGGCACGCAAGCGACCGATGACACCGCCAGACGCCGTCGGACAGGCTCAGGCGACGGCGAGGTCGTTGAAGCGGTGCAGCTCTGCGGATGGGACGCGGGCGTGGACGAGGACCCCGTCGGCGCGGTCGGTCCGCTCCAGCTCGCCCGCCACTTCGTGCAGCTCGTGCAGGCGGCCGCCCTCGCTGTAGGGGATCAGCAGCTCGACCTCGGTCAGCGTCTCGGCGAACGCCTTCTCGATCCGCTCGCGCAGCTCGTCGAGCCCCTCGCCGGCGAGGGCCGAGACCAGCACCGCGTCGGGATGCGCGAGGACGACCTCGTGGCGCTCGTCCTCGTCCAGCAGGTCGGCCTTGTTGAGGACCAGGAGGCGCGGCGTCTCCCCCGCACCGATCTCCTCCAGCACCTCGTCCACCGCGCGCATGTCGAGCATTCGTCGCTCTTCGGTCTCGGACGCGTCAACGACGTGGACGACCAGGTCGGCCAGCGTCGTCTCCTCGAGCGTCGCCTTGAAGGCCTCGACCAACTGGTGGGGCAGCTTCTCGATGAAGCCCACCGTGTCGGTAAGCAGGTAATCGCGACCGGAGAGCTCGAAGCTCCGGGTGGTCGGGTCGAGCGTCTCGAAGAGCCGGTTGGCGACGCCCACCTCGGCGCCGGTCAGCGCGTTCAGCAGCGTCGACTTGCCGGCGTTGGTGTATCCCGCCAGGGCGACCCGCGGGATCGAGGAGCGCTCGCGCTCGGCGCGCATCACGCCACGGTTCCGTTCGGTGCGGCGAAGGCGCCGCCGCAGCTCGGCGATCCGGTTGCGGGCCAGCCGGCGGTCGGTCTCGATCTGGCTCTCGCCCGGGCCCCTGGTGCCGATCCCGCCGTCGATGCGCCCGGCGCCGAGGCGCTCGAGGTGGGTCCACAGGCCCCGCATCCGGGCCATGTTGTATTCGAGCTGCGCCAGCTCCACCTGCAGCTTGCCCTCGGCCGAGTGGGCGTGGTCGGCGAAGATGTCGAGGATCACGGCGGTCCGATCGATCACCGGCACGCCCAGCGCCGCCTCCAGGTTGCGCTCCTGGCGCGGCAGCAGTTCGTCGTCGCAGGCGACCAGGTTGGCGCCATCGGCAGCGATCTGCGCCTTCAGCTCCTCCAGGCGGCCGCGGCCGAAGTAACGGTCGGGATCGGGTTTCGGGCGCTGCTGGGTGGCGACGCCGGCGGTCGCGACGCCGGCGGTGCGCAGCAGCTCCTTCAGCTCGGCCAGCGGCTCGCCGTGCTCGCGGCCGTCGATGATGCCGATCGCCAGCGCACGCTGACGCGCGCGGCGGTTGACGACGCCGGCTCCGTTCCCCTTCTGCGCTGCGTACCGCGTCTCGATGACACGGCCGTTCTTCGATCCACTCACTCCGACCCATTGTACGGCGCCGCCGCGGCCGTTTAAGGTGGGTCGTGTGAAGGTCTTCGTCACGGGAGGGACGGGTTTCATCGGCGGTGCCGTCGTGCGGCAATTGCGCGCCCGCGGCGACGATGTCGTGGCACTCGTGCGCAATCCCGCCAAGGGCGCGGCGCTCGAGGAGCTCGGCTGCGCCATCGTCCGCGGGGACCTGAACGACGAACCGGCGATTCGCGCGGGCATGGAGGGCTGTGACGCGGTGATCCACGCGGCGGCCGTCTACGAGGTCGGGATCCCGGCGAGCGAGCGCCGGCCGATGCAGGAAGCGAACGTCGGCGGCACCGAACGGGTGCTCGGCGCCGCCCTGGAGGCCGGGATCGCGAAGGTCGTCTACGTCTCCACCGTGGGCGTCTTCGGCAACACCCACGGCCGGGTCGTCGACGAGACGTACGAGAACCCGGCCGACAACTTCACCTCCGAGTACGAGAAGACGAAGTGGGAAGCCCACCAGGTCGCCAAGCGGCTGATCGGCGAGGGACTCCCTTGCGTGATCGTCCAGCCCGGCGGGGTGTACGGTCCTGGCGACGAATCGGCAACCGGCCGCCTGCTCGACCAGTTCCTCGAAGGCAAGATGCCGCTGATCCCCTTCCCGGACCTCGGCATCTGCCTGACCCACGTCGAGGACATCGCCGCCGGGATCCTGCTCGGGCTCGACAAGGGCAGGGCCGGCGAGGCCTACGTGATCAGCGGGCCGGTGACGACGGTGCGCGAAGCGATCGACGTCGTTGCCGGCGAGACCGGCAGGAAGGCGCCAAAGCACGCCCTGCCGACCGGGCTGATGAAGTTGATGACCCCGTTCGGCGGGCTGGTCGGGAAGGTGATGAACCAGCCGCCCAACCTGCGCGAGCTGATCGCCTCCGCCGACGGCGTCACCTTCTGGGCGAACCACGAGAAGGCCACGCGGGAGCTGGGATACGAGCCGCGCGGCCTCCAGGAGGGCATTCACGCGATGCTCGAGGCGGAGGGCAGGCTGCCCGCCGGCTCCGCCGCCTAGTCTGCGTCCATGCGCGTAATCGACGTCGAGCACCTCGGCAATCCCAACATCATCGGCTGCTGGGAGGTCGACGGCATGCTCGTCGACCCCGGTCCGGAGTCCTCCCTGCGCACGCTGTTGGAGAAGCTCGACGACCGACGTCCCGAGGCGATTCTCCTCACCCACATCCACCTCGACCACGCCGCCGCCACCGGCGCGCTGGTTGCCCGCTGGCCCGAGCTACCGGTCTACGTCCACGAGCGCGGCGCCCCCCACCTCGTCGATCCCTCTCGTCTGGTGCGGAGCGCGACGATGATCTACGGGGACCGGATGGACGAACTTTGGGGTGAGATCCTGCCGGTTCCGGAGGCGAACGTGACGACGCTCGCGGGCGGTGAGACGGTCGGGGGCATGCGGGTCGCCTACACGCCCGGCCACGCCTCCCACCACGTCAGCTATCTGCACGAGGAGACCGGCACCGCCTTCGTCGGCGACGTCGCCGCCTGTCGCATCCCGCCGGCCACGATGGTGGTGCCGCCGACCCCACCCCCGGACATCGACCTCGAGCTCTGGGAAGGGTCGATCGCGGTAATCGAAGGTTGGGGGCCGGAGCGCCTCGCCATCGCCCACTTCGGCCTGGTCGACGACCCGCCCGCCCATCTCGCCGAGCTGCGCCGCCGGCTGCGCGAGGAGTTCGAGCGGTCGGGGCGGATGGACCAGGCGGCCTACGAGGCCGACATCGGGCAACGGCTTGTCGAGGGCTTCGGCCCCGAGCTTGCCGCCGCCCTGAGCCAGGCCGTCCCCATCCCCCACCAGTGGCTGGGCTGGGATCGTTATCGGCGCAAGAAGGCGGAGCGCGAAGGCGCCTAGGCCAGGTGCTCGCGCATCCGCTCGACGGCCTCTTCGATCCGGTCGTCGGGGGTGGTGAGCGAGATCCGGAAGAAGCCCTCGCCGCTGGGGCCGTACATCGAGCCGGGCGAGACGACCACCGCGGCCTCTTCGAGGACGGTCTCGGCGAAGGAGGTCGAGGTGTGGCCGCTCGGGACCGGGGCCCAGACGTAGATCGTGCCCTTCGGCGGGGTGACGTCGACGCCGATGGCGCCGAGGGCGGAGACGACCAGATCACGCCGCCGCTGGTAGGTGGCGTTCATCTCGGCCAGCGGCTCCTGGGGGCCGGAGATCGCGGTCGCGCCGGCGATCTGGACCGCCTCGAAAAGGCCTGAATCGACGTTGGTCTTCAGTCGCCAGTAGCTCTGGATCGCCTCCGGGTGGCCGAGGATGGCGGCACAACGCCAGCCGGTCATGTTGTAGCCCTTGGAGACGGAGAAGACCTCGACCCCGACCTCCTTGGCCCCCGGCGTCGCCAGAAAGCTCGGCGCCACGTAACCGTCGTAGGTGGTCTCCGAGTAGGCGTTGTCGTGGACGACGAGAATCTCATGCTCGCGGGCGAACTCGATCACTTCCTCGAAGAAGCCGTCGGGGACGATCGCGCCGGTCGGGTTGTTGGGGAAGTTGATGAACATCAGGCGCGCCTTGGACGCGATCTCCGGCGAGATCGCCGCCAGATCGGGCGCGAAGCCCTTCTCGGGGACGAGCGGCATCAGCTCGGCGGCGGCGCCGTGGAGCAGCGGGCCGCCGGTATAGACCGGGTAGCCCGGGTCGCTTGCCAGGGCCACGTCGCCGGGGTCGAGGAAGGCGTTGCAGAGGTTGTAGATGCACTCCTTGGCGCCGATCGCCGGGATCACCTCGTCGGCCGGATCGATCTCGACGCCGAAGCGACGGTCGTAGAAGTCGGCAAAGGCCTGGCGGAAGTCCTCGCGACCGCGGTTGGACGGGTACTGGTGGGTCGCCGGATCGGCCACGGCCTTCTGCATCGCGTCGACGATGTAGCCGTAGGTGGGCATGTCGGGATCGCCGATGCCAAGGCTGATCACGTCGATGCCCGCCGCCTTCTTCTCGGCGATCCGGCGCTCCAGTTCCTGGAACATGTAGGGCGGGATCTGCTGGAGGCGCTTGGAGGGCTCGGCGATAGGCATGGCGCGGAAAGCTAACGAAAGCTCGGGCGGGAAGCCGGGCCGGTCAGTCCTGCTCGCCGAGGGCGGCGAGCAGCTCCGGCGAGGCCTCACCCGCGTAGACCGGCTCGGCCCAGCCGTCGAGCCGCACCGAGAGGTCCTCGCCGACCGCCACGGTCAGCTCGCCGCCGTCGAGCTCGACCGTGATCGGGCTCGCCGCGCCGCGCAGGAAGGCGGTGACGGCGGCGCCGGAGGCCCCGGTCCCGGAGGACAGCGTCTCCCCCACGCCGCGCTCGAAGATGCGGGCGCGAACGCGACTGCCGTCGATCGCCAGGAAGGAGACGTTGGTGCGGTGCGGGAAGAGCGTCGAGCCTTCGATCTCCGGCCCGACCAGCTCCAGGTCGAGGTCGGCCAGCTCGACCGGGTCGACGACGATCGCGCACTGCGGGTTGCCGATGGAGACGTGCTGGAACTCCCACTCGCGCCCGGCGGAGCGCACCGTGCCGCGACCGTCGGGGCCGCCGGACGGGAAGTCCTTCGAGCTGGTCGACGCTTTGCCCATGTCGACCGAGCAGGTCAGCTCGCCGGTGATCGTCGGCCGGATCGGGCCGGCGACAGTGGAGATCGCGAACTCCTCGGCGTCCGTCCAACCGTGCCGGCGCAGGTAGAGGATCGCCTCCCGGGCCCCGTTGCCCGAGAGCTCGGCCTCCGAGCCGTCCGGGTTGAAGATCCGCAGGTTCGCGACGAACTCCGGATCGTCGCTTCGCGAGAGGAGCAGGATGCCATCGGAGCCGACCCCGAAGTGCGGATCGCAGAGCCACTCGACCCGAGCGGCCGTGAGCTCCCAGGGAAGCTCGGTCGCCTCGAGGATCAGATAGTCATTGCCTAGCGCTTGCCACTTCTCGAATTTCACGGCGCGGACCCTATTGCGTCACACATTTGCGCGCCGCCTCGGTTGATGGGCCGAAAACTCAAGCCCTACTTGAGTTTTCGGCCCATCAACATGGCGACCTGGTGGTCGGTGAGGTTGGTGCGGTCGATCGTGGTCAAGTCGGGGATTTTGCGCATCCAGGTGAGCTGGCGGCGCGCGTAGTTGCGGGAGCGGCGCTTCATCGTCTCCAGATCGCCGGCGAGGATTTCGTTCAGGCCGAGGGCCTTGCGGGCGGTGCGGCCGGGGCCGAGGGCGTCGGCGCGGCGCGCCTCCTCCTCCCCGCCCTCCGCGACGATCGCGTCGACGCGGGCGTTGATCCGCTCGTAGAGCCGCGCCCGGTCCATGTCGAGGCCGAAGATCCGGGTCGGGTGACGGGTCTCTCCCGACCACAGCTCCGACTCCTCCGAGAAGGCGGGAACCTTGCGCAGCGAGAGGTCGGCGAGCGCGGCGCGCAGGTAGAGCCCGGTGCCGCCGACCACGATCGGCGTCCGCCCGGCGGCCAGCGCCGCGTCGATCGCCCGGTGGGCCAGCGGCATGTACTCGTGGATCGAGAAGTCCTCGGTGATCGGCACGATTCCGAGCAGCTCGTGCGGCAGCACCTCGCGCTCGGCCGCGCTCGCCGCCCCGGTCAGTACGTCGAGCCCTGCGTAGACCTGCAGCGCGTCGCAGTTGATCGCCACGGGATCCTCGCCCTTCTCACGCAGGAGGCTCGCGAGCTCCACGGCGACGCCGGTCTTGCCGACCCCGGTGGGCCCGAAGATGGCCAGGACTTTCAAGGGCGTCTCGGTGAAGCCCCGAACGGCTTCCACTTTCTCAAAGAGAAATTTGAGTGAGCGGCTTTACCGAGATGCCCGACAGCGTCTGCGAGGTCGCCGAGGCAATCTCCACGTCCACCAATTCGCCTGGCTGCGCGAACCCTTCGAAGTTGACCGCCTTGTTGTGCCGGGTCCGCCCGCGCAACCGCGCCGGGTCGGTCCGGCTGGGCCCCTCGACCAGCACCTCCATCGTCCGCCCGACGAACCTCTGCGCGCGCTCCGCTGCCCGCCGCTGGACCACCTCGACCAGGCGTTCCATGCGCTCGACCTTCACCGGGTGAGGGAGCTGCCCGTCCATCGTCGCCGCCGCGGTTTCGCGGCGCGGGCTGAAGATGAAGGTGAAGGCGCCGTCGTAGGCGACCTCCTCCGCGACTTCGAGGGTCTCGGCGAAATCGGCCTCCGTCTCGCCGGGAAAGCCGACGATGATGTCGGTGGTGATCGCGCAGTCGGGAACGTGCTCGCGGATCAGCGCGACGCGGTCCATATAACGCTCGCGGTTGTAGGTGCGGCGCATCCGCTTCAGCACCGCGCTCGAACCCGATTGAAGCGGCAGGTGGATCTGCTCGCAGAGGGATGGCAGCTCCGCGTGCGCACGGATCACGTCCTCTTTCATGTCCTTCGGGTGCGGGCTGGTGTAGCGGATCCGATCGATCCCGGGCACCGCGTCCACCCCGGCGAGCAGCTCGGCGAAGGTCAGGCGGCTCGCGGGGGGTAGGTCACGGCCGTAGCTGTTGACGTTCTGGCCCAGCAGCGTGACCTCGCGCACCCCGTCGGCGGCCAGCGCCTCGGCCTCGGCCAGCAGCTCGGCCGGATCGCGGCTGACCTCGCGGCCACGGGTCGAGGGCACGATGCAGTAAGAGCAGACGCAGTTGCAGCCCTGCGAGATCTGCAGCCAGCCCTGGAACTCGCGCTCGCGGCGGGCCGGCAGGTGGCCGGAGAAGTCCTCGAACTCGAAGTACCCCTGGGCGGTGAGCGAGTCGGAGTTGAGGAACTCGGCCAACTTGTGGATCTGGCCCGGGCCGAAGGCGACGTCAACGAACGGGAAGCGCTCGAAGACTTCGTCCTTCACCGACTGGGCCCAGCAGCCGCCGACGCCGACCGTTCGGGACGGGTCTTCGCTCTTCAGCCGCTTGGCCTCGCCGAGGTGGGCGATGAAGCGGCTGTCGGCCGACTCGCGGATCGAGCAGGTGTTGAAGAGGATCAGGTCGGCCTCGGACCGCTCGGCCGCCTCTTCGTAGCCGAGCGAGGTGAGCATGCCCCGCATCCGCTCCGAGTCATGCACGTTCATCTGGCACCCGAAGGTGGTGACGTGGAAGCGCTTCACGCGCTCAGGGTACCGGCAGGGCGCCGACTGGCGGTGCTACTTGCCGACGACTTCGTGAACGACGTAGGCCGCGACGTTTTCGATTTCTTCTTCAGACAGGGTGCCGCTGAAAGGGGGCATCCCGCCGCCGCCGTTGGTGACCTGTTTGATCGCGCCTTCTTCGGTCTGGGCCAAGGGCATCGTCGTGAGATCGGGACCGCCGGCGCCGCCGTGGCCGGTGTCGCCGTGACAGGCCGCGCAGTTGGTGGAGAACACGGTAGCCCCGGCTTCCGCATTACCGCCGCCTTCGGCTTCGCCACCTTCTTCCCCGCCTTCGGCAGACCCGCCTTCGGCTTCGCCGCCTTCGGCCGGTTCGGCAGATTCGCCTGCTTCGCCTTCGGCGGATTCGCCTTCTTCGGCTTTCGCTTCTTCGGCTTCTTCTTCCTGTGCCCGCACGAACGGCCCTTCGGTCGACTCGTACTGCATCTCCGCGCTCGCCTTGGCGTACTCCTTGTCGTGATCCTTCGACTCGTCCTTACCGTGAAGGACGGCAAAGGTGCCGGCGCCGACCGCGAAGGCGGCAAACCAGACCACGATCAGCGGCATCCATTTGCCCGGGAAATTGTCGCTTTTCAGCCCAACGAAGCTGACAATGACGGCCGAGGCGGCCAGGACACCACCACAGATGAAGAAGAGCGTTTGGTGCATCGCGCGGCGCGAATCCTATTGGTGCGGAGAGACCGGTGCGTTGCAGGCGGATCCGGGCCGCCCTAGGCGGCCTGGGCCTCGGTGACGGGTTGACCTTCCGAAGCGGGCTCATCGCTCGCTGCAGTGCCGATTCCGAGCGCCGTGCGTACCTTGGTTTCGATCTCCAGGGACAACTCCGGGTTGTCCTTCAGAAACTGCTTGGCGTTGTTGCGACCCTGGCCGAGCCGGGTCTCGCCGTAGGAGAAGAACGAGCCGGATTTCTGCACCAGGTCCTGTTCGATGCCAAAGTCCAGCAGCCCGCCCTCGCGGGAGATGCCGACCCCGTACTCGATGTCGAACTCGGCCTGGCGGAACGGTGCCGCAACCTTGTTCTTGACGACTTTCACGCGCACCCGGTTACCTACCGCCTCGGTCCCTTCCTTGAGGGTCTCGATGCGACGGATGTCAAGCCGCTGCGACGAGTAGAACTTCAGCGCCCGACCACCCGGTTGGGTCTCCGGCGAGCCGAACTGGACGCCGACTTTTTCGCGGATCTGGTTGGTGAAGATGCAGACCGTCTTGGTCCGGTTGAGGCTGCCCGCGAGTTTCCGCAGCGCCTGCGACATCAGCCGCGCCTGGAGGCCGACCGTGGTGTCGCCGATCTGCCCGTCGAGCTCGGCTTTCGGGGTCAGGGCGGCGACCGAGTCGATCGCGACCACGTCGACCGCCGCCGAGGCGATCAGCCGATCGGCGATCTGCAAGGCCTGCTCGCCGTAGTCGGGCTGGGAGACGAGGAGCTCGTCGGTGTCGACGCCGATCGACCGCGAGTAGACCGGGTCGATCGCGTGCTCGGTGTCGATGAAGGCGCAGACGCCACCGCGGGCCTGGGCCTCGGCGATGATGTGATTGACCAGCGTCGTCTTACCGGAGGACTCGGGGCCGAAGATCTCGATGATCCGGCCACGCGGCACGCCGCCGATCCCCAGTGCCAGGTCGAGCGCCAGTGAGCCGGTCGGGATCGCGTCGACCTTGATCGTGCCCTTGTCGCCGAGGCGCATCAACGAGCCGACGCCGAAGTCACGCTCGATCTGGGTGACGGCCGCCTCGAGCGCCGCGTCCTTCGCTTTGGCTTCCTTCGCCGAGGCGTCCTTCAGGTTCACTTTTTTCTCCGCCATCTCAGATCATCACCTCACTGCTGCCCCCTCTAGGACAGCTCGACTTGGGCCAGCGGGACATAACGGGCGCCCCCCGGCTGGAGTTCAGAACGGTAGAGCGTCAATCGGACGGCATAGAACGGCTCTTTGAGCCACTCCGGGAGGTCTCCGGGCCGTCTCGCGACCGCCGCCGGGCGGCGTGATCCACGACCCTCCGCGCGCACCCTGGCGACCGTCACGTGGGGCCAGAAATCCCGTTCCTCGGGCTCGTGGAGGCCCTCCGCAACCAGCCTGTCGACCAGTCCGTGGTGGAGGTCGCTGGCTGCCGGGGACGGTGCCGGGAGGGCGAAGACGGCCGCCCGCCGCCGACGCGGCAGCGTGATCGGGTCCTCCAGCTTCATCAGCACCGGCGGCGCGCTGACGCGTCGCACCGCCGCCTCGATCGCCTCCGCCTCGTCCGCCTCGCGGTGGCCGAGGAAGACCAGCGTCACGTGCAGTGACTCCGGCCGCACCGGCCGTAGTGCCGGATCGACCAGCTCGGCCTCTCCCCACGCCGACAATCCCTTGCGGATCCCATCGGTTAGATCGACCGCGACGAAGAGCCGCTGCCGTCTCGGCTTTCTCTCCTGACTTGCCATGAGGCCAAGCTAGGAGGGAAATGCGCGCGGCTCAACACCCCTTCGCAACATCTCTGTGAATTTAGGAGAGCAGATTGCGCAACAAGTGCATCGCGACCAGCCCGGCGCGTTCGCGGATGTCGGCGCGGTCGCCGGGAATCACCGGCTCGCGGGCGATCGAGGTCCCGTCGACGAGCATCGCGTTGAAGCAGACGTAGCCGACCGGCTTGCCCGGCAGCGCTCCGTCCGGACCGGCGATGCCGGTCACCGACACCGCCACGTCGGCGTCGAACGCCGCGAGCGCGCCCTTGGCCATCGCCTCCGCACACTCCGGGGACACCGCCCCGTATTTCTCGAGCAGCGGCCGGGGCACCCCGAGCAGGCGCTCTTTGGACTCATAGGAGTAGGTGACGGCCGATCCGGCGAAATAGTCCGAGGCGCCCGGCACGTTCGTGATCCGCGCCGCCACCAGCCCGCCGGTGCAGGACTCCGCCAGCCCCAGGCGGTGCCCCTTCAGCAGCTTCGCCACCTGTTCGTCGATCGTCTCGCCGTCGAGGCTGAAGGTCTCCCGTTCGTGCCGCCGCCGCAGCCCGTCGCGCACCGCCAGCGCGGTCGCCTCGGTCTCCTCGCGCCAGCGCACGTCGATCTCGATCTCCCCGCGCCGCAGACAGGTGGTGACCTCGACCGCCTCGACGTCCACCCCGTCGTCGTCCTCGATCTCCCGCAGGCTTTTCGCGATTTCCGACTCCGGCACGCCGAACATCCGCATCGTCAGCCCGTGCAGCGGCGTGGCCCGCGCCAGGACGGCCCGCACGGCGTCGGTCTCCAGCGCCCGCGGCCACATCGGTTGTAGCTCGCGCGGCGGGCCCGGCATCACGATCACCACCCGGTCCCCGGCCGGCACCACCAGCCCCGGCGCGGTCCCGACCGGGTCGAGCGTCTCCGCCCCTTCCGGCACCATCGCCTGCTTGCGGTTGGCCTCCATCACCGCCTCTTCATCGAACTTGAAGCTGCGGTTGCGGGCGAAGCGGCGCAGGATCTCGCGGATCTTCGCCTCCATGTCCTCGTCGAGCAGCATCGGCCGCCCGGCGAAGTGCCCGACCATCTCCGCGGTCAGGTCGTCGGCGGTGGGCCCGAGGCCGCCGCTGGTCACGATCAGGTCCATGTCCTCGGCGGCCAGGAACTGCAGCGCGTGCTCGAGGTCGTCGGGACGGTCGGCGACGACGATGATGTGGGCGACCTCGACGCCGAGCTCCGCCAGCCGTTCGCTGATCCAGGGTCCGTTGGCGTCGGCGATGCGGCCGGTGATCACCTCGGTCCCGGTGACCACGATCCCAGCCCTGACGACGCCCGCTTTCACGGCGCCGAAACTACCGGACCGGCGCGCTCAGGAAGCGTCGCCGGGACCGTCGGCCCCGACCGGGGACGGCTCCGCGGGCGCGTTCCCGCCACCGGGCCCGCCGACGACCCGGGCCAGATCGGCCTGCGTGATCAGCACCTGGCGCGGTTTGGAGCCCTCGTAGCCGGAGATGACACCGCGCCGCTCGAGCATGTCGATGAGGCGTCCCGCGCGGGTGTAACCGACCCGCAGCCGCCGCTGGATCATCGACACCGATGCGGTTTCGGTCTGCACGACCAGGCGGATCGCCTCGTCCAGCAGGTCGTCGGAATCGGGGTCGAAGTCGTCGTCCCCACGCCCGCCTTCGTCCTCGGCGGCCTCCGGCGTCTCCAGTAGCTCCTCCTCGAACTCCGGTTCGCCCTGCTTGGCCCAGTGGGTGGTGATCGCGGCGATCTCGTCCTCGGTGATGAACGCGCCCTGCACGCGGGCCAGTTTCGAGGTGCCGGCGCCGCGGAAGAGCATGTCGCCCTGGCCGAGCAGCGACTCCGCCCCGCCCTGGTCGAGGATCACCCGCGAGTCGGTCTGCGAGGAGACCGCGAAGGCGATGCGGCTCGGGATGTTGACCTTGATCGTGCCGGTGATGATGTCGGTCGAAGGGCGCTGGGTCGCCAGCACCAGGTGGATCCCGGTGGCCCGCGACTTCTGCGCGAGGCGGATGATCGAGTCCTCGACTTCGGCGGGCGCGACCATCATCAGGTCCGCGAGCTCGTCGATCACGCAGAGGATGTGCGGTAGCGGCGCCTCGCCGGCTTTGCGGCGGATCCGGTTCAGCTCCTCGAGGTTGCGGGCGCGCGCCTGCGACATCACGCCGTAGCGGGTCTCCATCTCGGTGATCAGGTTGGCGAGGACGTTGGCGGCGAGCCGCGGCGAGGTCACCACCGGCGTCAGCAGGTGCGGCACGTGCTCGTAGTGGTTGAGCTCGACCTGCTTGGGGTCGACCAGCACCAGGCGCACTTCGTTCGGCGACGACGACATCAGGATCGAGGAGAGCATCGCGTTGACGCAGGCGCTCTTGCCCGAGCCGGTGGTGCCGGCGACGAGGACGTGCGGCATCTTCGCGATGTCGGTCCAGACCGCGTTGCCGTCGATGCCCTTGCCCAGCCAGGCGACCAGCGGCGAGGCCTTCGGCGGGCGCCCCTGGTAGATGTCGCCGAGGCGGACCATGCGCCGCTTCGCGTTCGGCACCTCGACCCCGACCGCCTGTTTCCCCGGGATCGGCGCGAGGATGCGGATGTCGGTCGAGGCGAGCGCGTAGGCGAGGTCGTTCGCCAGCTCGGTGACTTTCTTGACTTTGATGCCGGGAGCGAGGCGCAGTTCGTACAGCGAGACGTGCGGTCCGCTGACGACGCCGACGATCTTCGCGTCGACCCCGAAGTGGCCCAAGGCCTCGATCAGTTTGCGGCCGGTCGCCTGCTGGTCGCGCGGATCGGGCCCTTTGTCGCCTTTGCCGCGCTCGAGCACGCGCGGGGACGGCATCCGGTAGTCGATCTCCTCCGAGGTGGTGACGCCGCGCAGATTCCCCATCGGCGTGGGTTTGGGGCCATCTTCCTCCTCTCCTTCGGGCTCCGCCGGGAGTTCGCGCTGGACCGGTTCGGGAGCAGGCTCGACCTCCGGCTCCGGTTCGGGATCGCGGACGACCTGGGTTTCGGCAGTGTCGGCTTCCTCGTCGAAGTTGAAGAGGCCCGGGGCGAAGATGTCGTCGTCCTTGTCCTCGGCCAGCGCCACGGTCGGGGCGAAGCTCTCGTCGTCCTCGTCCGGGTAGTCCTGCATCACGTCGGTCGCCGCCGCCTTGGTCTCGGCGCTCCGTTCGTCGCGACGCTTGCGCCATTCCTCGGAGCCCTGGCGAACGGTGCGCGCGGTCGCTTCGCTGCCCTTGACCCCGCCGAAGAACAGCGTCCGCAGGCCGTGGCCGATCCCGCGCGCGAGCGCCGAGATCGAGGTCCCGGTGAGGATCATCCCGCCCCCGACCAGCATCAGCAGGGTGACGATCCGGGCGCCGACGGAGCCGAACAGGTAGAGGAGCGCGGTTTCGACCCCATAACCGACCTTCCCCCCTTCCCAGCCGAAGAAGAGCACGAACAGCAGGTAGATCCCCGCGGCGATGAGGAAGAGGCCGATCAGGTCGAGATGACGCTGCTCAAGGCCTTCGAAGAGGTGGATTCCACCGCGCGATTTGGCCGCTTTGCCGCGTTTGGCCTTGCCTTTCGCTTTGCGGGCTGGAGCTTTACGGGCAGGGGCGCGCTTCTGTCGTTCGAACACGGGTCCGACTTCGACGCCGATCCCCCATCCCCTGTCCGCCTTGTCGTCCAGCCCGCAAAGCCGCACTAAATTCGCCATAAAAGGACCGCAAAGCGCACGGAAACCGGTTTAACATTCGGCTTCATGCTCAGCACGGATCCCGAGGTTCAGCAGGGCGGTCGCGTTCTCGTCGTCGAGGACGACGCCGATATCGCCGACGTCCTGCGTCGCTCCCTACGCAACGAGGGCTACGAGGTTCGCACCTCCGCCGACGGCGTCGAGGCCCTCGACGTGGCGGTCGGGTTCGTCCCCGACCTGGTCGTGCTCGACCTCGGCCTGCCTGGGCTGGACGGGATCGAGGTGTGCCGCCGCCTGCGCCAGGAGGGCGACGTGCCGATCTTGATGCTCACGGCCCGCGCCGAGACCGAGGACCGCGTCACCGGCCTCGACTCCGGCGCCGACGATTATCTGGTGAAGCCGTTCGAGCGCAAGGAGCTCCTGGCCCGGATCCGCGCCCTGCTGCGCCGCCGGCCTCCGCGCGGCGCCGCCTCGCTGGAAGTGGGCGATCTGCAGCTCAACCCGGACACCCGCGAGGTCCACCGTGGCGATCGCGAAATCGAGCTGACCAACCGCGAGTTCGAGCTCCTGGAGTTCCTGATGCGCAACGAGCGCCTGGTCGTCTCCCGTGAGCGCCTCCTTGACGAAGTCTGGGGCTACGACCCGATGGCGGCGACGAACACCATCGACGTCTTCATCTCCAACCTGCGACGCAAGCTGGAGTCCGGCGGCGAGGACCGCCTCCTCCACACCAAACGCGGCGCGGGGTACGTCCTCAAAGACTGATGGTCGCCGCGGCGCGCACCGGCACCGCGGCCTGGCTGCGGCGAGTCGTGCATCCCCGCGCCTGGCCCGTCCGCTGGCGCCTGGCCGTCGTCTCGGCGGGCCTGACGCTGGTGATCCTGATGATCTTCGGCGGCGTCATCGGCCAGATCGCCACCACGCGGATTCGCGACGATTTCAACAACGAGGTCAACACGGCGGTCGAAAGCCTGAAGCGCGAACTCCGCGTGGTCCGGCCCTTGGTCGGCGCGGAACCGGTCGTCGTCCCGAACGAACTCGCGGGCTACGTGGCCACCGAGGACGCCTCGCTGCGGGTCTTCGACAGCACCGGGCGCGAACTTCGCCAGTTGGAAGGGGATCGCCTGGGGGCGCCGCCGAAACGGACCGGCACGATCGAACGCAACGGCATGCGGATCGTGACCGCCGTCCTCTCGGAAGAAGGGATCCTCACCGGTTACGTCCAGTACGGCCGCAGCACGGTCCACATCGAAGACACGATCGACCGCATCTGGTTCCTGATCCTGGCCGGGATCATCGGCGGGACCGGCCTCGCGTGCCTGGCCGGCGTGGCGATCGCGTCGCGGGCGATGCGGCCGATCGCGGCGCTGACCGCGAGCGCCAAGGAGGTGTCAGAGACCCGCGATCCCTCCCGCCACATGCCGCGGCCCCCGGTCGAAGACGAGGTGGGCGAGCTTGCCGACACGCTCGAGCGCATGCTTCGGTCGCTTGACGCGGCGCGATCCGAGCGCGAGCAGGCACTGCAGCAGCAGCGCGAATTCGTCGCCGATGCCTCGCACGAGCTGCGCACGCCGCTGACCAGCGTGCTCGCCAACCTGGAGCTGCTGCAGGCCTCGCTCGGCGGGCCGGGACAGGCCGAAGATCGCGAGGTGGTCGACTCGGCCCTGCGCTCCTCACGGCGGATGAGCCGGCTGGTCTCCGACCTGCTGCTGCTGGCGCGGGCCGATGCCGGGCGCCTCGCCGCCCACAAGCGCTGTGATCTCGCCGAAATAGCCGGCGATGCGGCCCTCGAGGCGGCGCCGCTGATGGGCGCGCGCGAGTTCGTCATCGACAACGACCGGCCGCTGTGGGTCGAGGGGAGCGCCGACGAGCTCCACCGCATGATCCTCAACCTCCTCGACAACGCCGCCCGTTACACCCCGGAGGAAGCGACGATCGAGCTGAGGCTCTCCCGACAGGGGAACGACGCGGTGGTCGAGGTCGCCGACGACGGGCCGGGGATCCCACCGGGCATGAGGACCCAGATCTTCGATCGCTTCGTCCGCGGCGAAGGCCCTGCCGACACCGCCCGTGGAACCGGCACCGGGCTCGGCCTGGCGATCGTCAACGCTGTCGCCGCCTCCCACGGCGGGACCGTCGAGGCCGCCGAATCGGAGGCCGGGGGCGCCCTCTTCCGCGCCCGCATCCCGCTCGCCGTCCCCGAGACCGCCGAAAAGAAGCATTCATCCTCAATCTTTTAGGACGCCTTAAGCTCCCGTCCCTAGATTTGCCGGTGGACGAGACACTAGCCCGCCGGGATTCTCCCCAGACACTGTCCCGGCGGGCTTTTTTTCTGCCGTTTTTCGGACGTTTGAAAGCGCGGCGGATGGGGGTGCAACCCCGGCTCTTCTGTCCGTCCGAGTCGCACCCGACCTCGGGCCTCCTGCCGTCCGAGTTGCCGCGCGGCCCGCGGCCGGGGCGGCCGTCCGAGATGCCGCGCGACCGGCCCGTGCGCCCGTCCGAGGTGCGGCGTGGCCCAGGCGGCGCGGCCGTCCGAGTTGCGTCGTGGCGGCGCGTCGCGCCGCGACCCCGGCCGCCCCACCCGTCCGTGTCGCGCCGCGACCCCGACCCCCGCACCCGTCCGAGATGCGTCCCGGGCGCCTCATGGCGCTCCTGGCAGGCTGTGAGCGCCATGAGGCGCCCGGGACGGGAGGGCGGTCGGGGGGAAGGCGGGCACGGGGACGGGAGGGGGTCGTGGGGAAGGCGGGCACAGGGACGTGAGGAGGTCGTGAAAAAGACGACACAGGGACGGGAGGGGGTCGTGAAAAAGGCGGGACAGGACGGGGGGAGGTCGGACTTCCGTGACGGGTCCGTGCGGGAGAGGCCGCACTTCGCCCCGATCGGTCACGAAGACGCCGGGAACGTCACCCTTTCCGCAACCTTCGGTTCGTTCCCGGGCCCGAAAAGAAGGCCCGAGGACGCGTTCCGTACTTTGACCCTGCCATGGCAGGGTCAAAGTACGGAACGCGTCCGTGAGCGTTGGACAACACGGGAGGAGGCGTGGAGTTCCCTACGTCTCCGTGACAAGGTCCCTCTTCGGTGACGGTCCCGTGACGGAACGGTCGCACCGTCCGGCCCCCCGGGGCCGGGATCGGGGGGGGGATCCGTGGCACCTTCCGGCCCCCGGACGCCGGGATCGGGGGGTCCTGGGACGCCCGTCACGGATCCGTGGGAGCGCCGTGTCCATCGCGTGAGGGATCCGCCTCACTCGCCCGCACCCTCCCGCGGGGGCCTTCCGTGCTCTCCCCCGCCCGCTCCCCGCACCCCCGGCCGTCTCGGCCACGGCCACAGCCTGCCCGGGCCGTGGACGAGACGGCCGCATCCCTTTCGCCTGGAGGCGACAGCTTGAGGGGGCCGCATCCCTTTCGCCTGGGGGCGACAGCTCGAGGGGGCCGGGGGGTCTCGCCCCGCGGGGCGTCAGCCTCCTCTGGTCGCATCCCTTCCCCCACGGGCGACAGCTTCAAGCGCTCCATCCCTCCCCCGGGCGGCGGCTTCCCGAGGCCCCGTCCCGAGGCGTTCGCACTCTGCCGTACCGGTCAGGGCAAAGTGCGAACGCCAGTCTGGCGAGGCTCCATCCCTCTCCGGGCGCAGCTTGAAGCGGTAGCGGCCTTTCCCGGGCGACAGCTTCCCCGGGCGCGGCGCCCCTCAGACCTGGATGACGACCGGGAGGATCATCGGGCGGCGACGGAGGCGCTGCCAGACGAACTTGCCAATTGCGTCGTGGAGGTCCTCTTGGATCAGGTCGGGCTCGCGGGTGCCGTTGTCGGCGGCGTCCTCGAGGGCGTCTTCGACCAGGTCCTTGAGGTCTTCGACGGTGTTCTCGGCCCCGTCGAGGAAGGCGACGCCGCGGAGGATGACCTCGGGGTCGGCGACGATCGAGCCATCGTCGCCGGAGACAGTCACGACGACGATGAAGATGCCGTCGGCGGAGATCTCGCGGCGATCGCGCAGGGCGGCGTCGTCGGGGTCGCCGATGTTGACGCCGTCGACGTACATCGTGCCGACGTGCATATCGTCGCCGAAGCGGGCGCCGGACTCGTCGATCTCCAGTGGCAGCCCGTTGCGGCCCTTGAAGATGTTCTCGGCCTCGATCCCGACCATTTCGGCCAGCTCGGCGTGCAGGCGGATCCGCTGGAAATCGCCGTGGACCGGCATCACGTAGCGCGGTTTGGTCAGGTTCAGCATCAGCTTCAGCTCCTCGCGGGAGCCGTGGCCGGAGGCGTGGATCGGCGCGTCTTTGGCCGTGATCACCTTCGCCCCGATCTCGTAGATGCGGTCGATCGTCTCGTTGACGGCGCGCTCGTTGCCGGGCACCGGCGTGGCCGAGAAGATCACCGTGTCGCCGGCGTGCAGCTGTACATCACGGTGGTCGTTGTTGGCCATCCGCCGCAGGGCCGAGAGCGGCTCGCCCTGGCTCCCGGTGGAGACGACGACGACCTTCTCGTCGGGGAAGTTCTCGATCTCGCGCGGCTGGATGAAGGTGCCCTGTGGTGCCCGCGCCATCCCCAGGTTGGAGGCGATGTTGAAGTTCTTTCGCATCGAGCGGCCGACGAGGGCGACCTTGCGGTCGAGCGCGACGGCGGCATCGATCACCTGCTGCACCCGGTGGATGTTGGAGGCGAAGGAGGTGACGATGATCCGGCCCTCGCAGAGCGAGAACTGCTGCAGCAGCGCCGGTCCGACGCTCGACTCCGACGGGGCGACCCCCAGTCGGTCGGCGTTGGTCGAGTCGCCGCAGAGCAACGTCAGCCCTTCGCTGCCGATCTGCGCCAGGCGCGAGATGTCTGCCGGACGTCCGTCGACCGGGGTCTGGTCGAACTTATAGTCGCCGGTCATCAGCACCCGACCGAGGTCGGTGCCGATCAGGACGCCGCGCATGTCGGGGATCGAGTGGGCGAGGTGGACGAGCTCCAGCTCGAACGGCCCGCGCCGCACCTTCTCCCCCGCCGGCAGCTCCTCCAGGTTCGCCTTGTCGCCGAGCTTATGCTCGTCCAGCTTGGAGCGAACCATGCCGATCGTCAGCATGCCGCCGTAGATGACCGGGGGCATGCCGATCTCGCGCAGCACGTAGGGCAGCGCTCCGACGTGGTCCTCGTGGCCGTGCGTCAGCACGATCGCCTCGATGTCGTCGATCCGCCCGCGCAGGTAGGAAAAGTCAGGGAGGACGAGGTCGATGCCGTGCATCTCCGCCGTCGGGAACATCAGTCCGGTATCGACGATCACGATGCGGCCGTCGTATTCGACGACCGTCATGTTCTTGCCGATCTCACCGAGGCCGCCAAGCGGCAGCACTCGGAGCTTCTTACTGGGCACTGATCAATCTCTTTCTGTTGAAGTTCTTCAGCCGGCGACGAGGGAGAGCCCGATGCCCTCCAGCGCCGTCCGTACCGCCGCCCGCTGCTCGGGGTCGGCGGAGACCAGCGGCAGGCGCAGCCGGTCGGGGGCGAGGCCGAGCATCTCCAGCGCGGCCTTCAGCGGGATCGGGTTGGTCGTGACCGAGAGCCCCTGGTAGATCGGGGTCACTTCGGCGTCGATCTCCCGCGCCCGGTTCAAGTCGTTGTCCTGCGCCGCGTCCCACATCGCCCGCATCCGGTCGCCGACGACGTGCGAGGCGACCGAGATCACGCCCGCGCCGCCGAACTCGAGTACCCGCAGGTACGTGTTGTCGTTGCCGGCGAGGATCGCGAGGCCCTCGATCGGTCCGAGTTCGTCGTCGTTGGCCTGCTTCACGGCGACGATGTTGTCGACCGCGGCGAGGTCACCGAGGAGCGCGGTGTCGGCGTTGACGATCACCCGCGAGGGGATGTTGTACATGATCATCGGCAGGTCCGGGACCGCTGCGGCCACGGTTTCGAAGTGGGCGCGGATTCCGGCCGGGTTGGGCTTGTTGTAGTAAGGCACCACGACCAGTGAGGCGTCGGCGCTCGCGTCGGCCGCCATCTTGGTCAGTTCGCAGGAGTGGCGCGTGTCGTTGGTGCCGGTGCCGCAGACGAGCAGCGTCTCGTCACCGACCTCCTTGCGCACCGCGCGGAGCATCTCGACCGTCTCACCGTCGGTCAGCGTCGGGCACTCGCCCGTCGTGCCCCCGACCACCAGCCCGTGCGAGCCGTGCTCGAGCAGGTGCGCCGCCAGGCGGCGCGCGCCGTCGTTGTCGACCGCTCCGGACTCGTCGAACGGGGTCGCCATCGCGGTGAGGACTCCTCGCAGCTCCTTCATCGCCACCAGGGTACCTCGCCGGCGCGGACGGCGGACATCTAGAGGAGCTTCTCCAGCCCGACCGTGAAGTGATCGGGCAGCGTCGGCACCTTGCGCACGGCCAGCAGGACGCCGGGCATGAAGGACCAGCGGTCGATCGAGTCGTGGCGGATCGAGAGCGTCTGGCCGAGGCCGCCGAAGATCACTTCCTGGTGGGCTACCAGGCCGGGGAGGCGCACCGAGTGGATCGGCTCGCGCACCTTCCCTCCCGCCGCGTTGATCAGCTCGGCGGTGCGCGCCGCGGTCCCCGACGGGGCGTCGAGCTTCTTGTCGTGGTGGAGCTCGATGATCTCCGCGTCGGGCATGTGCTTTGCGATCGTCTGCGAGACGACCATCATCAGTACCGCGCCGATCGCGAAGTTGGGCGCGACGAAGCAGTTGGCCGCGGAGGCCTCGGCGGCCGCCTTGGCCGCGTCGAGGTCGAAGCCGGTGGTGCCGACGACGACGTGGACGCCCGCCGCCAGGCACTCCTTGACGTTGTCGAGCGCCGTCGCCGGGACGCTGAAGTCGACGACCACGTCGGCCTCCTCCAGCACCTCGGCGAGCGGCACCTTGAGCGCCGGGTCGGCCTTGCCGCTGAGCTTCAGGTCGTCGGCGGATTCGACCGCGTTGACGACCGTGGCGCCCATCCGCCCGGCGGCGCCGGAGACGGCGACCTGGATCATGCCGCGACCAATGCCTCCGAGACCGGCGCCAGGGCGGCCCGGAAGCGGTCTTCGTCGGCGCCGACGCAGGCGGCCGAGAGGCGCTCGGCGGCGTAGAGCTCGACCGCCAGCTCGGTCAGCTGGTCGACGTCGACCGCGTCGATCTTCGCCAGCATCTCGTCGAGCTCTTCGATCGGCTGGCCGAACAGGACCGAGCGGGAGATCCTCGTCATCCGCGCCGCGGTCGACTCGGAGGAGAGGACGAGCCTCCCCTTGACGCTCTCCTTGGCCCGGTGGAGCTCCTCCGCCGAGACCGGCTCGGAGCGCAGGCGCGCCAGCTCGGCACCGATGATCGCGCAGGCCTCCTCGACGTTGTCCTCCCGGGTGCCGACGTAGGTGGCGACCAGGCCCTGGTCGGTGAACTGCTCGTTGTAGGAGCCGACGGAGTAGGCGAGGCCACGCTTCTCGCGCACCTCGCGGAAGAGCCGCGAGGAGGTCGAGCCGCCGAAGATCGCGTCGAGGACGGCGAGCTGAAAGCGCCGCTCGTCGTGCCGGTCGATGCCGGGTGCCCCGAAGCAGATGTGGTACTGCTCGGTCTCCTTGCTGAGGAAGCAGAGGCGCGGCGCCTCGGTCAGCTCGACCGGCGCGGCGACGCCGCCACCCTCGGTCGGCGGGTTCACGAACTTTTCCGCCAGGGCGACAATTGAGTCGTGGTCGAGGTGCCCGGCGGCGCCGACCACGATCTCCGAGGCGGCGTAACGATTGCCGCGGTAGGCCTCGATGTCGGGGATCGGGATGTTGGCGATCACGTCCGCCTCGCCGAGCACGCGGCGGCCGAGCGGGTGCGAGCCGAAGACGGCGTCGGCGAGCACGTCGTGGACGCGGTCCTGCGGCTCGTCGTCGTACATCGCGATCTCCTCGATCACCACCTGGCGCTCCGAGTCCACTTCCGGATAGGTCGGCGCCAGCAGCATCTCCGAGAAGAGGTCGAAGACCTCCTCGGTGTGCTCGTCGAGGAAGCGGGCGTGGAGGTGCGTGGTCTCCTTGCCCGTCGCTGCATTGACCGAGGCGCCGAGCCCGTCGAAGAGCTCGGAGATCTCGATCGCCGAGTAGCGCTTCGTCCCCTTGAACAGCAGGTGCTCGAGGAAGTGCGAGACCCCGGCCTGTGCCGGGGTCTCGTTACGGGATCCCGTGCGCACCCAGAGCCCGAGCGCGACCGAGCGCACCGAGGGAACCTCCTCGGTGACGACCCGGACGCCCGAGTCCAGGGTGGTGACGCGAGCGCTCAATTACGGCGCTCGCGTTCGCGGCCGCGCCCGCCACGGTCACGATCCCGACCGCGGCCGCCGCGATCGCCGCCACGGTCGCCGCCGCCGCGCCGACCGCCGTCGCCGGAGCCGACCGACGCCAGTTCCTCGGGTGATTTGCCCGCGACCGAGGGGTCGGCGGTGAGGCGCAGGCCGATCCGGCCGCGCTCCTTGTCGACCTCGACCACGGTGACGTCGATCAGGTCGCCGCTCGACAGCACGTCGTCGACCGAGTCCACCCTCTCCCCCGGCTTCACGTTGGAGATGTGGAGCAGGCCGTCGGTGCCCTTGACCAGCTCGACGAAGGCGCCGAACGTGGTGGTCTTGACGACTTTGGCCTGGTCGTAGCGATCACCGATCTCGGCCTCCTTGGTCATCGAGGTGATCCGCTGGACCACACCGTCGACCAGTTCGCCGGTCGGCGCGTAGACCCGCACCGTGCCGTCGTCTTCGACGTCGATCTCGGCTTCGAACTCCTCACACAGACCGCGGATCGTTTCGCCGCCTTTGCCGATCACGGCGCCGATCTTCTCCGGGTCGATCTTGATCGACTCGATCGCCGGGGCGTGCGGCGAGAGCTTCTCGCGCGGGCCGTCGATCGCCTCGGCCATCTTGCCGAGGATGAACTGGCGGCCCTTGTGGGCCTGGTCCAGCGCATCGCGCAGGATGTCGAAGGTGACGCCGGTGATCTTGATGTCCATCTGCAGGGCGGTGATGCCCTGGGCGGTGCCGGCGACCTTGAAGTCCATGTCGCCGAGGTGGTCCTCGACGCCGGCGATGTCGGTGAGGACGATGTAGTCGTCACCCTCCTTGATCAGGCCCATGGCGACGCCGGCGACCGGTGCGGAGACCGGGACGCCCGCGGCCTGCAGCGCCATCGAGGAGGCACAGACGGAGCCCATCGACGAGGAGCCGTTCGACTCGAGCGTCTCGGAGACGACCCGGATCACGTACGGGAAGTCCTCTTCGCTCGGGATCGTCGCCGCCAGGGCCCGCTCGGCGAGCGCGCCGTGGCCGATGTCACGCCGCTTCGGGCCGCGCATGAAGCCCGCCTCCCCGACCGAGAAGGGCGGGAAGTTGTAGTGGTGCCAGAAGCGCTTCGTGGTCTGCAGCCCGAGCGTGTCGATCCGCATGTCCATCCGCGTCGTCCCGAGGGCGACGTTGGAGAGGATCTGCGTCTCGCCGCGGGTGAAGAGCGCCGAACCGTGGACGCGCGGGGCGATGTCGACCTCGGTCTCGATCGGCCGGATCTCGTCCTGAGCGCGCCCGTCGGGGCGCTTCTTGTCAACCGCGATCGCCTTGCGGATCGTGTCCTTCTCGATCGAGTCGAAGGCGGCGCCGACCTCGTTCTTGCGGGCGGCCACGGCCTCCTCGTCGCCGGTCTCGGGCGCGTAATGGGCGACGACCTCGTCCTTGACCCTGTCGATCGCCTCGTAGCGCTCGAGCTTGCCCTCGGTCGCGATCGCGTCGACCAGCGCCTGGCCGTGCGACGCGCGGATACTGCTGAGCAGGCCCTCGTCGAGCGACGGAGCGTCGACCTGGAGCTTCTCCTTGCCGGCCTTCTGCTGCAGCTCCTCCATCGCGGCGGTCAGCTTCTTGATCTCGCCATGGGCGATGTCGAGGGCGTCGAGGATCTCGGCCTCGGTGACGCCCTGGGCGCCTGCCTCGACCATCAGGATCGCCTCGTCGGTGCCGGCGACGATCAAGTCGAGCTCCAGCTCCTCGTGGGTCTCCTCGGGCGGGTTGACGACGAAGTCACCGTCGAGTTTGCCGATCCGGACCGCGCCGACGTGGGCGGCGACCGGAACCGGAGAGATCGCCAGCGCGGCCGAGGCGCCGTTCATCGCCAGGATGTCGTAGGGGTGCACGCCGTCGACCGACATCGGCATCGCGATCAGCTGGGTCTCGTAGTGCCAGCCCTTGGGGAACAGCGGGCGGATCGGCCGGTCGATCATGCGCGCCGTCAGCGTCGCCTTCTCGCCCGATTTGCCCTCGCGACGGAAGAACGAGCCCGGGATCTTTCCCGCGGCGTACATCCGCTCCTCGACGTCCACGGTGAGGGGAAGGAAGTCTACGTCGCGAAGCCCGCCGATCGTCGCGGTATTGAGGACCATCGTGTCGCCACTGCGCACCACGACGGCGCCGCTCGCCTGCTTCGCGAGTTTGCCGGTCTCGAAGGAGATCGTGCTGTCGCCGACCTCTGCCGTGACCCGGGTCACGTCAAACATGCTCATTGAGATTTTTTACCTCCGGCCGCCCGGATGACGGCCATAGCTTTTCTTACAGAACTCTCGTTCCTATTCCCACGGAAGAGTACAACCCCTCGCATATGGGGCAAATCCAGGCAGATTTGAGGCGGGGTCTTGGTCGGGACGGCGGGGCCCAGGCTGGCGCCCCGGGAAGGGATGGGACTCTTGAAGCTGTCGCCCGGGGAAAGGGACGCGGCCGTCTCGTCCACGGCCCTGGCCGGCTGTGGCCGCAGCCGAGACGGCCGGGTATGCGCGGAGTGCCGTGGGAACTCCTCACTTCCTCCCGTGTTGACCAACCGTCACGGACGCCCTGCGTGTCTTTTCCACCCCATACGGTGGAAAAGACACGCAGGGCGTCCCCGGGCCTTTCTCTCAGGCCCGAGAAGAGACGAAAGGATCCGGGAGGGTGACGTTCCTGGCTTCTTCGTCACGGATCGGACCCTCTGGATCCCTCTTCCACACGGGACCGTGACGGGAGTCCCACCTCCTACCGTCCCGGGCGCCTCATGGCGTTCACAGCCTGCCAGGAGCGCCATGAGGCGCCCGGGAGGTGACTCGGACGGGTGCAGGGGCCGCGGGCGGCGGCCGTCGAACGAATGCCTAGGCGCTGATTGCCTGGCGGACGATGTCCGGGCCTGGGAACTCACCCGGGCTCGGGGACTCGTAGGTCCAGGCGACCACCCCGTCCTCGTCGAGGAGGACCAGGGTGCGGTTGGCGATGCCGGCGGCGTCGATGTAGGAGTCGAAGGCCTTGGCGGTCGCGCCCTTGGGCTCGAAGTCGGAGAGGAGGACGGTGTCGATGCCGAGCTTCTCCTGGAACGCCTTGTGGGCGTAGGGGCTGTCGACGCTGAGCCCGACGAGGGTGATGCCGGCGTCGGCGAGCTCGCCCTTGATGCCCTCCTGGTAAATGGAGAGCTGGTCGGAGCAGACCGGGCTGAAGTCGAGCGGGTAGAAGGCGATCAGGACCTTGCGGCCCTTGAAGTCGGCGAGGGAGACCTCTTCCCCGTCCTGGTCTTTGACGGTGAAGTCAGGAGCCGCGTCGCCGACGGAGATCATCGCTAGCGACGGAGGCCGAGGTCGGCGACCAGGGCGCGGTAACGCTCCAGGTCCGTACGCTCGAGGTAACGGAGCATCCGCCGGCGCTTGCCGACCAGCATCAGCAGGCCGCGGCGCGAGTGGTGGTCCTTGGCATGCGTGCGCAGGTGATCGGTGAGTTCGTTGATCCGCTCGGTCAGCAGGGCGACCTGGACCTCGGCCGAACCGGTGTCACCGTCGCTGCGGCCGTACTTGCCGATCAGCTCGCTTTTTTTCTCTTTGGTCAGGCTCATCTCGTAAAAAGCGCGGCCCTCTCGGGTCGCGGCTCGCAGCAAGGTAGCACAGCGCTCGGGTCAGCCGCCGCGCGCGGCCGTCTCGGTGAAATCGGCGCAGATGCGGCGGGCGTCCTCGACGTCGGCGTGCATCTGCCGGATCAGGGCATCGACGTCGTCGAAGGCGAGCTCGTCGCGCAGCTTCTCGACGAAGGCCACGCGCAGGTTCTGGCCGTAGAGATCGCCGGAGAAGTCGATCAGGTAGGTCTCGATGAGGACGCCGAGGTCGGAGTCGAAGGTCGGGCGCGTGCCGACGTTGACCGCCGCCGGATGGCCGTTGGCGAACGCCGCGTAGACGCCGTGGCCGGGCGTGACGAGCCGCGGGTCGGGGACCAGGTTGGCGGTCGGGAAGCCCAGCTCGCGACCGCGCCGCTCTCCGCCGACGACCTCGCCCTCCAGCATGTAGGGCACGCCGAGGCACCGGCGAGCGCTCTCCATTTCCCCCGCCGCGATCTCGGCCCGGATGCGCGAGGAGGAGACGGTCTCGCCGTCGACCTCGACCATCTTCTGGATCCGGGTCTCGAACTCCGGGTGGGCGGCGAGCATCGCCGGCGTGCCGCGCGCCTTGGCGCCAAAGTGGAAGTTCTCGCCGACCGCGACCCGCCGCGCCCCCAGCTTCTCCACCAGCGCGTAATCGATGAAGTCCTCGGCGCTGCGGTGGGAGAACTCCTCGTCGAAGTGGATGACGACCAGCTCCTCGACCCCGAGACCGTCGATCACGTCCCGCTTCACCGCGAGCGAGTTGATCAGCTTCGGCGCCGCGTCGGGATGCAGGACCTCCAGAGGGTGCGGCTCGAAGGTGAGCACGGTGTCCATACCCTCGATCACCGCGCGGTGGCCGAGGTGGACGCCGTCGAAGGTGCCGATGGCTACGTCGCGGGCGCGCGGGGCGGCCTGATCCAGGGGGGTGACCTTGATCGACATCAGTGACCGCGCATCATCGCAAGGCGTCGCTCACGGCCGGCACCAGCTCCGCGACCACGGGGATCGGGACCTCGCTCCCGGCGTCCTCGATCCGGAACGGACCGACCCCGACGCGCCGCAGATCCGAGCAGTAGGCGTCGTCCAGCGTCTCGATCAACGTGCGTACGTAGGTGCCCGCACTGCACTCGATCTCGTAGTGGGCGTGGCCGTCGCCGTGGGAGAGCAGCTCGGCGCGGTGGACCTGCACGTCACGCACGGGCGTCTCAACCGTCTCTCCCCGATGGGCCTTCTTGTAGAGGCGCTCGCCGCCCACCCGCACCGCCGAGGTCATCGGCACGCGCTGGCGGACGGTCCCGGTCGGCAGCGCCGGCGACGCCGGGACCACGCCGGTCTCGGTCAGCTCGCCGTCGGGGTCCCCGGTCGTCGAGGTCCAGCCGAGTCGCGCGGTCGCCAGGTAGGTCTTCGGCAGGCCCACCAGGAAGCGCTGGAGGCGCGTCGCCGGGCCGAGGAGGACCAGCAGCAGTCCGGTGGCGAACGGGTCCAGCGTCCCCGCGTGACCTGCCTTCACCCCGCGTTCGCGGCGCACCGCGGCGACCACGTCGTGCGAGGTCTTCCCGGCCGGCTTGTCGAGGAGCAGCACCGCCCCGGCGGCGTCGATCTGCGCCATGGCCAGTCCCGTCCGGGCACTCAGTCGCCGAGCTGGGCCTTGACCTCGCCGGAGAGGAACTCGACGAGCGTCGGCAGGTCGTCGTCGGTCGAGAATCCGGCGGCGCGCTTATGGCCGCCGCCCCCCTGCAGACGGGCGATCGCGGAGACGTCGACGTCGCCCTCGCTGGAGCGCAGGCTGACCTTGCGGGCGGCACGGCCGCGGTTGCCGAGATCGCGGATCACGGCCGCTACCTTGGTCCCCTCGATCGAGCGCAGGTGGTCGATCACGCCCTCGGTCATCTCCTCGCCGGCGCCGGTCGCGGCGTAATCCTCGGCGGTGATGTAGCTGACCACGAGGCGGTCGTCGCAGTAACGGCCGATCCCGTCGAGCGCCCGCGCGACCAGCCGCAGCTTCTCGATCGGCACGTGCTCGTAGAGGCGCCGGTAGGTGTCGTCGACGTTGACCCCGGCGTCGATCAGCTCCGCCGCCACGCGATGCGTGTGGGCGTTCGTGTTCTCGTACATGAATTTGCCGGTGTCGGTGATCAGCCCGACGTAGAGCGGCATCGCCATCTCGGCGTCGATCGGCACGCCCAGCAGGTGGGCGATGTCGTAGACGATCTCGGCCGTACAGGACGCACCGGGCATCACCAGGTCGACGTCGCCGAAGCGGGTGTTGTCGTGGTGGTGGTCGATGTTCAACTTGCGGTTCGTCCCTTTGGTCAGGAAGTCGACCGGCATGCGGTCGATGTTGCCGCAGTCGAGGAAGACGATCACCCGGTCGGCCATGTCGGCGGGAGCCTCGTGGAAGACCTCCTCCAGCGGCAGGAAGCGGTACTCGACCGGCAGCGGGAACTCCTTCGCGGCGAGGAACATCACCGAGTCCTTGCCCAGCTTCTTGAGCAGGTGGTGCATGCCCAGCAGCGAGCCGAGCGCATCGCCGTCCGGCCCCTCGTGCGCGGTGAGCAGGAAGCGATCCTGGGCGCGGATCTCGGCGACCATCGCCTCGAGATCGTCCTGTGCGGTGGGGCCGGTGGCGGCCCGGTCGGCGACCGTCTTGATCGCCTCGGCGGTGGTGAGGTCGCTCATCGCTCGTCGTCCCCCCCACCCTCGTCGAGCAGTCGGGAGATCCGCACTCCCTTCTCGATCGTATCGTCGTAATGGAAGGTCAAGGTCGGCGTGCGTTTCATCCGCGTCTCGGCCGCGATCCGCGATTGGATCACCCCGTGGGAGGAACGCAAGGCATCCAGCGTATCGTCGCGCTCAGTCGAGTCGCCGAGGACGCTGACGAAGACCTTGGCGGTGCGCAGGTCAGGGCTGGTCTCGACGCCGGTCACGGTGACGAAACCGAGCCTGGGGTCGGCAAGTTCGGCGACGGCCGCGGCGATGACTTCCCGCATTGCCTCGTCGACCCGCCGCATACGCGCGCCGGCCACCAGCCACACCTACTCGAGGGTCTGCTCGACCTGTTTGGTCTGGAAGAACTCGATCACGTCGCCCTCCTTGACGTCCGCGTAGCCCTCGAGCACGATTCCGCACTCCTGGCCCTCCTCGACTTCGGCGACGTCGTCTTTGAAGCGCCGCAGCGAGGCGAGTTTCCCGGTCCAGACCACGGTGCCCTCGCGCAGCAGCCGCACGCTGGCGGCACGCACGGCTTTGCCCTCGGCCACCTGGCAGCCGGCGATCCGTCCCACTTTCGAGGCTTTGAAGGTCTCTTTGACGACGGCCTCGCCGACGGTCTCCTCGACCTCGACCGCCTCCAGCAGGCCCTCCATCGCGTTGCGCAGGTCTTCGGTGATTTTGTAGATGACCGAGTACGTCCGGATGTCGACGCCCTCGCGGTTGGCGGCTCGGCGCGCGTCGGCCAGGGGCCGCACGTTGAAGCCGATGATGATCGCCTCGGAGGCCGAGGCCAGCATCACGTCGGACTCGTTGATGCCGCCGGTCTGCGAGTGGATGATGTTGATCGCGACCCGCTCCTGCGGCACTTTCGCGAGCTCGTCCTGGAGCGCCTCCAGGGAGCCCGCGACGTCGGCCTTGAGGACGATGTTGAGCTCCTTGATGTCGCCAGCCTGGGCGCGCGCGAAGACCTCGTCGAGGCTGACTTTGCGGGCGTTGCGACGGGCGAGCGCCTCGCGCTGCAGGCGGTCGGCGCGCTCCTGGGCGAGCCGGCGGGCCTCGCGGTCGTTGGACACCGTCTGCACGAACTCACCGGCGTCGGCGACGCCGTCGAAGCCGAGGACCTCCACCGGCATGCCGGGAACCGCCTCGGTGACCACCTCGCCGCGGAAGTCGTGCATCGCGCGGACCCGGCCCCACTGCGGTCCGGCAACCAGCGAGTCGCCGACCCGGAGGGTGCCGCGCGCGACCAGCACGGTGACCACCGGGCCGCGGCCCGGGTCGAGCTGGGACTCGATCACGTTGCCGGACGCGGGCGCGTCGGGGTTGGCCGAGAGCTCCTCCAGCTCGGTCACCAGCAGGATCGACTCGAGCAGGTTGTCGAGCCCCTCGTGGCTCTTCGCCGAGACGTCACAGAAGATGACGTCGCCGCCCCATTCCTCAGGGGTGATGTTCTCCTGGGCGAGCTCGGTGCGGACCCGTTCCGGATTGGCGCCCTCTTTGTCGATCTTGTTGACCGCGACCAACATCGGCACGTCGGCAGCGCGGGCGTGGTCGATCGCCTCTTTGGTCTGCGGCATGACGCCGTCGTCGGCGGCGACGACCACGACCACCACGTCGGTGACCTTGGCGCCGCGGGCCCGCATCGCGGTGAAGGCGGCGTGGCCCGGGGTGTCAAGGAAGGTGATCGTCTTGTCTTCGTGGTGGACCTGGTAGGCGCCGATGTGCTGGGTGATGCCGCCGGCCTCGCCCGCGGCGACCTCGGTCTCGCGGATCGCGTCCAGCAGCGAGGTCTTGCCGTGGTCGACGTGGCCCATGATCGTGACCACCGGCGGCCGTTCGACCAGGTCCTCCTCGGCGTCGGAGAATTCCGGTTCCTCGGGTTCCTCGTCGGCGGCGCGGACGATCTCGATCTTGCGGTCGTACTCGTCGGCGATCGCCCGGATCGACTCGTCGGTGAGCGTCTGGGTGAGCGTCGCCATCTCGCCCATCATCATGAGTTTTTTGATCACCTCGGCCGGGGCGAGGCCGAGGGCCTCGCCGAGCTCCCGCACGGTGGCGCCGGAGTTGACCTTGGTCGCCTCGGGCTCGGCCGGGGTCTGTGGACCCATCGGCGGCTCCTCCAGCAGCGGCCGGCGACGGCGGCCACCGCGACGGCGCGGCGGGCGCTGCGGCGGCGGGCCGCCCATCTGGTCGCGGCGGGCGGCCTGCGAGTCGATCACGACACGGCGTTTTTTGCCTGCGGCGCCGCCCCCGGCGCCACCACCGCCGGCGGGGCCGCCGGGGCGGACCGGTTTGTTCGAGGCTGCCGGCTTTTTGGCGGGCGGTTTGACCGGTGCGTTGGAGGCGGCGGGAGTCGCCTGGGCGCCGTCGCCCGGCGGAGCGGGCGCCGGTTTCGCCTGGGCGGGCGCCGCGGGCGCCGCGGCTTTCGGAGCGGATGCGGCCGGGGCCTCCTGTGGCTTCGGCGGCGCCTGGGTGGCGGCACCGCCGCCACCGTTGGCGCCGATCGCCTGCAGGGCGTCGGCCTCCTCGACGCTCGAGGCTGCCGCTTTGGCGTCGATCCCCGCTGCTTTCAAGGCTTTCAGCAGCTCTTTCGAGCTGACGCCCTGCGCTTTCGCGATCTCGTGAACCCGCTTCTTTGCCACTAGGCCTGCTCAGCCTCCTCCGCGACCGGCTCACCGGTCGCCTCTTCGGCCTCGAGCGCCGCCTCGTCGGCGACCTCCTCGGCAAGCTCCGCCTCGACCGGATCCTCGGCGGCCTCGGCGGCCTCCTCCTCGGCGATGGCCTCGTCGACGATCTCGTCCACCACCGACTCCTCGGCGGCCTCCTCCTCGGCCTCCTCGACGAAGTTCGCCGCCGCGCGGGCGACGATCTCGTCGACCTGGCCCTGATCGGCGTCGGGGTCGGCGAGGATCGCCACCTCGGCGTCGGAGACCTCGCTGAGCACCGCCACCTGGCTGGTGTCGAAGCGCGAGAGCGCCTGGTGTTGGGGTAGACCGCAGTAGGTCGAGCCGGGGATCGCGGCGTTCGGACAACGGCGGCCGTTCGAGAGGACAGCCATGCAGCGGCCGTCGAAGGTTTCTTCGCCCTCGTACTCGACGTCGGATTCCTCCGAGGCGAACTCGGTCTCCGACTTGATGTCGACGCGCCAGCCGGTGAGGCGGGCGGCGAGGCGGGCGTTCTGGCCGTCGCGGCCGATCGCCAGCGAGAGCTGGTCGTCGGGCACGATCACGGTCGCCTGGCGCTCGTCGTCGTCGACGATCACCTCGCGGACGCGGGCCGGGGAGAGCGCTTTGGCGACGAACCGGGCGGGCTCCTCGTTGTAAGGAATGATGTCGATCTTCTCGCCGCGGAGCTCGGAGACGACCATGCGGACGCGCGAGCCGCGCGGGCCGACGCAGGCGCCCACCGGGTCGACCCCGTCGGCGTGCGAGACGACCGCGATCTTCGAGCGGTAACCGGGCTCGCGGGCGACGCCGACGATTTCGACGAGGCGGTCGGCGATCTCCGGCACCTCGAGCTCGAACAGCGATTTGATCAGCTCCGGACTGCGCCGCGAGACGACGATCGCCGGGCCTTTGGTCGAGTCGGAGACGTCGGTGATGACGGCCTTGACCCGCATCCCGTGGTCATAACGCTCGTTGTAGACCTGCTCGGACTTCGGCAGCAGCGCCTCGACCCGCTCGCGCAGCTGGACCAGCGTGTAGCGCTTGTCGGACTGCTGGATGATCCCGGTGATCAGCTCGCCGACCCGGTCCTGGTACTCGTCGTACATCATCTGCCGCTCGGCCTCGCGGATCCGCTGCAGGATCACCTGCTTGGCGGTCTGCGCGGCGATCCGGCCGAAGTCGTCGGGGGTGACGTCGCGGGTGGTGATCTGGTCCTCGTAAGGGGCGATCATCTCCGGGTCGAGCTCGGGATCCTCCGGCTCTTTCAGTTCGCCGGTCTCCGGGTCGACTTCCGGCTCGTCCTGCTGCTCGGCGGCTTCGGCGAGGAGTTTCTCCTCCAGCTCGGCGGGCAGGATCAGTTCGAAGACGCGGAAGTCGCCGGTCTCGTGGTCAAGGTCGACCCGCGCGTATTTGGCCGCGCCGGGGGTCTTCTTGTAGGCGGAGAGCAGGGCATCCTCGAGAGCGTCCATCAGCTTGTCGGCCGAGATCCCCTTCTCCTGCTCGAGGCCTTTGACTGCGTCGACGATCTCTTTGCTCACTGGGACGACTCCTCTTTCTCGGACGCGCTGGTCACGCTCTTACGACGGTACTTCTCCCCGGGCGAGGAGACCTCCAGCGCGTAATCGGCGCGGAGGTTGTTGAGGTGATGGGTGACCCGTTCGCAGAGTGCCAGGTCCACGCCATCGGGGTGGTCGATGAAAAGCCGCAGCATCTCGCCGCCCGGCTGCTCCACGGCAAGCAGCTCGATATCCGGGTCGAGCTCCGAAAGTTGGCTCTGGATGTCAGTTTGCAGGTCACTCATAAGGGGCGGCTCTCACTCCGTGATGCCCGAATCGGGCCGTAAAAAAAGTGGGCCAGGCCCACTTCTCGACTGCGCGATACAGATAGGGACAGAAAAGCTTGAGGCCAGTATAGCTGGCCCGCGCCCGAGGCCAAACGGGCATTTTGCGGGCTAGTTGTTGGCCTGGGCGGCGGTGCGGAGGCGCTCGACCCGGTCGAGGATCGCCTCGGCGACGGCGTCCTTGCCGGCCTTCGGCACCTCGACCTCGTCGGTGGCGGCGACCAGCGTGACCGCGTTCTCGGCGCTCTCGAACCCGATCGTCGGGTCGGAGACGTCGTTGAGGACGATCAGGTCGGCGCCCTTGCGGGTGAGCTTCTCCCGGGCCCGGCCGACAGCGTCCCCCCCGTGCTCGGCGGCGAAGCCGACCACGATCTGCCCCTCGCCGCGGCTCGCCGCGATCGCGGCCAGGATGTCCTCGGTCGGCTGGAGGTTCAGGTTGAGGCTGTCCTGCCGCTTGATCTTGCCGGTGATCGGCTCGGTGCGGAAGTCGGCGGGGGCGGCGGCCATCAGCAGCACGTGCTGGGTCTCGAACCGTTCCACCGTCTCGTAGGCGAGCTCCGCCGTGGTCTCGACGTCGATCCGCTTGACCCCCGGCGGTGCCGGCAGGGCCACGTTGGCCGCGATCACGGTCACCTCCGCCCCCCGCTTCGCCGCCGCGGCCGCCAGCGCCATGCCCATCCGCCCGCTCGAGCGGTTGCCGATGAAGCGCACCGCGTCGATCGGCTCCCGCGTGCCCCCCGCGGTGACCGTCACCCGCAGGCCGTCCCACGGACCGCGCTCGCCGGAGGCGAGGAGCGCCGGGGGTGCCGGGATCGCTTCGGGCCCCGACAGTGCCGCCTCGACCGCGGCGAGCAGGCGCTCCGGGTCCGGAAGCCGGCCGCGGCCGCGCTCGCCGCGCGAGGCGAGGAGGCCTTCGTCGGGCTCGATCACCTGGACGCCACGCTCGCGCAGCGTCGCCAGGTTGGCCTGGGTCGCGGCGTCGGCGTACATGCGGTCGTTCATCGCCGGGGCGAGAAGGCGCGGCGACGTGCAGGCGAGGAAGGACGTCGCCAGCATCGAGTCGGCAAAACCACCCGCCAGCTTGGCGATCGTGTTGGCCGACGCCGGTGCGACGAGGAAGGCATCACAGTTGGCGGCCAGCTCGAGGTGGCCGATCGGGTCGTGCCCCGCCTGCCCGGATTCGCCGGGGAAGGCGCCGCGCATCGGATCGCGCTCGAACTCGGAGGTGAGCACCGGCGCGCCGACGATCCCCTCGAAGGAGGCGGCACCGACGAAGCGGCCGGCGTTCTCGGTCATCAGGACCCGGACGCCGTGCCCGGCCAGCGTCGCCAGGCGGGCGAACTCAAGCGACTTGTAGGCCGCTATCCCTCCGCTCACACCCAGCAACAACCGGGCCATATAGAGCTCCTTACGAGCCGGGCGCTACGCGCCTAGCTGCGGTACTCGTATTTGAGTTTGCCCTCGGCCAGCTCTTCCAGCGACATCGTGAGGTAGTTGCCCTCGGCGTTGGTCTCCACCATCGGGGGCGGGTACTCGCCGAAACCACCCTCACCGAGGTTGTGGAAGTAGCTGTTGATCTGCCGCGCCCGCTTCGCCGCGACGACAACGGCGGCGTAGTGGGAGTCAGAGTGATCGAGAAGCTTGTCTACGCGTGGTTTGATCATTCGGCGAAGCAGTGTAGGGCATGGCGGGGTCAAGCCTGAGCGTCTGCATCAACTCGTCCCCACCACGAGTTAGTGCAGACGGTGGCGGATGGAGCGTCCGCCCTCGCCGACCTATGAATCGATACTGACGGCCGCGCGGACTATCGACTCCAGCTCTTCGGCCGCCTTGTCCAGATCGTCGTTCACGATCCGGTGGTCGAAGTCGTCTTGGGCGCCGAGCTCTTGTTCGGCCACCTTGAGGCGTTTGTCGATCGCTTCGGCGGAGTCGGTGCCTCGACCGATGAGGCGGTCGCGCAAGACCGACTCGTCAGGTGGGGCGATGAAGATCTGCACCGAATCGGGTCTCGACTGGCGCACCTGCTGAGCGCCTTGGACCTCGATCTCCAGGACTACCGAGCGACCCTTTTCCAGGCAGCGATCGAGCTCGGAGTTCAAGGTTCCGTAGTGGTTGCCGGAGTATCTGGCGAACTCGAGGAAGTCGCGCGCCGCGATCCGCTCCTGGAACTGCTCCTCGGTGAGGAAGTGGTAGTCGACGCCGTCGCGCTCGCCCTCGCGCGGCGAGCGCGTCGTCGCCGAGACGGAGAGCGCGAGGTCCGGCACGCGCTCGAGCAGCTGCTTGATCAGCGTGCCCTTGCCGACCCCCGAGGGGCCGGTGATGACGAAGACCTTTGGATTCATAGCGGCGAGCGAAAACCAAGCAGATCGTCCGGACGCAGGGAGCGTGGCGTGCTCCGCACGCGGGCGACCGAGGACGGCGATATGCACCGGTTTGCAGCCGCCGTTATCGGCGAAGGAGGGAGACCAGCTCGGTGCGCTGGCGCTCGGAGAGGCCGCCGATCGTCTTCGACGGCGAGATCCTGCACTGGTTGAGGATCCGATTGGTCTTCACGCGTCCGTACTTGGGCACGGCGAGGAGCATGTCGAAGACCTTGGCGGTCATCACGTACTCGGGCGGATCGAGCAGGACCGCGTGGATATTTGAGCGTCCGGCCTTCAGGTCCTTCTTGAGTTTGGCCCGGGCCGTGCGGATGTCGTTGGCCCGCTTGAGTGCCTCCATCCTCTGATCGAGGGACCTTTCCGGGGCCGCGAGGGAGGTCTTTACGGAAGAGGTCGTCATGCGGCGGCGAGTATAGCCGTGGGTCGTGCCTGCGCAAGGCGACCTCACCCATTTGCGCGTAAATTCATCTCAACCTCTAGTCGAGGTCCAGTGCAGCCTCGGAAATTCGCTCTGGGCGGAGTGAGGACTCCAGTTCGGCGGCGACCCGGGCGCCCGCCCGCGGGTCGCGGAAGCTCTCGGTGCCGACCGCGACCACGACGGCGCCGAGGGCGAGAAATTCGGCCGCGTCGGCGCCCGTGGAGATCCCTCCCATGCCGACGATCGGGAGGTCGACGGCGGCGCGCACCGAGCGCACCTGCTCGAGCGCGACCGGCCGCACCGCCGGGCCGGACAGCCCGCCGTAGCCGTTGCCGAGCGCGGGCTCGCCGGTGGCGGGATCGGTCGCGGTCCCCTTCAGCGTGTTGATCAGCGACACCGCGTCGGCGCCGCCGCGCTCGGCGCCGCCGGCGACCGCCGCGGGGGCAGCGACGTTCGGCGTCAGCTTGACGATCAGCGGCTTCTCGGTGAGGGGACGGAGGGCGTCCAGGAGCGCCTCGGTCTCGCTCGGGTCCTCCCCGACGATCAGGCCGGAGTGGACGTTGGGGCACGACACGTTCAGCTCGATCGCCGCCACCTCGGCGCGCGCCGCGACCCGCCCGACACAACGGGCGAAGTCCTCGCGGGTGGTCGCCATGATCGAGACGATCAGCGGCACCGGTAGTTCGGCCAGCCTTGGTAGGTCCTCGGCCAGGAACCCCTCGAGGCCCTTGTTCGGCAGGCCGATCGAGTTGATCATCCCGCTCGGCGTCTCCCAGATCCGCCGCGGCGCGTTGCCGGCCCGCGGCTCCGGCGTGATCGTCTTCGAGACGAAGGCCCCGAAGGGAAAGTCGTCCAACAGCGCGTCGCCGAAGACCGCGCGGGCGGCGATCGCGTCGTAGGTCCCGCTCGCGTTCAGCACCGGGTGGGCGAGCTCGATCCCGCAGAGCTCAGGCATAGGCGTGGCTCACCTCCTCGACCTCGTCCCCGCGCAGCACCGGCCCGTCGACGCAGAGGCGCAGGAAGCCTCCGCCGGGCTTCGGCACCGCGCAGCCGAAGCAGGCACCGAAGCCGCAGGCCATCGGCGACTCGAGGGCCAGCTCCACCGCGACCGCGTGCTCGGCGCAGAGCGTCCGCACCGCCTCGAGCATCGCCGGCGGCCCGCAGGAGTAGACGACCCCGGAGCGCGCGTCGTCCCCCGCCAGGATCGGCAGCAGGAGGTCCGTGACGCGCCCCTGGAGCCCCGTATGGCCATCCTCCGTGGCCAACCTCACATCCGGGCACAGCGCCCCTGAGGAGCCGCAGAAGAGGTCCAGGCCACCGGTGTGGGCCCGATCGCGGAAGCCGAGTAGGACGCGGTGCGGGACGTCGTGCTCGCTGAAGCGCCGGCGCAGCAGCGCGAGCGGCGCGACCCCCACCCCGCCGCCGACGAGGACCGCCCCGGCGGCGCCCGCCGAGACCTCGCGCGGCGCGGCGAAGGAGTTGCCGAGCGGGCCGGTGATCCAGGCCGCCTCGCCCTCGCCCAGCTCGCCGAGCCGCGCGGTCCCCGGCCCGACCGCGTCGAGCAGGAAGTCGAGCCGTACACCGCCGCCCGCGGCGGGCCGCGTCGCGGCGACCGAGATCGCCCGGGGCAGGAAGGCGCGTCCGTCCCGGCCACCCCACCCCGAGGCGGCGGCAAGCATGTAGAACTGGCCCGCGCGCGGCCCGGGGCCCTCGCGGTCGATCACCGAGACGACCCGGTAGCCGCCCGAATCACGGTTGGCGGCGACCTCGCAGAGCCGGCGGCCGAAGGGGGCGCTCACGGCCGCCCCGCCGCCTCCCGGGCCGCCCGGTGGATCTCCTGAAGGCTGCGGACTTCGTCGTCGATCCCGCGCCCTGAGGACATCGCCCGGACCGCCGCCGTGGCCGCCGTCATCGTCGTGATCGAAGGGATCCCGTGCTTGACCGCCGCGGTGCGGATCTCGTAGCCGTCGGCGCGCGCCCCGGACCCGCTCGGCGTGTTGATCACCAGGTCGCATTCGCGCTTGCGGATCAGGTCGAGGACGTGCGGCGACCCCTCGTTCAGCTTGTTGATGCGGCGCACCGGCACCCCCATGCGCTCGATCGCCATCGCCGTGCCGCCGGTGGCGACGACCTGGAAGCCGATGTCGTGGAGCCGGGCCGCCAGCTGCGTCGCCGCCGCCTTGTCGGTGTCGGTGACGGTGATGAAGACGGTGCCCTCGCGTGGCAGGACCACCCCGGCCGCGGCCTGGGACTTGCCGAAGGCGGTCGGGAAGTCCCCGGCGATGCCCATCACCTCGCCGGTCGACTTCATCTCCGGACCGAGGACCGAGTCGGCGCCGGTGAAGCGCGCGAACGGCATCACCGCCTCCTTCACGCTGACGTGCTCGGGCAGCGCGTCGGGCAGGTCCATGTCGGCCAGCTTCTCGCCCAGCATCAGCCGCGCAGCGACCTTGGCCAGCGGCACCCCGATCGCCTTGGAGACGAAGGGCACGGTGCGCGAGGCGCGCGGGTTGGCCTCGATCACGTAGAGCTTGCCGTCGGCGATCGCGTACTGGATGTTGATCAGGCCGATCACGCCGAGTTCCAGGGCCAGGCGCTCGGTGGTGGCGCGGATCTCGTCGAGCATCTCCTCGCCGAGGCTGAGCGGCGGGATCACGCAGGCCGAGTCGCCGGAGTGGACGCCCGCCTCCTCGACGTGCTGCATGATCCCGGCGACGTGGACCGACTCGCCGTCGGCGAGCGCGTCGACGTCGACCTCGATCGCGTTCTCGAGGAAGCGGTCGAGCAGCAGCGGGTGCTCCTGGTCGGCCTTGACGTGGAGGTCGAGATAAGCGCGCAGGTCCTCGGTCGAGTAACAGATCTCCATCGCCCGGCCACCGAGCACGTAGCTCGGCCGCACCAGCAGCGGGAAGCCGACCTGGGCGGCGATCTCCTCGGCTTCCTCGGCCGAGTGGGCGGTGCCGTAGGGCGGGTGGGCGATGCCGAGCTTGCGCAGCAGGGCGCCGAAGCGGCCGCGGTCCTCGGCCAGGTCGATCGCGTCGACCGGGGTGCCAAGCAGCGGCACCCCCGCCTCTTCCAGCGTCCGCGCCAGCTTCAGCGGCGTCTGGCCACCGAACTGGACGATCACGCCCTCCGGCTTCTCCTCCGCGCAGACTGCGAGCACATCCGCGGCGGTCAGCGGCTCGAAGTAGAGGCGGTCGGAGGTGTCGTAGTCGGTCGAGACCGTCTCCGGGTTGCAGTTGACCATCACCGCGTCGCGGCCCATCTCCCGCGCGGTCATCGCCGCGTGCACGCAGCAGTAATCGAACTCGATCCCCTGCCCGATCCGGTTGGGGCCGGCGCCGAGGATGACCACCGAGTCGCGCCCGGTGTCCCGGCGGATCTCCGAGGCCGGTGGGGTGCCGTCGGGGCCGCGCCGCTCGTGGCCCGAGTAGTAGTAGGGCGTCGCCGCCTCGAACTCGGCCGCGCAGGTGTCGACCGACTTGTAGGTGCGGGCGAGCCCGTCGGTGCCGTCGCCGTCGCGGGCGAGCGCCTCCAACTCGCGCAGGAACCAGCGGTCGATCAGGCTCGACTCGTGGACCGCCTCGACCCCGAGGCCGCGCCGCAGTGCCTCCAGCACCTGGTCGAAGCGCTCCGCGGTGGGCACGCCGAGGGCCGCCAGCAGCGCGGCGTCGTCGGCCGGAAACTCGGGCCGTGCGTCGAGCTCGCGCGAGCGCATCGCCTTGGCGAAGGATTCGCGGAAGGTGCGGCCGATCGACATCGCCTCGCCCACCGACTGCATGTAGGTCGAGAGGCGGCCCTCGGAGCCGGGGAACTTCTCGAAGGCGAAGCGCGGGACCTTGGTGACCACATAATCGATGGTGGGCTCGAAGGACGCGGGCGTGGCCCGGGTGATGTCGTTGGGGATCTCCTCCAGGGCATAACCGACCGCCAGTTTCGCCGCCATCTTGGCGATCGGGAAGCCGGTTGCCTTCGAGGCCAGCGCGGAGGAGCGGCTGACCCGCGGGTTCATCTCGATCACGACCACCGAGCCGGACTCGGGGTCGACCGCGAACTGCACGTTGGAGCCGCCCGTTTCGACCCCGATCGCGCGGATCACCTTGATCGCCGCGTCACGCAGCTCCTGGTAGAGCGGGTCGGTGAGCGTCTGCGCGGGCGCGACGGTGACCGAGTCGCCGGTGTGGACGCCCATCGGGTCGACGTTCTCGATCGAGCAGATGATCACTACGTTGTCGTTGCGATCCCGCATCACCTCGAGCTCGAACTCGCCCCAGCCGATCACCGACTCCTCGACCAGAACCTGGTTGATCGGGCTGGCCGCGAGGCCCTCGGAGACGACCTGGAGCAGCTCGGTCTCGGTGTGGCCGACGCCTCCCCCCTGGCCGCCCATGGTGAAGGCAGGGCGGACGATCGCGGGCAGGGTGATCGTGCCGGAGGCGAGGCCTTCCTCGACCTCCTTGACCGACTCGACGGTGATCGACCACGGGATCCGCAGGCCCGCCTCGTTCATCGTCGCGCGGAACTTCTCGCGGTCCTCGGCCCGCGAGATCGCCTCCGCGTCGGCACCGATCAGCTCGACCCCGAGCCGCTCCAGCGTGCCGTCTTCGTGCAGGGTCATCGCCAGGTTCAGCGCGGTCTGGCCGCCGAGCGTCGGCAGCAGCGCGTCGGGGCGCTCCTTTTCGAGGATCTTGGTCACCGGGCCGGGCAGGAGCGGCTCGATGTAGGTGGCGGTGGCGAACTCCGGGTCGGTCATGATCGTCGCCGGGTTGGAGTTGACGAGGACGACTTCGTAGCCCTCCTCGAGCAGCACCTTGCAGGCCTGGACGCCGGAATAGTCGAACTCGGCGGCCTGGCCGATCACGATCGGCCCGGAGCCGATCAGGAGGATCTTGCGGATGTCGTCGCGGCGTGGCATGGCTAGGCGGCGTCCTTGTCTTCGGCGAGGGCGAGGAACCTCTCGAACAGGTGGCGGGCGTCGTGCGGGCCGGGGCCCGCCTCGGGGTGGTACTGAACCGTGGCGCCGGCGACGTCCTTGAGGACGAGGCCCTCGACCGTGCGGTCGTAGAGGTTCAGCTGCGAGAGCTCGGCGACGCCGAAGTCGGTGTCCCAGCGGACCGGCTCGTCGCCGTCGATCTTCGGCTCACCGCCGGGTCCCTCGACGGCGAAGCCGTGGTTCTGGGAGGTGATGTCGATGCGGCCGGTGGCGAGGTCCTTGACCGGGTGGTTGGCACCGCGGTGGCCGAAGGGCAGCTTGTAGGTCTGGAGGCCGACCGCCCGGCAGAGCAGCTGGTGGCCGAGGCAGATGCCGAAGACAGGGCGCCTGCCGACGATCCCGCGGACGGTGTCGACGACATAATCGAGCGCTGCCGGGTCGCCGGGGCCGTTGGCGAGGAAGACGATGTCGGGGTCCTCGGCGAGGACCTGCTCGGGGGTCCAGTCGCAGGGCGCGAGCGTCAGCTTTGCGCCATGCTCGCGCAGTTGGCGCACGATCGAGAGCTTGATCCCGGTGTCGATGCCGACCACGTGCGGGCCGTCGCCGTCGAACCTGGTGACTTCCGCCGGCGTCACGGTGCGGGCGAGGTCGGCGCCCGCCATCGAGGGCTCGGCGGCGATCCGTTCGCGCGCCTCGGCCTCGGGAACCGCGGCCGGGAAGATCCCGCCGCGCATCGCGCCGCGATCGCGCAGGTGACGGACCAGGGCGCGGGTGTCGACGCCGGTGATGCCCGGCGTGCCGGTGTCCCCCAGCCAGTCGAGCCAGCCGCCCTCGGCGGTCGCGGCGTCCTCGCGGTTCTTGGCGTCCCGCATGACCACCCCGCGGGCGTGCACCGCCTCGGACTCCATCGCCGCGCCGGAGACGCCGTAGTTGCCGATCAGCGGGTAGGTGAAGACGATGATCTGCCCCGCGTAGGAAGGGTCGGTGACGGCCTCCTGGTACCCAGTCATCGAGGTGTTGAAGACGACCTCGCCGGTGATCGCGTCCGGATGTCCGACGAGGTCCCCGTCGAAGCGCACCCCGTCCTCCAGCAGCAGGTACGCGCTCATTCCGCTGTTCCTTTTGGCGCCCTGGACGCCGTAAAGAGCAGCTGGGCGGGGGCGATGGTCATGGGGCGACTCCTAGGCTGAAGGAACGAAGGCGATAGGCGACCTGGCCGCCGGCGACGGTGACGAGGACGCGGCCGGTCAGCGTCCGGCCCTCGGCCCAGGAGTTGGACGAGCGGCTCTCGTAGCCGTCCTCGCCGACCGTCCACCCGGCGGCAAGATCGCAGAGGGCGACGTTGGCCTCCGAGCCGACCGCGAGCGTCGGGCGCGGCAGGTCGAAGGGCGCGGCGCCGCCCGCCATCCGCTCGACCAGCAGCGCCAGGTCGATCACGCCGGGAAGGACGAGCTCCGTGTGAAGAGCGGCGAAGGCGGTCTCGAGTCCGGTCACGCCCATCGCCGCCTGCTCGTACGGGACTTCCTTTTCGTCGGCGTGGTGCGGCGCGTGGTCGGTGGCTACGCACTCGATGGTGCCGTCGCGGAGCGCCGCGATCAGGGCCTGGCGGTCGGATTCGTGGCGCAGCGGCGGGTTCATCTTGAAGCGGCGCGGGTCGAGGCTGCGCACCTCCTCGTCGGTCAGGCAGAGGTGGTGCGGGCTGGCCTCGGCACTGATCCGCACCCCGGCTGCCCTGGCGGCCCGGACCGCTTCGACCGACTCCTTCGCCGAGAGGTGCTGGACGTGGATGCGGGCGTCCTCGTAGGCAGCGAGGGCGGCGTCACGGGCGATCATCGTCGACTCCGAGACCGACGGGACGCCGGCCAGGCCGATTGCCGCCGAGACCGCGCCTTCGTGCATGACGCCGTCGCCGGAGAGGGCGGGGTCCTCCTCGTGGAGGGCGATGTTGCCGCCGCAAAGGCGCTGGTACTGCAGCGCGCGCAGCATGATCCCGGCGTTGCGGATCGGCAGGCCGTCGTCGGAGAAGCCGACCGCGCCGGCATCGCGGAGCTCGACCATCTCGGTCAGCTCCTCGCCCTTCATCCCGACCGTCACCGTGGCGACGAAGCCGACCGGCACCGAAGCGCCGGCGCGCGCCTGCTCGCGCAGCGCGGTGATGTCGGCGGCGGTGGAGACGGGCGGCGCCGTGTTGGCCATCGCGATGATCCCGCAGTAACCGCCCGCGGCGGCGGCGCGGGTGCCGGTTTCGACGTCCTCCTTGTGCTCCTGGCCGGGGGTGCGCAGGTGGACGTGGGGGTCGAAGAAGGCGGGGAAGGCGTGCAGGCCTTCGGCGTCGAGCTCCTCGGCGCCGTTCGCGTCGGCCTCGCCGGGGGCGGCGATCTCGGCGATGCGGCCACCGCGGATCACCAGGTCGTGGACGCCCTCGATCCCGGCGAGCGGGTCGAGCAGGCTCGCCCGGCGCAGGACCAGGTCGGCCGGCTGCCCCGCCCGCGCGTCGAGCAGGTCGGTGAGGCTCTCGGCGGCGCTCACGCGGGCTGTCCGATCGTGGGCGCGGCGGCCTCGGCGGCCGCGGGCCCGTCGCCGAAGGCGGCCGGGCGCTCCGGCTGCCCGGCGAGGATCTCGTAGAGGATCGCCATCCGCACCACCAGGCCGGCGGCGACCTGCTCGCCGATCAGCGATTGGGGCGAGTCGATCGCCTCGCCGGAGATCTCGACCCCGCGGTTCACCGGGCCCGGGTGCATCAGGAGCTGGCGCGGGCCGAGGCGCCGGGTGTCGATCTGGAAGTTGGCGGCGTACTCGCGCAGGCTGGGGACGAAGCTGCCCGACATCCGCTCCCGCTGCATGCGCAGGGCGTAGACGACGTCGGCCTCCTCCAGTCCGTCGAGGGAGTAGGTGACCTCGCAGCCGAGCTCCTCGATTCCACGCGGAATCAGGGTCGGCGGGCCACAGAGCGTCACCGCGGCGCCCATGCGCCGGAAGGCGATCAGGTTGGAGCGGGCGACCCGGCTGTGGAGGACGTCGCCGACGATCCAGATCCGCCTGCCCTCCAGCGAGCCGAGCCGGCGGCGCAGCGCGTAGACGTCGAGCAGCGCCTGGCTCGGGTGCTCATGCTTGCCGTCGCCCGCGTTGACGACGGCCGCCCCGGTCCAGCCCGCGACCATCTGGGCGGCGCCTGCGTAGGGATGGCGGATGACGATCGCCGCCGGGTCGTAGGCGGAAAGGGTGGCGACGGTGTCCTTGAGCGACTCGCCCTTGTCGACGCTGGAGCCGGCGGCCTTGACCGAGACGAGGTCGGCGGAAAGCCGCTTCGCGGCGAGCTCGAAGGAGCTCTGGGTGCGCGTGCTCGACTCGTAGAAGAGGGTCACCACCGTGCGGCCGCGCAGGGTCGGCACCTTCTTGATGTCGCGGCGGCCGACCTCGGCGAAGCTCTCGGCGCGCCCGAGGATCGCCTCCATCGCGTCGCGATCGACTTCCTCGATGCTGAGGAGGTTCCTCATGCCATCGCCTCCACGGGTTGGGGTTCGGAGATCGTCACCTGGTCCACCCCGTCGGTCTCCTCGAGGCGGACGTTGACCCGCTCCTCGCGGGCGGTCGGCAGGTTCTTGCCGACGTAATCGGGGCGGATCGGCAGCTCGCGGTGGCCGCGATCGCAGAGCACGGCCAGTTGGACGCGCTGCGGGCGGCCGTAATCGAAGAGCGCCTCGATCGCGGCGCGCACGGTGCGGCCGGTGAAGAGGACATCGTCGACGAGGACGACGGTGCGCCCGGCGGGGTCGAAGTCGATGTGGGAGGCGTGGACGATCGGCTGTCGGGCCGGCGCCTGGGCGCCGACGTCGTCGCGGTAGAAGCTGATGTCGATGTCGCCGATCGGCAGGTCTGTCCCGAGCAGGTCGCCGAGCGTGGCGTGTAGACGGCGGGCAAGCACCGCCCCCCTGGTGTGGATGCCGAGGATGGCGAGCCGCGCGGGCTCCGGGTTCTTCTCGGCGATCTCGTGGGCGATCCGCCGCAGCGTTCGCCTCAGGTCCTCGTGCTCGAGGACGACCTTCTCACTCAATTTTCCGCTTCCTTCCTGGCCTCTCGGGACCCGGTTAAAGGACGTCGTCAATGTAGCAGCGCCGGCGGCGCGTCCCCCGACCCACTTCACGGCGATTCCGCGGGGCCTGGGGGCGGGAACGGATGCGGAGTTCTTGAGCCGACGCCCCGGGGACAGGGGCGCGGCCCTCTCGCCACGTCCCAGGGCAGGCCGTGGCCGCGGCGAGAGGGCCGCCGTATAAGGGGAACGTGAAGGTGCTGTGGTGGGAGGGTCACCGGGAGGGTGACGGAACCATCACCGATCTCCATCGTGGTCGTCCTAACCGGCGCCCCCACGGGCGCGGTCGTCCTAAGCGGCGCCCCCACGGGCGCGGTCGTCCTAAGCGGCGCCCCCACGGGCGCGGTCGTCCTAAGCGGCGCTATAGGTGGGAAAGGACGACCGCGCTCCCGGAGGGGTCGGAAAGGACGACCACGATGGGGTCTGGGGCGCCCGAGGGCCGGGAGGTGTGACGTTCCTGGCGTCTTCCTCGCGTCCTTGTGACGTATTCGGGAAGAAGGCCCAACGTCCCAGGCGCCTCATGGGGGCTACGGACTGCCAGGACCCGATGAGGCGCTGGGCCTTCCTCGGACGGCCGCCCGCGCCTCGGACGCCCGCACGCCTCAACGGCTGCCCGTTTCGCCCCCGCCCGCGCCTCGATTCCGCGCCCCATCTGTCACCAGCTCGGGCCTTCCTTTCTCCGGGAGGGGAATCACGATCTGGTCGAAATCGCGGGGGGCGACGCAGTCGGGGAAGACCTCGCGCGCCTCCTCCAGCACCTTGCCGACGTGGTAGCGGGCGGAGATGTGGACGAGGGCGAGCATCGTCACGTGTGCCTCGGCGGCGACGGCGGCTGCCTGGCCGACGGTCGAGTGGCCCGTTTCGGCGGCCCGCTGGGCGTCCTCCTCGGCGAAGCTGGCGTCGTGGATCAGCAGGTCGGCGTCGGCTGCGGCCGCGACGGTCTGCGGCGATGGTGCCGTGTCGCCGGTGATCACGATGATCCGGCCGTCGCGCGACTCCCCCATCACCTGATCGGGCGTCACCGGCCCGCGCGCGCCCTCGACCTCCTCCCCCCGTTGCAGCCGCGCGAAGTCAGGCCCTTCCCGCACGCCCAGCGCCTTCGCCGCCTCCGGATCGAAGCGACCGGGCCGGCTGTCCTCCACCAGCGCCCAGCCGGAGGCGCGCACGGTGTGGGCCGCCTCGAAGGACTCGACGGCGTAGTCGTCGTGGTCGACCCTCTCCCCCGGACGGAGCTCCTCCAGCTCCAGCGGGTACCGCAGCCGCCCGATCAGCGGCCGCAGGACCGCGAACAGTTCCTTCAGCCCCGGCGGCCCGAACACCCGCAGCGGCGCCTCGCGATCGGTGAGGTCATACGTTTTCAGCAGGCCGGGCAGCCCCAGCATGTGGTCGGCATGGAAGTGCGTCAGGTAGATCTCGTCGACCTGCGTCAGCCCGAGCGACTTCTGCATCTGCCGCTGCGTCCCTTCGCCGCAATCGAACAGCAACCGGTCCCCGCCCCGCGCGACGAGCACCGCCGCGGTCGAGCGCCGCGCCGACGGTGCCGACGCCCCGGTCCCCAGAAACGTGACCTCCAGATCCATGACCGGCGAGCCTACGCGGTCAGATCGCCACTAAGCTGCCCGCAGGCGCCCGTAGCTCAGCTGGATAGAGCGCATGCCTCCGGAGCATGAGGTCACAGGTTCGAATCCTGTCGGGCGCGTTCACGATGGGATTGTTTGGGAGAAAGGCGAACCCGGAGGCCGACCTGGCCAAGGCGCTGGCGCGCCGGGGCGCGCGGGGCCGGGCGACGGTGGTGTCGATGCGGGAGACCGGCAACGAACGCGACGGGGTCGCCAAGGAGATCGAATTCGTGCTCGACCTGGAGGTGCCGGAAAGCGGGACCGTGCGGGTCACGACGAACCAGTACATGAACCGGTTCACGCTCCACGGGCTGGCACCGGGCGAGCCCGCAAGGGTGATGTACGACCGCGACGACCCGCAGAGGGTCTTGGTCGAGGGGCACGTCCGCTTCCGCACCGACGTGGTGGGCGGCGAGATCGTCGTGATCGAGGTCGAGGATGTTCGCTAGCCGGGGTTAGGCCGGGCGCGTGACCTTCGGGATCGAGGACGAAGCGCTCGCGGCGGCGTGCACGATCGCGGTGAAGCACGGGTTGCCGTGCGGGGACGCGGAGGTCATCTACTCGGGGAGCAACGTGCTGATCCGGATGTTGCCCTCGCCGGTCGTCGCCCGGGTGATGAGCGGGACGGTGGCCCTGCACGACGATCCGCGGCTGTGGCTGTCGCGCGAGGTGGCGGTCACCGACTTTCTCGCCCCGACCGGACTGGCGGTGGCGCCGAGCTCGATGATCGCGCCGGGACCCTTCCGCTCGGGCGGGCTGTGGATGACGTTCTCCTCCTGGGTGGAGGTCGAGGGTCCGATGGAGCCCTGGGACGCCGAGCTCCTGGGCCTCGCCCTGCGCCGCCTGCACGACGCTCTGGCGGACTTCTCCGGGGAGCTCGGGACCATGGCCGACCTGCGCGACGACATCGAGCGCCTGCGCCGCCGGCTGCCGCCGACGCGGCAGGTCGAATCCCTCGGCGACCGCCTCGCCGCCCTTGCGGACACGGTCTTCGACACCGCTCACCCGACCCAGGCGCTCCACGGCGACGCCTCGCTCAGCAACCTCCTGCGGACGCCGGGGGGCGTGGTCTGGAACGACTTCGAGGACGTCCTCCGCGGACCCGCCCACTGGGACGTCGCGGGCTACGTGATGGCGCTCGAAGACCGCGGGGCCGACGCCGCCTTCGTCCGCGAAGCGCTGGACGCCTATGGCTGGGACCACGACCAGGACCTGACCCCGTTCACCGCCGCCCACGAGCTCTACGGCGAGATCTGGCGCGAGTACGCGGGGACGTAGGTGGGTCGGGCCGCCCCCGACCCCCGCACCCGTCCGAGATGCCGCCCGACCCCGACCCCCACACCCGTCCGAGATGGTCCCGGGCGCCTCATGGCGCTCCTGGCAGGCTGTGAGCGCCATGAGGCGCCCGGGACGGGAGGGGTCGTGGGGAAGGCGGGACAGGACGGGGGGTGGGTCGGACTTCCGTGACGGGTTTGTCCGTGAGTGAGGTCCAGGAGGACCGATCGGTGGCGGAGATGCCGGGAAGGTCACCCTTTCCGCAACCTTCGGCCTGTTTTCGGGCCCGAAAAGAAGGCCCGAGAACGCGTTCCGCGCTTTGACCATGCCATGGCAGGGTCAAAGTACGGAACGCGTCCGTGAGCGTTGGACAACACGGGAGGAAGGGTGGAGTTCCCTACGTCTTCGTGACCAGGTCCCTCTTCGGTGACGGTCTCGCCACGGATCGGTGGCACCCCCGTGACCCTCCGCCCCGGTCCTCCACACTCCCCACATACCCGGCCGTCTCGGCCACGGCCACAGCCGGCCAGGGCCGTGGGCGAGACGGCCCGCCCTTTTCCGCTGCGGGCGACAGCTTGGAGAGGTCGGGGATCTAGGCGGGCGACAGCTTGAGAGGGCCCCATCCTTCGCCCGGACGCCCTTGGATCAAGCGCCTACCCCCCGCCGAGGCGGGCGCGCCACTCGGTGCTGTCGAATGCGGCGGGGTCGGTCTCGTCGAGAAAGCGCTGGAGGACGGCGGCAAAACGGCCGGGGCTCTCCAGTTGGGGGATGTGGCCCGCGTCGGGGAAGACCTCGAGCCGGCTGCCGGGGAGCTGGGCGTGGGCGGCGCGACCGTGGGCGACCGGGATGATCGGGTCGCGCTCGCCCCAGATGATCAGCGTCGGCAGGGCTTCCGCAAGGTAGAGGCGGTCGAGCGCGGCCACCCGCTGGCCGTCGGTGTCGACCACCGCGTGGAGGGTCGAGAGGAAGGCCTTCCGCCGGTCGGCGTCGGCGAGCGAGGCGTAGGCGCGGCCGACCTCGGCCAGGTCGATGTTCGGCCGCAGGCCCACCTTGCCGAGCGCCCCGGTGAGCCAGCCGCCCGCGGCCGAACCGGGCCCGGCCGTGGCGCGGATGAAGAGGTCGGCGCCGGGAAGCGCCGCGGCGCGCAGGATCGCCCCCACCTCAGGGCCGAGGCCACCGCTGGAGACGAGCACCAGCCGTTCGACCATCTCCGGGAACTGGTAGGCGAACTGGAGGGCGACGCCGCCGCCGAGGCTGTGGCCGACCAGGGTCGCGCGATCGTGGCCCAAGGCGACCATCAGATCGCGCAGTCCGCTCGCGAGGCTGCCGAGACTGTAGTCGCCGCCACCCGGATCCGAATTGCCGTGGCCGGGGAAATCCGGAGCGACCACGGTGTTGTGGAGCGCCAGCGGCTCGATCACCGGATCCCAGTTGTGGGCCGTCCCGGCCATGCCGTGGACCAGCAGCACCAAGGGTCCCTCGCCGGCCTTCAGGTAGCTCACGGAGCGGGCGTGGACCGAGACGGTCTGAGTGGTAGAGAAGCTTGCAGCGTTTGGTGGCATGGTCACAGAAGTACTCCATCGGGCGGCGGAGGTGACAGCACGTCGGCCGTTTTCAATACTGTCGCGCCGTAGTGAAGCTCCCTTCGTTAAAGCGATCCTCGGCATCGGCCGACGACCGTATTCCGCGCGGCGCGATCATCGTCGTCGTGGTCGGCCTGATCGCCACCCTGGCGGCTGCCCTGCTGAGCAACTCCGGCGCCGGCGGCGGTGAAGCGGCACACCTCGAATTCGTCCAGAAGAAGAGGATCGCGGACTCCGAGAAGGTCGCCGTCCCCGGCAGCAAGACGGCGAAGATGCAGCTGGTCGACGGCAGCATCAAAGAGACCGGGACGAACGTCGCCGGCTACTCGCTCTTCCGGGTGCTCTCGACGGTGAAGATCGACAAGGGCGCGCGGATCGGCGGCGAACTCCTCTGCTCGATCCACGCGCCGCGGACCGGGACGCTGATCGCCCAGAGCTCCGGCGGCCTGCGGATGCTCTACCCGCGCTCCTCCGAAAAGGGAATCTACGGCCTCGAACCGGAACCGGTGATCGCCAGGTTCGCCTCCCACGGCGTTCTGCTGGCGCTGTTGGAAGAAGTGACCGAAGACATGCCCGAAAAGTTCACCACGATCCAGGGGGTCAAGGTGGGCTGGCCCGAATACCAGGAGGGCACCGAGCACATCCTCTATTACCTGCCGCACGGGAAGGCCAAGACGACTGTCGAACTGCCCTTCTACACGATCTGGAAAAGCCGAAAGGCACCCGCGGCGCAGATCTCCTGCACGCTCGAAACCAAGGCGGGGAAGGCGACCGTGGAAACCGAAGGGTCGCTGAATCACGTCTCGCCGGCGATCGACGAAGAAGCCGAAGAACTGAAACAGGAAGAACGGGCGGAAGCCGAAGAAGCCGAAGGCGGCGGCGAAGGCGAATAGCCCTCACCCGCGTCGTGCCTCAAGCCGTCGGCGCGACCAGCAGCTCCGGCCCTTCGGCCATCCCTTTCCCGACTTTGTTGAGCGCCGGATTGGCGGGCGCGCCCTGCATCCGCGCCGGGTCGAGCGGCCCGCACATCGCGATCGCCTCCTCGGTGGTGAGCCGCGGGTCGAGCCAGGCCGCCTCCGCCTCGGGAGTCGGCAGGATCGCCGGCATCCGGTCGTGGACCGGTTTGACCACCGCGTTCGGCGTCGTCGTGATCAGGGTCGCGCTGTAGAGGAAGCCGTCCGGGTCGACGCCACGCTCCTCCGGGTCGTCCCACTCCTTGCGCGTGCAGAGTCCGGCAAAGGCGAACGGCTCACCGCCGTCGACGGTGAAACGCCACGGCTGGCGCGGCTGCTTCGGGTCCTCCGCCTTCATCCACTCGTAGAAGCCGTCGGCGACGATCAGGCAACGGTGGCGGAACTTTCCGACCAGCGGCCCGTAGGCGCGGCTTTTGCCCAGGTTCTCGACTTTGGCGTTGATCATCCGATAACCGACCTTGAGGTCCTTGGACCAGACGGGGATCAGGCCCCAGCGCATCAGCCGTGCCTCGCGCTCACCGTGCTCGGCCTCCGCCTCGTCAGGCGAGGACCGGACGACCAGGATCTCCTGGGTCGGCGCGACGTTGTAGCGGCCCATGCCGGGCGGAGATTTCTCCTTGGTCGACGCGCCGTCCGGATCGCCGGCTTGCGTCGACTCCTTCGCCGCGGGACCGGCATCGCCGCTCCCGCCCTTGCCTTGGGCGAGCGCCTTCTCGAGTTCGACCTGGAAGCGGTCGGCGATCTTCTTCGTGTCCTTGGTGGTGACGGTGAAGCGCCCGCACATCAGGGACGCACCTCCTCATGCTCGCGGTACCACTCCACCGTACGGGCCAGGCCGGTCCGCAGGTCGACCGCCGGCGCCCAACCGGTCAGCGCGCGCAGCTTGGTCGAGTCGAGGAACTGGTCGAGGATCTCTCCCGGCGGCAGACCGGGGCCGTACTCGGGCGCCACCTCTCCCCCGCCGACCGCAGCGGTCAGATCGACCACGTCGCGCACCGAGTGCGGCTGATCCCCTCCCGCGTTGAACGCCTCGCCCGCGGCGCCCTCGCGGTCGAGCGCGCCCGCGATCGCCAGGTAGGCGGAGACGGCGTCGTCGACGTGGAGGAAGTCGCGCCGGGGGGCGCCGTCGGAGCGGATCCGTGGCGCCCGCCGATCGGCCACCGCGATCGCCGTCTCCGGCACCAACCGGGTGAAGTTGAGGTCGCCGCCGCCGTAGACGTTGGCGAAGCGGCTGACCGCGAGCGGGAGCCCCCACTCCCGCGCCAGGCCGCGCGCCATCACGTCCGCGGCCGCCTTCGAGGAGTCGTAGGGATGGTCGGCGCGCAGCGGGAAGTCCTCGCGGTAGGGCAGCTGCGGCGCCGTCCCGTAGACCTTGTCGGAGGAGGCGAAGACGATCTTCCCGACGCCCGCGTCACGGCAGGCCGCGAAGACGTTCCAGGAGCCTCGCACGTTGATGTCGACGGTCTCGTGCGGCGAACGGCGGGCGACCCCGACGATCGTCTGGGCGGCGAGGTGGAAGACGGAGTCACAGCCCGTCACCGCCGTGGCGACGCTCTCGGCGTCGAGCAGGTCCGCCTCGACCAGCTCGACCTCGGCGCGGACCCCGAGCAGGTCGAGCCCCGAGGCGCGCGGCCCGCCGAGGTCGGTCTGCCGGGGTCCGGGGCGGTCGAGGACACGGACCGCGGTCCCGGCGGCGAGCAGCCCGGCGGCGAGGTGTGAGCCGACGAACCCGTGCCCGCCGGTGACGAGAGCGCGACCGCTAGCCACGGGTCCTCGCGTCCACACCTTGTTGATGGGCCGAAAACTCACCTATGTCTTGAGTTTTCGGCCCATCAACATGCCAGGCGGGCCAGGGGGCTTCGCCGGCGCGCCAGAGGTCGTCGAGCACCACCGCGTCCTTGTAGGTGTCCATGCAGTCCCAGAAGCCCTCGTGTCGGTGGGCGCGCAGTTGGCCCGCCGCGGCCAGGCGCTCGAGCGGCTCGCGCTCCAGCACGGCGTCGGGACCGATGTAGTCGAGCGCCGTCGGCTCCAAGCAGAAGAAGCCGCCGTTGATCCAGTGCTCGGAGCGCGGCTTCTCGACGAAGCCCGCCACGCGGTCCCCGTCCAGCTCCGCCACCCCCCACTGCAGGTTGGGACGGACCACGGTCACGGTGGCCGCCGAACCCGCCTCGCGGTGGCCGTGGAGCAGCGCCCCGAGGTCGATGTCGGCGACCCCGTCGGCGTAGGTCGCGCAGAAGGTGCCGCTCGCCAGACGGTCGCCAAGCGCCGCGATCCGCCCGCCCGTCGGCGTGTCGAGACCGGTGTCGACGCACTCCACCGTCACCCCGTCGGGCCAGGGCTCGGTGGCGACGAACCGCTCGATCTGCTCGCCGAGATACCCGGTCGCCAGGAGAAAACTGCGGAAGCCCTGCGCCGCGTAGATCCCGATCACGTGCCAGACGATCGGCCGTCCGCCGATCTCGACCAGCGGCTTCGGCACCGACTCGGTCTTCTCCCGGAGCCTGGTTCCCCTTCCCCCGCAGAGGACGACGACCGGCGGTTTGCTCACCCTCCCGCGACAGCCGGAAGGATCGTGACCTCGTCGCCCTCGTTGATGGCCGTCTCGAGCCCCTGCTGGAAGCGGATGTCCTCGCCGGAGACGTAGACGTTGACGAAGCGGCGCAGGGTGCCGTCCTGGGTGATCCGCTCGCGCAGGTCGCCGTAGGCGGCGAACACGGCGTCGAGCGCCTCGCCGACGTTGGACCCTTCCACCTCGACCTCGGCCTGGCCGCCGGTGGCGGCGCGCAGTTGGGTAGGGATCTTGACGGTGACGCTCATCTAGGCACTTACCTCCTGGGCGGCGAACTCGGCATCGAAGCTGTCGAGACTCGGATCGATCTCATGCATGGAGAACGTATCGCGCGTCGCGTCGAGCGTCTTCAGTCCCTCGCCGGTGATGTAGGCGACGACCTTTTCGCCCGACTTGAGCTCACCCCGTTCGGCCAGCTTGCGCAGCACGGCGATCGTCACCCCGCCGGCGGTCTCGGTGAAGATCCCGGTGGTCTCGGCCAGCAGCTTGATCCCTTCGCGGATCTCGGCGTCACTCACCGCGTCGATGCCGCCGCCGGTCTTGCGCGCGTGCTCGACCGCGTAGGGGCCGTCGGCAGGGTCGCCGATCGCGAGGCTCTTGGCGATCGTGTCGGGACGCTGCGGCTTACAGACGTCCCAGCCTTCGGCGAAGGCGGTGGCGACGGGGCTGCAGCCCTCCGCCTGGGCGCCGTTGAAGGCCGGCTGCTCGCCTTCGACCAGGCCCAGGTCGAGCCATTCCTGGAACCCGCGACCCAGCTTGGTGAAGAGCGACCCCGAGGCGATCGGGCTGACCACCCGGTCGGGGAGTTCCCAGCCGAGCTGCTCGACCGTCTCGAACGCCAGCGTCTTCGACCCCTCCGCGTAGTACGGGCGCAGGTTGACGTTCACGAAGGCCCAGGGGTGGGTCTCGGCCAGCTGGGTGCAGAGCCGGTTGACGTCGTCGTAGTTGCCCCGCACGCCGACCAGGTTGGTCCCGTAGACGCCGGTCGCGAGCAGCTTCTGCTCCTCCAGGTTGGAGGGCACGAACACGAAGGACTCGAGCCCGGCCGCGGCGGCGTGGGCGGCCACCGCGTTGGCGAGGTTGCCGGTCGAGGCGCAGGCGACGGTCCGGAAGCCGAGCTCCTGGGCCTTGGCGATTGCGACCGCGACCACCCGGTCCTTGAACGAGTGGGTCGGGTTGGCGGCGTCGTTCTTGATCCAGATCTCGGCGTCGACCCCGAGCCGCTCGGCCAGGCGGTCGGTGCGCAGGAGCGGCGTCAGACCGGGCTCCAGCGGGTCCCCGGGCCGGCCGGAGAAGGGCAGGAAGTCGGCATAACGCCAGATCCCCCGGGAGCCGGCCTGGATCCGTCGTTTCGCCTCGGCGGCGTCCAGGCCCGAGTGGTCATAGCGGACCTCCAGCGGGCCGAAGCACTGCTCGCAGAAATAGCTGGCACCGAGCTCGTACTCGGCCCCGCACTCCTTGCACTTCAAGTTCTCTACCGACATCCGATCACTTTCCTTTGCCCTTATGTGCAAAAACCTCCGCCACGTGGGGCAGAGGTCCGATCGGACGTCCCCCACATCTGTCAGATCACGTTGATCTGCTGGAGTTGGCACCTGCCTCGAACCGTCAGGTCCGAGATGGTTGCCGGGGCTTCACTGGGCCAGTCCCTCCACCCCTCTAGATGTGGCGCTTATGTGTGGGCGAAGCCTACCACGAAGCAGATGACGTTTCCGCTGCTTCCCGGGCGGCTAACCTACGGCGTGTGATCGCGATTCTCCCCCTCGACGAGCAGAAGGGCGCGGCCGATGCCGAACCTTCCGAAACCACGCCTGCGGCGGAATCGCCGCGGCGAGCTCGTCGCGCCGGTCGAGGCCGCTGAGCCGCAGGCCCCGCGCGTCGAGCAGATCGAGTGGGGCGGCCTCCGCTGGGTCAACATCGAGCACCCGGGGGCGCTCGAGCGCAGCTGGCTGGAGGAGCACTTCGACTTCCACGCCCTCGACCTCGAGGACGTGCTCTCGCGCAACCAGCGCCCGAAGATCGACATCTACGACGATTACCTGTTCAGCGTCCTGAATCTGCCCGTTTTCGATCGCGCCGCGAAGCGGCTCGGCGCGGGCGAGCTCGACCTCTTCGTCGGTCCCGACTTCCTGGTCACGATCCCGAACCAGCCGCTGCAACCGGTCGAGTACCTCTTCGAGCGCTGCCGCGGCAAAGAGGAGCTGCGCGAGCAGCTCTTCTCCCGCGGTTCCGGTTATCTGCTCTACCGCCTCGTCGACGATTGCTTCGATTATTGCTTCCCGATGCTGCGCAAGATCGGCAACAAGCTGGATGCGCTCGAGGACGACATCTTCGAGGGGCGCTCCGAGGACATCGTGCGCGATATCTCCAACGCCAAGCAGGAGATCATCAACTTCCGCAAGGTGATCCGCCCGCAGCGGCCGGTGTTGCGGGACCTGGAGAAAGTCAAATCGCGCTACCTCTCCCCCGATTTCGACCTCGAGATCTACTTCGACGACATCGTCGACTCGCACGAGCGGATCTGGGACATGCTGGAGAACTACAAGGAGGTGATCGAGGCGCTCGAGGAGACCAACGAGTCGGTGATCTCGCACCGCCTCAACGACATCCTCCGCGTCCTGACCTCGATCAGCGTCGTGATCCTGCCGCTGACGCTGATCGCGAGCATCTGGGGGATGAATGTGAAAGTGCCCGGGGAGGGCAACCTCGCCGACTTCTTCTTCGTGCTCGGCGGCATGTTCGTCATCCTGGTCGGGATGGTCGCCTGGTTCCGGCGACGCGGATGGCTATAGCCTCCCCGGCCAGTGGCTAATTTCAGGATCTGGGCGCCGTGGCGCCTCGCCTACGTGTCAGACGCGGCCAAGGACATCGAGGAGGAGTGCATCTTCTGCGCGAAGCCCGCGCAGGATGACGACGAGGGCAACCTGATCGTCCACCGCGGCGAGCGCGCCTTCGTGATCCTGAACCTCTACCCGTATACGAACGGGCACCTGATGGTGGCGCCTTACGCGCACGTCGGCGCGATCCAGGAGATCCCGGCCGAGACCACGGCGGAGATGATGGCGCTCGCGCAGGCCGCGATCCGCCGGCTCGACGACGTCTACTCGCCGCACGGCTACAACGTCGGCTTCAACCAGGGGCGGATCGCCGGCGCCGGGGTCGAGCACCACATCCACATGCACGTGGTGCCGCGCTGGTCGGGCGACAACAACTTCATGCCGGTGATCGCCGACACCAAAGTGATGCCGCAGACGATCGAGCAGAGCTACGCCGTGCTGAAGGGAGCGCCATGGAGCTGAATCCGGGGATCTTCAAGGCCTACGACATTCGCGGTCTCTACGGCGAGCAGATGGACGAGGGGACGGCTCAGGACATCGGGCGGGCTTTCGTGCGCGTCCTGTCACGCCTGCGTGAAAAGCCCGCGAGTGACCTGCGCGTCGGCCTCGGCCGGGACATGCGCCTCACCGCGCCGCGGATGGCGGCGGAGCTGCGCGACGGGATGATCTTCGAGGGCGCGCACGTGGTCGACGCCGGGATGGTCGCCACCGAGATGCTCTACCACCTGGTCGGCTCCCGCGAGCTCGACGGCGGCGCGATGGTCACCGCCTCCCACAACCCGAAGGCCTACACCGGCGTGAAGCTCGTCCGCGAGGGCGCCCTGCCGCTCTCCGGCGATGCCGGGATCGCCGAAGTCAAGGCGGAGATCGAGGCAGGCCTCGGTGCGGCGCCGGGCGGCGGCGACCTCGAGGAGGTCGACATCTGGGACGAATATCGCGCCCATGCGCTCGGCTTCATCGATCCGGCGGCGGTGGTGCCGATGAAGGTCGTGGTCGACGGCGGCAACGGGATGGGCGGGCCGATGATCGGACCGATCCTCGAGCGGCTGCCGCTGGAGCTGGAGGAGATGTACTTCGAGCCGAACGGCGAGTTCCCCGACCACGAGCCGAACCCGCTGCTGGAGGAGAACCGGCGGCTGATCATGGAGCGGGTGCGCTCGACCGGTGCCGACCTCGGCATCGCCTGGGACGGTGACGCCGACCGCTGCTTCTTCATCGACGGCTCCGGCGAGTTCTGCGATGGCGACTTCATCTGCGCGCTGCTGGCGCGCTCGGTCCTGGCGAAGAACCCGGGCGCGACGATCCTCTACGACCCCCGCTCCAGCCGCGCCGTCCCCGACCTGATCGCCGCCGAAGGCGGCCGCTCCGACCTCTCAAGGGTCGGCCACGCGTTCTTCAAGGCGCGCATGCGCGAGGAGGGCGCGGCATTCGGCGGCGAGGTCTCCGGCCATTACTACTTCCGCGATTTCTGGAACGCCGACTCGGGGACGATCCCGGCGCTCCTGATGCTGGAGCTGTTGTCGAAGGAGGGACGCACGATCGGCGACCTGATGTCCGAGTTCCGCGCCAGGTACTTCATCTCCGGTGAGATCAACTCGGAAGTGGCCGACCAGGCGGCGAAGCTCGACGAGATCCGCGCGCGCTACGGCGACGGGAAGATCTCCGAACTCGACGGTGTCTCGGTCGATTACGCGAACTGGCACTTCAACGTGCGGCCGTCGAATACCGAGCCCCTGCTGCGGCTGAACCTCGAGTCGCTGGTCTCCCGCGAGGACATGGAGCGCCGCCGCGACGAGGTCCTGGGGCTGATCCGCGGGTGACGACCACCCCGGAGCAGGCGCTCGAGCAGGCCGCGCTGGCCGGTGTCCACCGGCTGCCGGTGCCGACCCCGTTCGCGGTCGGCAAGGTGAACGCCTACCTGATCGAGGACGACCCGCTGACCTTGATCGACAGCGGGCCCAACTACGGGCGCGGCCTCGACGTCCTCAGCGAATCGATCGCCGCCCACGGCCACTCGATCGAGGACATCGGCCTCATCCTCCTCACCCACAACCACTCCGACCACATCGGCCTGGCGGAGATCCTGGTCGAGCACTCCGGCGCCGAGGTGGCGGCGTTGGGCGCGGCCGCTGAGCGGCTCGCGAACTACGACAATGAAGCCGAGGCCGAAGACGAGTTCGCGGTCGACCTGATGCTGCGGAGCGGCATCCCGGAGGAGATCGCCCTCGCCCTGCGGTCGGTATCCGGCTCCTTCCGCGGCTGGGGCGCGCCGGTCCAGGTCACGCGGCCGCTCGCCGACGGCGACGTGGTCGAGCTGGCCGGTCGCCGGCTCGAAGTCCTGGCTCGTCCCGGCCACAGCGTCATGGACACCGTCTTCTGGGACGCCGAGCGCCAGTTCGGCTTCGTCGGCGACCACCTGCTCCCCCACATCTCCTCGAATCCCCTGATCAGCCGTCCGCTGGACGGCTCGCCCGGCCGCACCCGCTCACTGATCGCCTACCTCGACTCGATGGCGAAGACCCGTGAGCTCCCCGAGGGCAGCCTCCTCTTCGGTGGCCACGGCGAGCCGATCGACGACCACCGCTCCCTGATCGACACCCGCTTCGCCTCCACCGAGCGGCGCAAGGAGAAGCTCCTGCGCCTCCTCGGCGAAGGCCCGCGCTCGGGCTACGAGCTGGCCCAGTCGATGTGGGGGAACATCGCCGTCACCCAGGCCTTCCTCACCCTGTCCGAGGTGATCGGCCACATGGACCTGCTCGAAGCCGAAGGCCGCGTCCGCGAGGTCTTCGACGGCGCCGTGGTTCGCTACGAAGCGGTCGGGTAGGGACGCCACGGATGGTCTCGTTCGGGACGCGGAGGTCGGGAAAGCCGGCGAAGAAACGGATGCTGATCATCGTCAACCCGTATGCGACGACGGTGTCGGACCGGCTGCGGAACCTGGTCGTCTACGCGTTGCAGGGGCGCTACGAGGTCGAGGCGGTGGCGACCGAGGCGCAGAACCACGCCACCGAGATCGGGCGTGAGGCGCGTGACGGCGGTTATGACGTAGTCGTCTCCTTCGGCGGTGACGGGACGCTCAATGAGGTCGCCAACGGGCTTGCCGGGACCGACATGCCGATGGCGATCCTGCCGGGAGGCTCGGCCAACGTGGTGGCGCGGAGCCTCGGCATCCCCAACGACGTGGTCGACGCGACCGAGCACCTCCTCTCGCTTGCCGACGAGTGGGAGCCCCGCAAGGTCGACCTTGGCAAGGTTGACGAGCGCTATTTCGTCTTCGCCTGCGGGGTCGGGATCGACGCGACCGTGGTCAAGCGGGTCGACGCGCACCCCAAGCTGAAGGCCAAGGCGGGCCCCTGGTACTACAGCTGGGCCGGCATCTCGGCCTTCTATCGGCGCTACCTGGTGAACCCCGTGCGGCTGCGGGTGGCGGTGGACGGTCACCTGCCGGTCGAGGGGATCACCGTGATCACCCAGAACTCCGACCCCTTCACCTACTTCTCCAGCAAGCCGGTCTACGTCAACGAGAACGTCGCGATCGACAGCGGCACCCTCTCGATGGCAGTCCTCAAACGAGCCGCCCAGCGTGACATGCCCACCCTCCTGCCAAAGCTCTTCTCCCAGCGCAAGCCCGCCGTCCGCCACCGCCAGATCATCGGCTTCGAGGGCGCGACGAAAGCGACGATCGAGTCGATCTCCGAGGACCGCTCCGGCACCCCCCGCCCCTTCCACCTCCAGGTAGACGGCGACTACATCGGCGAGCGCACCAAGGTCGGCCTCGCGGTCGACCCAGGCGCGCTGACAATCATCGCCTAGGCGATGATTGTCAGCGCGCCTGGCGCCCGGCGAAGATCCGGCGCGAAGCCGGCGCTTGGGGGAAGGCCTCCAGCGCCCTCGAGCTGTCGCCCACGGCGGAAAGAGATGCGGCCGTCTCGTCCACGGCCCTGGCAGGCTGTGGCCGTGGCCGAGACGGCCGAGGGTGCGGGGAGCGTGCGGGGGAAGCACGGAAGGCCCCCGCGGGAGGATGCGGGCGAGTGAGGCGGATCCCTCGCGTGAGGGACACGGCGCTCCCACGGATCCCCCGATCCCGGCCCCCGGGGGCCGGAGGGTGCGACCGATCCGTCACGGGACCGTCACCGAAGGGAGACCCCGTCACGAAGATGCCGGGAACGTCACCCTTCCTCCCGACCCTTCCATTGCTCAAGGATCTCCGTGTT
>JAFDWO010000042.1 GCA_018268415.1 Actinomycetota bacterium | reverse complement strand
TTCTTTGGCTTTCGGCATCGTCGTCAGGTCAGGACCGCCGTTGCCGCCGTGGCCGGTGGCGCCGTGGCAGATCGAGCAGTTTTCGGCGAACACTTCTTTGCCGGCTTCGGCGTTCACCGCGGCGGTGGCGCCGCCGCCTTCCGCTTCTTCAGCACCGCCTTCTTCGGCTTCTTTGCCTTCTTCGGCCGGCGCTTCGGCTTCTTTGCCTTCTTCTTCCTCACCGGCGTGGGCGGTGCCTTCGCCTTCCTTTTCGGTCCCGGCCTCCGGGCCCATCGTGCCCTTCAGCGAGAAGACCCAGAAGTTTTCGCCGTGCGGGGTCGCCGCCAGCGAGTTGCCGCCCGCGTAGATGGCGATCTTCTCTTCGCCTTCGTCTTCGAACACGGTGACCGTGGTGTTGGCGCCGGCGCCGGTCTGGAAGCCCCAGAGTTTTTCGCCGTTTTCGGTGTTGAACGCCTGCAGTTCGCCGTTGTTCTGACCGACGAAGACCAGCCCGCCGGCGGTGGTCACCGCACCCGAGTAGCACGATTCGGGGAACGATTTCTGCCAGGCGATCTTGCCCGTCGACATGTCGTAGGCGGTCAGGAAGCCCGGCGCCGCGAAGCCGGTGGTCCCACCGATGTCGCCACCGGTGAAGGTTTCGCCTTCGTTGTATTTCGTGTGGTTCGTTTCGGCGATGACCCCGAGCGCGCCTTCGGTCGAGCAGACGAAGTACATGTTCTTCTGCGGGTCGTAGGACGACGGCGGCCAGTTGTCGCCGCCGACCGCCGAGTTCGGGGTCAGGTTGATCGTGGTCGGGTCGGTCGACATCGGCACCCACATCTTGGTCCCGACGACTTTCTGCTTCGGTTTGTTGCCGGCCACCGATTCTTCGACTTTTTCAACCGATTCCTGGCTCACTTCCAGCGGACTGAACGGCGGCATCGTCGGCTCCGGCTGAGTCTTTGCGGTCTTCTGCGTCGGGTCCTGCGGGACCGGGACCTCGGGGATCGGGTAGATCGGCTTGCCGGTGTTGCGATCCAGCAGGTAGACCCAGCCGGTCTTCGAGGGCTCGCCGACGGCTTCGACCTGTTCGCCGTTCATTTCGCCGTCCATCAGCACGGTCGGGCTCGGGCTGTCGTAGTCCCAGAGGTCGTGGTGCACCTGCTGGTAGCCCCATTTGATCTTGCCGGTGTTGGCGTCCACGGCCAGGATCGAGGCGGCCCACTTGTTGTCGCCCGCCCGCTCGGCGCCATTCCAGTCAGGCGCCGCGTTGGAGGTCGAGAAGAAGAGCGTTTCGGTCTTCGGGTCGACGGTCGGCGTGTTCCAGATGCCGGCGCCACCGTGCTTCCAGGCGTCGTTGTTCGACGGCCACGAGTCGTGACCCGGTTCGCCGGGGCCGGGGATCGTGTACGACTTCCACTTGATTTCGCCGGTTTCGGCGTCGAGCGCCGTCAGGCGCCCGCGGATGCCGTACTCGCCGCCGGAGCCGCCGACGTAGACGGTGCCGTTGTAATAGAGCGGCGCGCTGGTGATCGAGTAGCCGGATTTCGGCTTGACCACCGGGGTGGACCATTTGACCTTGCCGGTTTCCTGGTCGAGCGCCACCTGTTCGCCGTTCAGCTGCGAGACGAAGACCATGCCCGCGCCGATCGCGACCCCGCGGTTGTCCCAGCCGCAGCAGATGACTTCGCCGAGCGGGTCCGGCGGCAAGTGCGGTTCGTAGGTCCAGATGATTTCGCCGCTCGAGGCGTCGATCGCATAGACGTTGTCGCCGCCGTCGGGGATGTAGATCGTGCCTTCGTACTCGAGCGCCTGACCCTCGGCGGAGAACTTCGCCGCGGTGGCGCCTTTGCCGATTTTGGTGACGAAGTCGCCCTTCAGTTCGGCGACGTTTTCGGTGTTGATTTCGTCCAGCGTCGAGAAGCGGTTGTTCGTCAGGTTGCCGCCGTTGGTGATCCAGTTGTCACCGGCTTCGGCGTTCAGTTCATCGCTGGTGAAGGCAGGTGCCAAGGTGATGCCATTGGAGGCGGTCACCTGTTCGCCTTCCGCGGATCCCGACGAGCCTTCTCCGCCCGCGGCCGCGGTCTGGGCGGCGACGGTCGTCGTGGTCTTGTGGCCGGTGAAGTGGCCGAGGAAGAAGCCCGCCACGAAGGCGATGACGACGCCCATCCCGATCGCGCCGACCGCGACCGCTGCCCAGAATTTGAGTCCCAGGTCTTTCTCTTTCACCGCTCCACCCTTTCCGAAGTCCTGAACCGCGATCAGATCGCCGCTGCAAACGCTGCCTCAAACCGAAGACGGCGATACCCGCCTTAGGTCTTATTTATTCGTATCGGAAACCTATCGATTCGACATCACGGGCAAAATGGCCGCGGCCGAATGTCGGGGTTTCCTGGTCTTTCCAGCGCCCCGGGCGGCCCCGCGGGGCTCGGTCGCTAGAGTCGCCGACCCGATGGCGACGATCCCACGCACCGATCTCGACGTCTCCGGCCTGTGCCTCGGCGGCAACGTCTTCGGCTGGACGGCGGACCGCGAGGCGTCGTTCGCGGTGCTCGACGCCTACGTCGCGGCCGGCGGCAACTTCATCGACACCGCGGACCTCTACATGGCCGGCGCACCGGGCAACAGCGGCGGCGAGTCGGAGACGGTCATCGGCGAATGGATGGCGGCCCGCGGCGGAGCACGGGACGCGGTCGTGATCGCCACCAAGGTGGGCAAACTCGCCGGGCTCGACAACCTGCGGCCGGCGACGATCCGTCGCGCCGCCGACGACTCGCTGCGCCGGCTCGGGGTCGACCAGATCGACCTCTACTACGCCCACGAGGACGACCTCGAGACGCCGCTCGCGGAGACCCTGGGCGCCTTCGGCGAGCTGATCGAGGCGGGCAAGGTGCGCGCCATCGGTGCCTCCAACTACTCCGGCGAGCGCCTGGCGGAGGCGCTCGAGGTGTCCGCGCGCGAGGGCCTGCCCCGTTATGTCGCCCTGCAGCCGCATTACCACCTCCTGGAGCGCGATTATGAGACCGACCAGCGCCCGGTCTGTGCGCGCGAGGACATCGCCTGCTTCCCCTTCTACGGCCTCGCCGGCGGCTTCCTCACCGGCAAGTACCGGCCCGGCGGCGAGGCGGTCGACAGCCCGCGGGCCGCGATGGCGAAGGGCTACCTGGACGAGCGCGGGGAACGGATGCTGGCTGCGCTCGACGAGATCGCGGCCGCGCACGCGGTCGAGGTCGCCGCGGTGGCGCTCGCCTGGCTGCGCCGGCAGGACACGGTTATGGCGCCGCTCGCGAGCGCCCGCAACGTGGAGCAACTGCAGCCCCTGCTCGCCTCGATGCAGCTCGAGCTCTCCACCGCAGAGCTCGCCCACCTGACGGCGCTCTGAGCGGACCTCGGGGTGACCCCCGAACGAACCTCCCGCTGTTCGTGAGGGAGGGGGTCACCCCGAGGTCACCCCCTCCCTCCACCACCGCCCTCAGCCGCCAGGTAGCCGTTGTCGCCACTCGCTGAAGCCGCGCGCCCGTCCCTCATCGTCGAGCTCGATCAGCCAGAGACTCGAGTGATCGCGCTTGCGCTTCTTGTGACGAGTGCGGGACTCGACGATCCACAGGTCGCCATCGCGGGCGACGTGCCACCAGTGGAGCTTGACCGCACCGGGCTTGTCGGCGTGCTCGAGCCGGCCGGCGACGATCCGGTCGCGGCCGATCCAGGCCTCCCAGGGCCTGAACCGGTAGACGGCATCGGGGGTGAAGAGGGCGGCGATCGCCTCCGGGTCGTGCGACTCCAGGGCCCTCAGATAGGAGTCGATCCAGCGCCGCAGGGGCGCCGCGGCAAATGCCTCCTCGGGCGCTTCGTAGGCCCGCATGCGGCCGATCCGTCCCTCGCGGAAGCGGAAGACGTCGGCGACCTCGGCCTCGCGCGGGGTGCCGTCGAGGAGGATGCCGTGGACGCGGTGGACGATCACGATCTCCGGTCCGAGCCGGTACGCGGTGGGATCCGAGGTCAAGTGCTTCCAACCGGAGCGCGAGGCCTCGAGATAATCGGCAACCGCGGTCGGGCCGATCCGGCGGCCGCCGTTCGGGAAGTCGATCGGCTCGATCCACTCGATCTCGGGATCGAGGTCCCTGGTCGCGGCGGCGATGTCGCCGCGGGCGAAGGCGTCGTAGGCGGCGAGGACGACCTCGACCTCGGGGTCGGCGCGCACGGCTGTGGGCGGCGCGAGGCTCATCGGCCTCCCGCTACCCGCCCAGCTGTTCCTTTTCACCATCAATCCGGCATAAGGAACAGCCGGGAGTGGGATCAGGGGACGGAGGCCGTCCTCTCGCAGTTGGCGGCGGTGTCGTGGCCGCCGCCGCCGATGCAGCTGTCGTAGCCGCCCTTGCCGTCGAGCTTGTCGTTGCCGCCGCGGCCGAGCAGCGTGTTCGGCCCGTTGTCACCGGTGAGGATGTCGTTGCCGGGCGAGCCCTCGATCTTCTCGGTCGAGGAGTCGATGTGGCCGGGGGTGCAGTTGGGGACGTCGGGGTCGGTGACCGCACCGCCGATCGTCGCCTCGACCGTGATCCCCGAGTTGTGGACGCGGGCGAAGGAGGCGCTGTCGTTGGCGCCGGGGCCGCCGTTGAAGGTGTCGCCGTCGCAGGGCTGACCGCCGATCATCAGGTCGCTGCCAGGGCCGCCGTTCATCGTCGCCGGGCCGGAGTCTTTACGCGGGTGGAAGATGTTGACCCCGTAGAGGACGTCGTTGCCGCCACCCCCTTCGAGCGTGTCCGGTTCGTGGTCTTCGCCCGCGTAGAGGACGTCGTTGCCCGGACCACCGACCAGCTTGTCGGAGCCGGGGCCGCCTTCGAGCGTCGACGGGACCGAGTGCGGCACGCTCGTGCCGATCGTCAGTTCGTCGTTGCCCGCCCCCAGGTTGGCTTCGATCGCGTCGACCCTGCCGGTGCAGGTGATCGTCCCGCTGCCGGTGCAGTCGGGGTTGGTCGGGTCGCCGTTGGTGACGTCGGAGCCGCTGATCGTCCAACTGCCGCCGGAATAGTCGACGGTCCCCTGGTCGGGGCCGGAGGTGCCGGTCAGGATCAGGGTCGAGGAGCCGTCGATCGATTCGTAGATTTCGACCGCGAGCCCGTTGGCGCCGCCCGCCGGGCCGCATGACGTTTCGTCGGCGAAGCCGCCCGTGCATTGATCGCCGCCGGGGCCGCCGAAGGCCGCGTCGCCGGGACCGGATGCCACCAGGTGGTCGTTGCCCGGGCCGCCGTCGAGGCGGTTCGGTTCCGGGGAGCCGATGATCGTGTCGTTGCCGGAGCCGCCGATCGCGTCCTCGATGCCTTCCAGGTGCTCGCCCTCGGCGCCGGTCACGGTCTGGTCGGCGAGATTGATCGTGACCGGGCCACCGACGCCCTGATAATCGGCGATGTCGTGTTCGCCGGGGCCGCCGTTGATCTTGTCGTTGCCGGGGCCGCCGAAGATCACGTCTTCGTTGCCGGCGCCACCGTCGAGCGTGTCGTCGCCCTGGTTGCCATTGACGACGTCGTGGTCACCGGGGCCGCCGTTGACGGTGTCGTTGCCCTGTTCGCCTTCGACCAGGTCGCTGCCGGGGCCGCCTTCGAGCTGGTCGGAGCCGCGGCCGCCGAAGATCCTGTCGTTGCCGCCGCCCCCGTCGAGCGTGTCGGAGCCCCGTTCCCCGTAGATCACGTCGTCGCCTTCTTCGCCGTAGATCCTGTCGTTGCCGCGTTCGCCGTAGATCGTGTCGTTGCCGCCGCCGGCGCAGATCAGGTCGTTGCCGCCTTCGCCGTGGATCGTGTTGTCGCCAGGCCCGGCCACGATCACGTCCGGGGCCTTGGTGCCGGTGATGACCGCCGCGTTGGAGACGATCGTGGCCGGCTTGCCCTGGCAGGTCGGATCCCCCGCCCCGGCCTCACGGGCGCCCCAGGCGAAGAGTGCCGCCAGCGCGGCGAGCGACGCCAGGAGGAGCACCACGACGCGGGTGGCGGATCGGGGGGTGGCGGATCGGGGGGCGTGGAGCGAGGGCACAGATTTCATTCTCGGCATCGATACCCGCTGTACTTAAAAAGAACGAGTCCGATAGGCGGATCGACTGGACGTTTGTCGGGGGTCGGCATCGGGCTAGGATCGACCGAGAGCAAACCAATCGGGGAAGGAACGCGTGTGAAGATCCGCGCCGCCGTACTGGAGGAGTTCGGGCAGCCGCTGGCGGTCCAGGAGGTCGACCTGGCCGAGCCGAAGGCGGGCGAGGTACTGGTGCGGCTCGAAGCCTGCGGGGTCTGTCACACCGACCTGTACACGGCGTCGGGGGCCGATCCGTCGGGATACGCGCCGGCGGTCCTCGGTCACGAGGGCGCCGGCGTCGTCGAGAAGGTCGGCGACGGGGTCGCCTCGGTCGCGCCCGGCGATCACGTCGTCACCCTCTTCTCGCCCCAATGCCGCGAGTGCGTCCATTGTGTCGACCCGCGCACCAACCTCTGCATGGCGATCCGCACCGAGCAGAACCTAGGCCACCTGCCCGACGGCAGCGTGCGGCTCTCGCGCGGCGGCGAGGACATCCGCCACTTCATGGGCTGCTCGACCTTCGCCGAGTACACGGTGATGCCGGAGATCGCGCTCGCCAAGGTCAACCCGGAGGCCCCGTTCGAGCACGTCGCGCTGTTCGCCTGCGGCCTCTCCACCGGGCTCGGCGCGGCGATCAACACGGCGCAGGTGCAGGCGGGAACGACCTGCGCGGTGTTCGGCGCCGGGATGGTCGGCCTGGGCGCGGTCGCCGGCTGCCGGCTGCAGGGCGCCGAGCGGATCATCTGCGTCGACATGTCGGAGGACCGGCTGGAGCTCGCCAAGGGGCAGGGCGCGACCGACACGATCATCGGCGGGCCCGACGCGGTGGCGGAGGTCCTGGCGATGACCGATGGAGAATTCGGCGCCGACTACACCTTCGAGGCGACCGGCCTGGTGGCGGTGATGCGGCAGGCACTGGAAGCGGCGCGGATGGCCTGGGGCCTCTGCACGGTTGCCGGGGTGGCGGGCAAGGGCGAGACGCTCGACGTGGTGCCGCGCCTGCTGATCACCGGGCGACGGATCGCCGGGTCCTCGTTCGGCGGCGTCAAGGGGCGCGACCAGGTGCCGGTGCTGGTCGACCGGGCGCTGGCGGGAGAGATCGACGTTGAGCCGTTCATCTCGCACAAGATCACCCTCGACGAAGTCAACCGCGGGTTCGAGCTGATGGAGGCCCAGGACGGGATCCGCAGCGTGATCGAGTTCAACTAGCGTCCCGCCGATGCTGCTGCGCACCGGCTACGACCGTCACTACGTCGCGGGCTGCCGCGAGTCGGTCGGGGCCGCGGTCGAGGAGCTGCGCCGGGTCGGCGCCGGGTCGGCGGCCTGGAACCAGCTGGTGCCGGCGCTCGACCGCTGGTTCTCCCTGCGCAACCCGAAGGTCGAAGGGCGCGACGGCAACCCGATCAACGAGGTGCGGGTGATCGCCGAGTCGGTGACCGAGCACGGCTCGGTGATGACGGTCCCGCGCGGGATCAAGCTGGCGCCGGAGGGTTCCGTGCTGGGCTTCGAGCCGGGCGAGGAAATCAGCCTGGACGGCGACGCTTTCGAACGTCTCTTCGACGCCTTCCTCGCGGAAGTCGAAGCGAAACTCACCTAGAGGTGGCGCGCGGGGTATCCCGCGCGGTAGGTTCCCCGGCCGTGGCGGTCGAGATCACCACCGTGAAGAACCGCCGCCAGATCGGCGAATTCATCGACCTGCCGTTCCGCCTCCACAAGGGGACGCCCTGGGTCACGCCGCTCAAACTCGAGCGCCACCAGTTCCTCACCCGCAGGCTGAACGCCTATTTCACGCACGGCGAAGCCGATTACTTCCTGGCGCGGCGCGAGGGGCGCGTGGTCGGCCGGATCACCGCCCAGATCGACTTTGCCTACAACCGGTTCCACGGCACCCGGACGGGGATGTTCGGCTTCCTCGAGTTCGAGGACGACCCGGAGGTCCTCGCGGCGCTCCTGCGCACCGCGGAAGGGTGGCTGCGGGCGCGCGGCTGCGACCAGATGCTCGGGCCGATGGACTTCAACCTGAACGAGGACGCCGGGATCCTGATCGAGGGCTTCGAGCTCGAACCGCTGATTCGCCAGAACTGGCACCCGCCTCGGTACCAGCGCCAGGTCGAGGAGGCCGGGCTGGAGAAGGCGATGGATCTCCTCTCCTGGGACCTCTCGATCGACGACCGCGCCTCGATGAAGCCGATCATCGAAAAACTCGCCAAGCGCTGCCGCGAGAAGCACGGAGTGACGGTGCGCAAGATGACCCGCCGGGGCCTGCGCAAGGACCTCGACAAGTTCGCCGAGGTCTACAACTCGGCGTGGTCGGAGAATTGGGGCTTCGTCCCCTACTCGAAGGAGGACCTCGACGCCTACGCGCTCGACCTCCAGCTCGTCTACTCGCCGGAATGGTTCATGGTCGCCGAAAAGGACGGCGAGACGATCGCGATGGCGATCACCGTGATGGACGCCAACCAGCTCCAGAAGCGCATGAACGGCCGCCTCTTCCCCACCGGCTGGTGGCATTTCCTGCGTCGCCACCGCACCACCGACCGCCTCCGGGTCGGGTTCCTCGGCGTCAAGCCCGAGTGGCAGCACACCGGCGTCGCCGCCCTCCTCTACGTCGAACACTTCGAAGCCGCCGCCCGCTCCCGCCTCAAACACGGCGAGGCAGGCTTCATCCTGGAGACGAACCACGCGATGAACGCCGGCCTCGAAGCGATGAACGGCCGGGTGGTCAAGAAGTACCGGGTCTACGAACGCGGGCTGCGCGACCGCGCGCTCTGAAGTCGCACGATCCCGGCGATCGCGGTGGCGCTGACGGCGATCTCGCCGAGGTCGCCAAAGAGGCCTAGCAGGACGGCGATAACGACCAGGAGATCGAGCACGATGCGCTCGATCAACGCCAGCCGTCGCTCGCCAAGCTCGACCGCCTCGATTGCCCGCTGGTGCTGATTTTCCCGCAAACCCGCCCCTCTTGCCCGCACTGTTTCAGGTTTCTGTCACCACATGAATGCGTAAGTGAGAGCACTGTAGACAAAACCATTCCGAAATCAAAGGATCTCGGGATGGACATTGCCGAACGCTTCGCCGACAACCTCGTTCGGCAACGCCAGGCAGCGGGCCTGAGCCAAGAGGAGCTCGCCTCGCGCGGGGATATCCACCGCACCCAGATCAGCCTGATCGAGGGTGGCAAGCGGATGCCCCGCCTCGACACCCTGGTCAAGCTCGCCGGAGCGCTCGGCATCGCCCCCGCGACCCTGTTGGACGGCATCAGCTGGGAACCGACCGTGACGAAGCACGGCCGCTTCAAGGTGTCAACGCCGAGGGATTGACGGGGCGGGGGTTCGGCGGCAAGGTGGCCTGATTCGAGGCCGCTACGGCCGTCCGGGGTGCGGCGCGGCCCAGGCCGCGGCGGCCGTCCAGGGTGCGGCGCGGCCCCGGGCGGAGTGCGGGGCGGGACCAGCCCGTGCGGCTGTCCAAGTCGAGACGCGCCGCGGTCGTCCTTTGTCCGGCCACCGGCCGCCCCACCCTCCCCGGGACCGCTCCGCTGTTCCTTATGCGCCTATGAGGCGCATAAGGAACAGCGGAAGGGACGGGGCCGTCGAGGCGGGGCGGGCGGGCCCCCGGCCCGTGCGCCCGTCCGAGATGCGTCCCGGCCTTGGCCGCTGCGGCCGTCCGAGTTGCGGCGCGGGGTGCGCGTGGCGGCGCGACCCCGGCCCTCGCACCCGTCCGAGATGCGTTGCGAGGGTGCGTGGCGGCCCGCCCCGGCCCCCGCACCCGTCCGAGATACCGCGCGGGGCGCGTGGCCGCGCGACCCCGGCCGCTCCGGCCGTCCGAGATGGTCCCGGGCGCCTCATGGCGGTCCTGGCAGGCTGTGACCGCCATGAGGCGCCCGGGACGGAGGGGGTCGTGGGGAAGGCGGGTACGGGGACGTGAGGGGGTCGTGAAAAGACGACACAGGGACGGGAGGGGGTCGTGAAGAGGCGGGACAGGGATGGCACGAGGTCGGACTTCCGTGACGGGTCCGTGCGGGAGAGGCCACACCTGGGCCCGATCGGTGACTAAGACGCCGGGAACGTCACCCTTTCCGCAACCTTCGGTCCGTTCCCGGGCCCGGAAGGAGGGCCCGGGAACACGTTCCGTACTTTGACCCTGCCATGGCATGGTCAAAGTACGGAACGCGTCCGT
>JAFDWO010000041.1 GCA_018268415.1 Actinomycetota bacterium | reverse complement strand
TCCAGAACGTCCCAGACCTCGGGGATCATCGACTCGACCATCTTCTTCGCGGCCTTGATGTTCTGGACCGCTTTGCGCTCGACCAGCTGGGCCATGATGAACGGCTTGAAGAGCTCCAGCGCCATCAGCTTCGGCAGGCCGCACTGGTGCAGCCGCAGGCTCGGGCCGGAGACGATCACCGAACGGCCGGAGTAATCGACGCGCTTACCGAGCAGGTTCTGGCGGAAGCGACCCTGCTTGCCCTTGAGCATGTCGGACAGCGACTTCAGCGGCCGGTTGCCGGGACCCGTGACGGGGCGCCCGCGGCGGCCGTTGTCGAACAGCGCGTCGACCGCCTCCTGCAGCATCCGCTTCTCGTTGTTGACGATGATCTCGGGCGCGCCGAGGTCAAGCAGCCTTTTCAGGCGGTTGTTGCGGTTGATCACCCGGCGGTACAGATCGTTGAGGTCGGAGGTCGCGAAGCGGCCACCGTCCAGCTGCACCATCGGGCGCAGCTCCGGCGGGATCACCGGCACGGCGTCGAGGATCATCCACTCCGGCTTGTTCTCGGAGTGCAGGAAGGCCGAGGCGACTTTCAGCCGCTTCACGGCGCGCGCCTGTTTCTGGCCTTTCGAGGTGTTGATGATCTGCTCGAGTTCCTCGCAGTCGGCGGCGAGGTCGACCTGTTCGAGCAGGTCGCGCACCGCTTCGGCACCCATGCCGCCGCGGAAGTACTCGCCCCAACCGAACGGGGAGCCGAACCGGTCCTTGAGCTCGCGGAAGACCGTCTCGTCGTTGATGACGTCCTTCGGCTTCATCTCGGTGAAGATCTTCCAGACCTCCTGCATCCGCTCGGCCGCCTCTTCGAGGTAGGCCTCGGTGTCGGAGATCTCCGCGTCGAACTGTTTGCGCAGTTCTTTGAGCATCTTGGTGCGCTCGTCGTCTTTGAGTTTGCGCAGCTGCGCCGCGGTCAGTTTCAGCGAGTCCGCCCAGATGTGGTCTTCGTCGTCGAATTTGGCCTGGTCGCCGTCCTCGAGGTACTTCACGCGCCGCTCCAGCGACTCGTTCAGCTCCTGGGTCCGTTTCTGCCGTTCGACTTCGTAGGAGTCGACGACTTTTTTGACCTCTTTCTCGAGTTTCCCGACGTCCTTGTCACGGGCCTCCTCGTCGACCCAGGTGACCATCGAGGCGGCGAAGTAGAGCACCTTCTCCAGCTCTTTCGGCGCCATGTCGATCAGATAACCGATCCGGCTCGGGACGCCCTTGAAGAACCAGATGTGCGAGACCGGCGAGGCCAGGTCGACGTGCCCCATCCGCTCGCGGCGGACCTTGGAGCGCGTCACCTCGACGCCGCAGCGCTCGCAGACGATGCCCTTGTAACGGACTCGCTTGTACTTGCCGCAGTAGCACTCCCAATCCTTGGTCGGACCGAAGATGCGCTCGCAGAAGAGCCCGTCTTTCTCCGGCTTCAGGGTCCGGTAGTTGATCGTCTCCGGCTTCGTGACCTCGCCCCAGCTCCAGGAGCGGATCTTCTTCGAAGACGCGAGACCGATCTCGATCGCGTCGAAATTGTTGATGTCGATCATCAGTCCTCCACCTCTGCCGGCGTGGCCTCCTGGCCTTCTCCGGCACCATCATCAGTTCCCGCCTCGCCCTCGGCGACGACCTGCTCCTCTTGCTCGTCGGCCGCTTCGGGCGTGCTCAGGCCGTTGCCGTCGGGACCGTTGTCGGCCCGGACCCCGGTGAGGTCCATGCCCAGCTCCTCGGCGGCTTTGAGGAGGTCGTCCTCCTCGTCCGAGATTTCGACATCGGTCCCCTCCGACACGACGTTGGCGTCGAGCGAGAGGCTCTGGATCTCCTTCAAAAGGACTTTGAAGGACTCCGGGATCGACGGCTCGGGGATGTTCTCCCCCTTGACGATCGCCTCGTACGCCTTGACGCGCCCGACCGTGTCGTCGGACTTGACGGTGAGCATCTCCTGCAGCGTGTAGGCGGCGCCGTAGGCCTCCAGGGCCCAGACCTCCATCTCACCGAAGCGCTGGCCGCCGAACTGCGCCTTGCCGCCCAGCGGCTGCTGGGTGACGAGCGAGTAGGGGCCGGTGCTCCGCGCGTGGATCTTGTCGTCCACGAGGTGCAGGAGCTTCAGGATGTACATGTAGCCGACCGTGACCTTGCCCTCGTAGGGCTCGCCGGTGCGACCGTTGTAGAGCTGCGCGGTGCCCGCGGCCTTCGCGCCCTCCCGGCCGTCCCGATCGACACCGAGGTCGATGCCACGGTCTTCGTTCTCTTTCTGCCAGTAGACGAGCGCGTCGTCGACGTCCGCAACGGTCGCCCCGTCGAAGACCTGCGTCGCCACGTAGACGCGGCCGTCGCCCTCGTCGGAGTGGGCCTGCTTATAGGCCTCCGAGCCGTCGTCGTACCAGCCGTTCGCCGCGACCCACCCGAGGTGGGTCTCGAGGATCTGACCGATGTTCATCCGGCTCGGCACGCCGAGCGGGTTGAGGATGACGTCGACGGGGGTTCCGTCGGCCAGGTGCGGCATGTCCTCCTCGGGCACGATCTTCGAGATCACACCCTTGTTCCCGTGACGACCCGCGAGCTTGTCGCCCTCGGAGATCTTGCGCTTCGTGGCGACGAAGACGCGGACCAGGTCGTTGACGCCCGGGGGCAGGTCATCGCCCTCGTCGCGGCTGAACGTGAGGACGTCGATGACGACCCCACCCTCGCCGTGCGGCACTTTCAGCGAGGTGTCACGGACCTCGCGCGCCTTCTCCTTGAAGATCGCGCGGATCAGCTTCTCCTCGGCGGTCAGCTCGGTCTCGCCCTTCGGCGTGACCTTGCCGACCAGCAGGTCACCTGACACGACGTCGGCGCCGACGCGGACGATGCCGCGCTCGTCGAGGTTGCGCAGGCTCTCCTCGCTGCGGTTCGGGATGTCGCGGGTGATCTCCTCGTCGCCCAGCTTGGTCGTGCGGGCGTCGATCTCGTACTCCTCGATGTGGATCGAGGTGAGTTCGTCTTCCTTGACCAGGCGCTCGGAGAGGATGATCGCGTCCTCGAAGTTGTAGCCCTCCCAGGACATGAAGGCGACCAGGCAGTTCTTGCCCAG
>JAFDWO010000040.1 GCA_018268415.1 Actinomycetota bacterium | reverse complement strand
TGGGCGTATGGCGACCATTTCGAACCACGGAGATCCCTGACCGGTGGGGCGGGTCGGAGAAGAGGGTCGATACACGCTGCGTGTATCGACCCCCCATACGGTGGAAAACCCACGCGGCGCGTCCGTGACGGTTGGACGACACGGGAGGAGGCGTGGGGTTCCCTACGTCTCCGTGACGGGGTCGCTCTTCCGTGACGGTCCCGTCACACCCGGCAGCTGCCACCGATGCGCGCTGCGCCTTGCCCGGCTGATCTGGGATAGAACTTCGGGCGTGCCCGAGCTGCCCGAGGTCGAGACCGTCGCACGCCAGCTCGAGCCGGAGCTCGAAGGGCACGTGATTGAGACGTTGGAGGTGCGTGACAACCGTTGGGCAAGGCCGGTGCCGCCGAAGACGCTGGCCAAGAAGGTCGAGGGGCGGACGATCCTGGGGCTGGGACGGCGCGGCAAGTACCTACTGCTCGCGCTCGATGGCGACCAGACGCTGGTCATGCACCTGCGGATGACCGGCAACCTGGTGCTGGTCGAGGACGAGAGGGAGATCATCGACCCCTCCGAGGGCCGCACCCTCTACCAGGGGGAGCGCACCACCGAGGAGAAGCACCTACGGGCCCGCTTCGTGCTCGACGACGGTCGCGAAATCTGGTTCACCGACCCGCGCCGCTTCGGCGAGGCCTTCCTGATCGACGACGCGAAGCTGCCGGAGCGCTTCTCGCGCCTCGGGGTCGAGCCCCTGTCGCCGGCGTTCACGCCGGAGAAGCTGGGGGAGATCGCGGCCGGGAGGAAAGCGCCGCTGAAGTCGTTCCTGCTCGACCAGTCGGGGATCGCCGGCGTCGGCAACATCTACGCCGACGAGGCACTCTTCCGCGCGCGTCTGCACCCACTTTCGCCGGCCGGGTCGATGAAGCCCGAGCATTGGGTGGCGCTGCGGGACGCCGTCGTCGCGGCCCTCGAAGCGGGGATCGACGCGGGCGGCTCCTCGATCGACGACTATCGCGACGGGCGCGGCGAAAAGGGCAGCATGCAGGAGCGCTTCCTGGTCCACACCCGGGAGGGCGAGCCCTGCCCGGGCGATTGCGACGGCATCGTCGAGCGGATCGTCGTCTCCGGCCGCTCCACCTACTTCTGCCCGAGCTGCCAGGTCAAACTGCGAAAACGACCGAAACGGCGGCGGAAAGGTCGCGCCAAGAGGTGAGCCTCTGCAGTTGATGGCCCCCAGCCGATCAACTGCAGAGGCTGATGGTTCCGTCCGATCCGTCCCGCACACTGGTCTTGATGGCGGGGTCTACGGTCAAGACGGAAGCGGTTGTCTTGAGAAGCATCCGATACGGCGAGGCTGACCGGATCCTGCACCTGTACTCGCCGACGCTGGGACGCTTCGGGGCGATCGCGAAGGGCGCCCGCAAGCCGAAATCCCGCTTCGGCGGGCGCCTCGAGCCCTTCTTCCGCCTCGACCTCGTCCTCCACCAGGGCCGTAGCGACCTGATGACCGTCACCGGCGCCACCACGCTCGATGGTTATCCGCGACTGCGCTCCGATGGGGCCGCGATCGGCGCCGGCGCCCGCGCCTGCGATGCCGTGCTGCGCCTGCTCGACGCCGCCGAACCCAACCTGCCCGCCTACAACCTGCTCTGCCGTTACCTGGCGCTGCTTGACGAACCCGGGCAGCCGCGGGCGATCAACCTCGAAGTCGCGCTCTCGTTCCGCCTCAAGCTGGCCCTGGTCGCCGGCTTCGCCCCGGAACTCGCCTCCTGCGCCAACTGCGGTGAGGCCGAGCACCTGGCGGGCTTCTCGGGCGCCTCGGGCGGCGTCGTCTGCGCCAGCTGCGAGGCCGGCTCGTTCCCGCTCACCGAGGAAGCCCACCGCTTCATGGTCGACGCCCTGGCGAAGCCGTTGATCGAGGCACCGGCCGCCGAGCCACCCGCCCTGCGCCAGGTCGAGCGGGCGGTGGGCGAGACGCTCGAGCACCACGCTCATGTCCAACTTCGCGCCGCCGCATAAGGGGGAGCTCGCAGCGGCCCCTAAGATCGATGCGATGCCTGCCACCGTCGCATTCGAGGACCGCGTCCGCGCCTGGGAGGAGGAGTTCCTCGCTGCGGATGCGACGCGCTCCTACCCGGCCAGGCGAGCGGTCGCCGAGCCCGACAGCCCGCTACGCACGCCGTTCCAGCGCGACCGCGACCGGATCGTCCACTCGAAGTCGTTCCGCCGGCTGAAGCACAAGACCCAGGTCTTCGTCGCCCCCGAAGGCGACCATTACCGGACCCGGCTGACGCACACGCTGGAGGCGTGCGGGATCGCCCGCACCGTCGCCCGCGCGCTGGGTCTGAACGAGGACCTGACCGAGGCGATCGGGCTCGGCCACGACCTCGGCCACCCACCCTTCGGCCACGCCGGGGAGGAGACCCTCGACCGTTGCCTGCGCGAGCGCACCGTTGGCGGCTTCAAGCACAACGAGCACTCCCTGCGGGTGGTGGAGGTGCTGGAGCGCGAGGGCGCGGGCCTCAACCTCACCGCCCAGGTCCGGGACGGCATCCTCAACCACACCGGCCCGAACAAGCCGGCGACCCTGGAGGGGCGGATCGTCCGCCTCGTCGACCGGGTCGCCTACATCAACCACGACATCGACGACGCACTGCGTGCCGGGATCCTCCACCAGGAGGACCTGCCCGCCGCCGAGATCGAGCTGCTCGGCCCGACCGGCTCGATCCGCATCGACACCCTGGTCGCCGACATCGTCGAGCGCTCCCGCGACGCCGGCGACATCCTCCAGTCCGAGGCGGTCGGGATGGCGATGCTGCGGCTGCGGAAGTTCATGTTCGAGCACGTCTACCTCGGTGAGACCGCCCGCAGCGAGCACGCCCGCGTGGAACGCACGATGACCGGCCTCTTCGATCATTACCTCGCCAACCCGGAGGGGATCCCGGCGCTCGATCCGGACGCCGACGCGGCGCAGCGCGTCACCGACTACATCGCCGGGATGACCGACCGTTACTGCATCGCCCGCTTCACCGACCTGGCGATCCCCGAGGCGGCCCGCTTCTAGATGGCGCGCATCTCCTCCGACAGCATCAACGCCGTCCGCGATGCCGCCGACATGGCCGCCGAGGTCGGCCGCTATACGGATCTGAAACGGAACGGTGCCCAGATGATGGGCCTCTGCCCGTTCCACGACGAGCGCTCGCCGTCCTTCTCGGTCGACCCGCAGGACAAGCTCTACCACTGCTTCGGCTGCGGAGTGGCGGGCGACGTCTTCGGCTTCGTGATGGAGAAGGAGGGCCTCGGGTTCTCCGAAGCGGTGGAGGCGCTGGCCGACCGCTACGGGGTCGAGCTCCAGCGCGAGCAGGAGGACCCGCGGGCGGAGGCGCGCCGCCAGGCCCGGCAACGGCTCCAACAGCTGCTGGAGCGCGCCGCCGCCTACTACTCCAACTACCTCTGGGAGTCGAAGGAGGCGGCGAAGGCGCGCGAGTACCTCGCCGGGCGCGGGCTGGCCGAGCAGACCCTGCGCGACTTCGGCGTCGGCTTCGCGCCCAGCGCCTGGGACAAGATCCTCGTCGCCGGCCAGCGGGCGGGCTTCACCGTCCCCGAGATGCACAACGTCGGCCTCGTCCAGCGGAGTCGGCAGGGCCAGGAGTACGATCGCTTCCGCGCGCGCATCATGTTCCCGATCCGTGACGCCCGCGGGCGCGTGCTCGGCTTCGGCGGCCGGGCGACCCGCGAGGACCAGAAACCGAAGTACGTCAACACCGCCGAGACCGACTTCTTCCACAAGTCGGAGATCCTCTACGGGCTCGACCGCGCCCGCGCGGCGATGGCGAAGGAGAACCGGGCGCTGGTGGTCGAGGGCTACACCGACGTGCTGGCGCTGCACCAGGCCGGGCTCGAGGGGGCGGTCGGCGTGATGGGGACGGCGATCACCCCGGATCAGGTGAAAACGCTCTCCGGCGTGGTCGACGAGGTGATCTTGGCACTCGACGCCGACGAGGCCGGACAGGAGGCGATGCTGCGCGCCCAGCGGGTGGCGGGCGGACGACGGATGCGCCTGCGCGTCGCCTCGATGCCGAAGGGCGTCGACCCGGCCGAGCTGATGACCGAGGCCGACGGCGCCGAGCGCTTCCGGGGCTACGCCAAGGAGGCCGCCGAGCTGACCGACTTCCAGGTGACCCGGGTCCTCGACCGCACCGACGTCTCCTCGCCGGTCGAGCGCGACCAGACCCTCGTCGAGGTGGCCCCGATCCTCGCCGGCATGGGCGAGGGCGCGAGCCAGTCCGAGCTCGTGCGCAAGGTCGCCGATCGGCTGGACCTCGAGCCGGCGCTGGTGATGGGACGGGTCGTGGCGGCGACGCCGGCGACGGGTGGTCCGGGCGCGGGCGGTCGCGACGACGAGCCTGGCGCCCCGGGACGGTCCCGCCGCCCACCGGGGCCGGGCGACGCGGGCCCTGGCGGCCCGGGTCAGAGCGCGCCCCCTCCGCGGCCCGCCGAGCTGACGCCCCGCGAGCGCCGCGAGCGCGCCCTCCTGGCGATGTGCATCGCGCAGCCCGAGCCGGGCGCCGAGTACCTGGAGCGGCTGGGGGAGAGGCACCTCTCGCGCTCCGGCCAGGCCGCCGCCGAGTTCATCCGCGCCCACCCCAAGGATCTCGCCGAGCACCTGCCGCGGGAGGACGGCGCCCTCGCCGCCCTGATCACCGAACTGGTGATGATGGCCCGCGAGGAGCCCGCCTCCGAGGAGGCCATGGAGCTCAACTTCCTGCTCCTCGACCAGCGCCGGCTGGAGGACGAGATCGCCGCGGCAGGCGAGCGCGGCGACTACGAGCGACGCGCCCGCCTCAGCCGCGAGCGGGCCGCCCTGGTGGAACGGATCGCCCACGCGCAACGAGTCGGCTCCTGACCCGGTAAATTCCCCCATCCGGCCCGCCGGGCCGTCGCCGTTCCGGGGTAGCTCAATCGGCAGAGCATTCGGCTGTTAACCGAAGGGTTGTGGGTTCGAGTCCCACCCCCGGAGCCTCATCGCGGCCTCGCCGCGAGCTCCTCGACCAGTTCGCCGCCGCGATCGGCGCCGTCGTGTTCCCTACCCCAGGCGGCGATCGCCGCCGCGCGGGCGCGGAAGCTCGGGTCGGCGAGGAGGCGGCGGGCGGCCCAGCGCAGCGGGCCGGGACGGCAGAGGCGCCAGGGGACGGAGAGGCCGGCGCCGGCCCAGGCGACGCGCATCGCGGTCTCGCCCATGTCCCCGGTGATCGGCGAGATCAGGACCGGTGCCCCGGCGCCGAGGGCGCGGGCGACGGTGCCGTGGCCACCGTGCGAGACCACCAGGGCCGCGATCGGCATCAGCTGGCTGTAGCTCAGCCAGTCGACGAGGACGGCGTTGGCCGGAGCCGGGATCGGGCGCTGGGGGCGCACCCGGTTGGTGGTGGCGACGACGCGGACCGGCTCGTCGGCGAGCGCCGCCAGGGCGGTCCGCACGAGGTGGTTCTCGGAGTCGTGGGCGGTGCTTGGGGCGACCAGGACGAGCGGCGCATCGCCGGGCGGGAGCTCGACGTCGGGATGGGGGACCTCGAAGGGCATCGGCCCGGTCACCCGCACCGAGGCGGGCCAGGCGCGCGGGTACTCCAGCTGCGGGTAGGTGGCGACCAGCGCCAGCTCGGGGCTGATCCCCCCGTGGAAGCGCTCGAGGGGCGGGAGGCCGAGGCGCTCGCGCTGCCCGTTCAGGTCGCGCCGCCCGTGCTCGAGCCCGACGTCGAGCGCCCTTTGGCCCGCCCTCCACCCGGCCCGCCCGAGCGGCGTGCGCGGCTTGCGCAGTCCCACGGCGAAGAACGGCAGGCCGGGCTCGACCACCGGGTAGATGTGGGGGATCAGGGTGGCGAGCGGCACCCCGGCCGCCTCGGCGGCGAGGGTCGGGGCGAGCGTGAGGATGTCGGAGACGACGACCGCCGGGTCGAGGCGCTCGATCAGTGGCAGGAGCGCCCGGGCCGCGTCGGCGGCGTGCTGTCCCTCGGCGGTGCCGGGCTCGGGTGGTGGGAAGGTGCGGTATTCCTCGGCCGCGGCGAAGTCGAGCCCTGCCCCCTCGACCGCGGCCCGACGCTCCTCCCAGGTCTCGACCGTGACCTCGTGCCCGCGGCGTGCCAGCGCCCGTCCCAGGGAGATCGCGGGGAAGACGTGACCGGGGTCGCCGAAGGCGGCGACCAGGACCCGCACTAGGGCGCGCCGGCGGACTCGCCCGGGCGGGTGAAGACGATCTCCGGGATGTGGCAGTTGGGAGAGACCTTCACCAGGTAACGGACCGCCTCGCCGATGTCGGAGGGCCGGATCATCGCCTCGGCCGGGACCGCCTCCTTGACGAACTCGGTCATGTCGGTGTCGACGAAGGCGGGGGCGAGGGCGGTGCAGGCGATCCCTTCGCCGCCGACCTCGCGCTCGGTCGCGACGCTGAAGTTGACGACCGCGGCCTTGGTTGCGCCGTAGATGGATAGCCAGGGCTGGCCGGATTTCCCCGCGATCGACGCGGTGTTGACGATCAATGCCTTGCGGTGCTCGGCGCCCGCCTTGCGCAGCAGCGGCAGGCCTTCGCGGGTCCCGAGAATGAGCGAACGCAGGTTGACCGCCAGCTGCATGTCGAGGAATTTGGTCTGGATCTCGGCGAGCGGCGCGCCGATCCCGACGCCGGCGTTGTTGACCAGCACGTCGAGCCGGCCATAACGGTCCTCGTGGGCCGTGAAGACCCCCTTCAGCTGCTCCTCGTCGGTGACGTCGGCGGCGACCGTCTCGACCTCCTGGCCCGCCTCGCGCAGGTGCGCGACCGCGTCCTCGAGTTTCTCCGGGCGGCGCGCCGAGAGCGTCAGGGCGTAGCCCTCATCCGCAAGCACCGCCGCGATCGCAAGTCCGATCCCTCCTGAAGCCCCCGTGATCAGCGCTGCCCGCTCGGCCATCCCATCTCCCTCCGCTCGACGACGGCGCCAGACTACCTGCGAACATGCCGCCGATGCGTGTCCCCCGTAACGCCCTGGGCCTCGTCTGCCTGCTCGCGTGCGGGGCGATCATCGTCGCCGGCTGCGGCGGCGGTTCCGGCTCGACGTCACAGGTCAACCAGGAAGCCGAGGCCGGGAAGAGCAGGCCGGCGCCGCCGAAGAGCGCCTTCCCGGCGACGCAGGGGCGGACCCTGGAAGAACTGGTCAAAGGCGTCGTCGAAGTTCAGGCGACGGCGAAGATCACCCCCTCTGCCGAAGCCTTCTACGCGGGTCCGAACCGCTATCCCTTCCTGGTCGCCGAAAAAGACACCAAGGCGGGCACCGCGGGCAAGCCGATCGACGACGCCGAAGTGGCGATCTACTACGCGAGGGTGCCGGCGCCCAGATCGGGGGCGAAAGCCAAGCGCGGCAAGAAGGGCAAGGCCGCGAAGGCGAAGGGGGAAGCGGGCGAACAGCCCGCGGTCGGTCCCTTCCCGGCGCAGATCGAATCACTGGCGACGAAACCTGCCTTCCAGAGCAAGACGACGACGGAAAACCCCGAAGTGGCCAACGTCGTCTACTCCACCGAAATCGACTTCCCCGGCGACGGCGAATACCACTTGGTTGCATTGGTCAAGGAAAAGGACGGATGGGCGCGGGCGCCCCTTGGAAGCATCAAGGTGGGCGAATTCGCGAAGATCCCGAGGCCAGGCGAGAAGGCGCCATTGATCCAGACGCCGACCGCGACGAGCGACGCCGCCGGCAACCTCGCGGAACTGTCGACGAGGGTGCCGCCGGACACGCAGAACAAGGTCAACTACGCCGACGTACTCGGAAAGGAACCGATACTGCTCTTGTTTACGACCCCCAAGTTCTGCCAGAGTCGGGTCTGCGGGCCTGTCGTCGACGTCGCTCAACAGGCTCAGCACCAATTCAAAGGCAAGGCGAACTTCATCCACATGGAGATCTACAACGAAAACGACCCGTCGAAAGGAGTGCGTCCCCAGGTGCGCCGATTCCACCTGCCTACCGAACCGTGGCTGTTCGCGATGAACCGCGAAGGGATCGTGAGCGCGACGATCGAGGGAGGTTTCGGGACCAAGCTGATGGACCAGACCGTGGAAAAGGTGATCGCCGAATGAGCGACAAAGCGGCCCCCGAGGATGAGCTTCTCGTCTCCTTTGCCGAGGAGGCGCGGCGACGCTGCGACGTGATCTCGGCGGGACTGGCGACGGCGACCACCGACTTCGAGACGATGCGCGCCGAAGCGCACGCCCTGCGCGGCACCGCCGGCGTGGTCGGGCTGCGCCGCCTGGCGGAGCTCGCCGGGCTGATGGAGTCCGACCTCGCCGAAGCGAAGAAGACCGGCACGATCCGCGGCGGACGCGACCACCAGATCGCCGACGCCGCCAAGGCGCTCGCCGAGGGCGCGGCGGCGGCGGCGAAGGGCGACGAAGAGCCGCCGGACGTGGGCCGGAGCCTCGCCCAGCTCTTCAGCGCCTGAACCGCACCGCGCATCGTGCACCCTCCGAGACCGCCCGCGGAGGCATACTCCGGTCAGTCTTCACGCGGCGGTAGCTCAGTTGGTCAGAGCACGGGACTCATAATCCCTTGGTCGCTGGTTCGAGTCCAGCCCGCCGCATTCCCTGGATCACCCGCCTACCCGACGACGCGGTAGCGCAGGTGGGTGACGCCGGCGCCTTCGAGGCTTCGGATCAGCTCGAATTCGTGGGGCTCGGCGCCGATGCCTTCGAAGAGGCGACGGCCTTCGCCGAGGATGGTGGGGACGAGGTGGAGCTGGACTTCGTCGAGGACGCCGGCCGACAGGGCGGCCGCCGCGACACCGACGCCGTGGACGAGGACATCGCGGTCGCCTGCCGCCTCTTTGGCCCGGGTGATGGCCTCGGTGACGTCGTCGAGGACGGTGATGAGCGGCCACTGCTCCACGTCGGCAGACGTGCGGGTGCGGGTAAGGATGAAGACCGGCACGCCGTCGTGGTGGTCGCCCTTCCACCAGCCCGCCGGTTCCACCGTGCCGCGGCCCGCGACCACCGCGCCAGTCGCCATCGCCTCCTCCATGATCCGGGCGTTGGCGCCCTCGGGATCGGCTTCGGCCTCCTCGCGGATCCACCAGTGCAGCCGCCCGCCGTTGTCGCCGAGGCCGTTGTCGGGGGTCTCGTTCGGGCCACAGACGAAGCCATCAAGGGATACGGACATGTAGAGCACGCTCTTGGACATCGCAATTCCTCCTGGGTCGATCGGGGCCCGTCCTTCGGCGCCGCCTTTACCCAGACGACGAACCGACGACGCCGGGATCGACACCGGCGGACGAAGAAGGGGGCAAAGGCGAGCCCGCTCGACGCGACCCGGCTATTCGGTTTCGGGCTGGAGGCGCAGTTGGCGGCGGCGGGGGGCGGCGTAGGTGATCCGGAGGTTCAGCTCGGGTCGCTCGGCAGGCCAGGCTTCGTAGACGCCGGGCTGCTCCTCGAGCGGGCGGGAGGAGGCGACGGCGACGATCGCGTGTTCGGCCGTTTCGGCCGTCACCTGGTGCAACTCGCGTTCCCGGTGGCGCCGCCGCTCCCACGCGGCTACGACGAAGTTCCGCATGGGTGGGCACTTTACTCGCTTTTGCGGACCATTTAACTGACGTTTGGTCGGTTAATTTCCGGGCAGTCGGGACTATTTCTCGTCGTCTTCCGGGCCACCGATGCCTAGCATCACGGCGAGCAGCCCACAGGAAAGGACGAGGACGATGCAGCCGATCGCCACGAAGGCGCCGGTCGCGAACCCGAGAAGGCCGACGGCAGCGAGGACGAGCGCGACAACGATGGTGACGTTGCGACGCATGCGCCGATCCTATGGGTCGGCGATCGTCGGGCGCCGCGCGGGCGCCTGGCGCCGGTCCGCGGCCACCGGCCTCGCCACCCTGGCGGGGCTGGCGATCTGCGCCCCCGCCGCCCATGCTGCCCACGGCTCGGCCAAACAGCCGAAGCCCGCGGCGCCCGGTGCCGCCATCACCTTCGTCGCGGTCGGCGACACCATGCTCGGCGACAGCCCCGAGCTGCCCGCCGAGCCCGGCTCATACCTGGACCGGGTCAAGGGCCGGCTCCGCGGCGACGTGGTCTTCGGCAACCTCGAGGGGACCCTCACCGACGTCGCCACCTCGTCGAAGTGCGGCGGTGCCTCCGGGGGCAGCTGTTACGCCTTCCGCACGCCGCCGAGCTACGCCCGCCATCTCGCCGCCGCCGGCTTCACGGTGATGAACGACGCCAACAACCACTCCTACGACTTCGGCCAGGCGGGCCTGGATCAGACGATCGCGGCGCTGCACGAAGCCGGGGTCGCCCAGACCGGCCTGCCGGGCGAGATCACCGTGATGAGAGCGGGAGGGGAGAAGGTCGCCTTCGTCGGCTTCGCCCCCTACAGCCTCACCGCCTCGCTGCTCGACCTCCCCGCCGCCCGCAAGCTGATCCGCCGCGCCGCCCGGCGCGCCCGGATCGTCGTGGTCGCGATCCACGCGGGCGCCGAGGGGCTCGGCGCCCAGCACGTGACCGGGGCCGAGGAGCACTACCTCGGCGAGGACCGCGGCAACCCCCGCAAGTTCGCCCGGATGGCGGTGCGCGCGGGCGCCGACCTGGTGCTCGGCTCGGGCCCTCACGTCCTGCGCGGCATGGAGATCTATCGCCACCGCCTGATCGCCTACAGCCTCGGCAACTTCAGCGGCTTCCACAACTTCGCCACGACCGGCGCACTCGGCGCCTCGGCCGTCCTCCACGTGAGCCTCGACCCCCACGGGGCGCTCCGCTCGGGCCGGATCGCCTCGGTGCGCCTGGTCGACGCCGGGCGTCCCGTGCCCGACCCGAGCGGCGAAGGGGCCGACCTGATCCGCCGTCTCTCGCGCGCGGACCTCGGCCGCGGCGCCGTGCGGATCGGCGGGCAGGGCCGGATCCTCGGCACGATCGAAGCGGCACCGGGTCGAGGCTGATGCGAGGCCGCGCCCGCCTCACCGTCGGCGTCCTGGCCGCCGTCCTGTCGGGGCTCGCGGCCTTACCGGGGTCGCGCGCCCTCGCGGTGCCGGCCACCCCGGGCGCGAGCCCTTCGGCCGCCGAACCCGCCCCTCCGCGCCCGCAGCTCCACGCCTGTGATCTCGGCATGCCGCACCCCCTGCGCTGCGGCCACGTCATGGTCCCGGTGCTCCGCTCCGACCCGTCGCTCGGCGAGACCAAGGTCGCCTTCGCGCTGCGCCGGCGCGGCGACATGAGCCGACCGAGCCTGGGGACGATCTTCGCGATCGACGGTGGCCCCGGCTATGCCTCGACCGCGAAGCCTTATGCCGCCTCGCTGATCGCGGCGCTCGGGCCGATCCTCCGTCGCCGCGATCTCGTCCTTTACGACATGCGGGGCACCGGCCTCTCCGACGCGGTGGACTGCCCGGCCCTGCAGGGAGGCCTGATCCAGGAACCGATCGCGATCGGCGAGTGCGCCAACCAGCTCGGCCCGACCATTGCCGGGTACACCTCCGCCGAAGCCGCCGAAGACATGGACCAGCTCCGCCGCGCCCTCGGCCTCGGCAAGATCTTCCTCTACGGCGACTCCTACGGAACGTTCTTCGGCCAGGCCTACGCCGTCCGCCACCCCGACACGCTACGGGGCCTGATCCTCGACTCGGCCTACCCCGGCGACGACCCGTACTACCGGACGCTCCTGCCCGCCGGCCGCGACGGCCTGCGCATCGCCTGTCGCCGCTCGTCGAGCTGCTCCGGTGACCCGGTGGCGCGCCTCGGCCGCGTCGTCCGCGCCTTCCACCGGCAGCGACGGTCGACCGAGCCGCTGCTCGCCTTCCTGCTCGAGGCGGGGACGCTCGCGCCGCGTTCCTACCTCAGCCTCGACGAAGGCGACCGCCGCTTCCTCGCCGGCGACCCGCGCCGCCTGAACCGCCTGCTCGCCCCGGGGCCGGCCGGAGAAAAGCTGAGCGAATACAGCAACGGCCTCGCGATCGCCGTCGAATGCAACGACTACAAGCTGCTCTGGAACGCAAGTGCGCCGTTCTCGCAGCGGGTCGCCGAACTCTCCGCCGCCGTCCGTGGCCTGCCGCGCGACTTCTTCGCGCCCTTCGGGCGCAAGGAGTACCTCCTCTCTCCGGCCGCGCGCCTGACCCCGTGCCTCTACTGGCCCGCGCCACCGGCGGGCGGCCTCGCGCCGGCGATCCCCGACGGCTGGCGCGCACCGCGCAGCTTCCCGACCCTGATCACCGCGGGCCAGGTCGACGACGTGACCTCGGTCCGTGAGGCGCAGCAGGTGCAGGCGCGCTTCCCGCGCTCACACCTCTACGTCGTCCCCGACCGCGGCCACGTCTCCAGCCTCTACTTCCCGTTCCGCTCGCTCGCGGTCGGGGTGATCCGCCGCTTCATCGCCTCCCACTGAGGAGGGCGCCGCGCGGCGGTCGCGGCGCCCCGCGCTCACTACGGCAGAAGTTCTTCGGCCTTCTTCTTCGCTTCTTCGACTGCTTCTTCGGCCTTTTCCTTGGCTTCTTCGAGCTTCTTCTTGCTCGTGCTCTTGCTGTTTTCGAGCTGTTCCTTGGCTTCTTCCAGGCCTTCTTCGGCCTTTTCCTTGCCTTCTTCGATGCCCTTCTGAGCCTTTTCCTTGCCTTCCTTGATACCGCGTTCGGCCGATTCGATCCCCTTTTCGGCTTCCTTGCGGGCGCTGCTTTCGCCGCCGCCCGAGGTGGTGCTGCCGCCACCGCCGCAACCGCTGATGAGCGCGCCTCCGCCGATCGCGGCGACGGCGGCAAGGACCGCGCCGGCGCGGCGAAGCTTGAAGTCGATCTGGTTCATGTGTCTCCCCTTCGGTTGCGTTGACATGGGGCCGCGCACCTCGCTCGAACCTACTTCCGAACCTGGCAACTGCGGCTGAGGACGGTATGCATGGTGCGACCGTCGGAGAAGCTGAAGCTACTGCGGGCGAATGAGAATACCGCGCCGGGAAAGCCATCGGGAGCGGCGCAGGCGGCGCTCAGATAGCTGCGCCGTTCGCCGCCGACGCGGAAGCGCCGGCCGATTCTGAGCCTCAACTGGACGATCGAGGCCGAGCCTCCGGCCAGCTTCGGGACGGTGGTGGTCAGCACCGTTCCGAAGCCGCCGGCGCGGTGGCCGATCCGAATCGGGATGACCAGCGTCAGGCGCACTGGGTCGGAGACGTAGATGTGGATCAGCATTCCCGGCCGACCGCCGACGTAGCCGTTGAAGACGAGGGCGCGGCCGGTGACCAGGAGCCGGCGTTCGACCGGCAGCTGCGCGACGAAGGTGCCCTCCCCGACCAGCGCCGCGCGGCATCGCGCCAGCGCCAGGTGAGAGCTGGTCGATTGCAGAAGCGACGTCGGGCACCGGGGCAGACCCCGGGTCTCAACCTGCCCGGCGCTGTTCAGTTCGACCCGCAGTCGCCGCAGGGCCGGCGGGCGCGCCCCGTCGGTGGTGGAGATCCGGCCTTCGAAGTGGACCGAGATCGGCGCCGGGCGTTCGCGCGGCAGCGATCTCGGCGTGAACCCGGCGTCGAAGCTGACCCGTACGTCGCCGGACTGGATCGTGTCGGCGCGCGCGAGCGCGGCGGACGCACCGATGGCGGCGAGCAGCAGGACGAAGGTGGCGAGTCGACGGCGCGGCCCCATACCCACGACGAGTCTAGGTCCGGACGGGGCCGTTTATGGTTGCGCCATGGTTGAGCCGGGCTTCGACGGACCGTTGACCGCGAGACTCGCGGGCTCGCTGGTGACGCTCGAGCCGCTCGCCGAGGAGCATCGCGACGGCCTCTGGGAGGCGGCGCGGCCGGACGAGATCTGGCTCTGGCTCGCGACCCTCAACAAGAGCCGTGACTATTTCGACAGCTGGTTCGACGCGACGCTGACGACCAACGCGGCAGGGGAGGGTGACCCGCGGGAGACCGGCGCCTTCGCGGTGCGCCGCAACGCCGATGGCCTCCTGGTCGGGTCGAGCCGTTACCTGGGCGTGCGCCGCTGGGACCGCGTGGTCGAGATCGGCTGGACCTGGTTCCACCCGTCGGTATGGCAGACCGGCGTCAACGTCGAGACGAAACTGCTGATGTTCACGCGCGCCTTCGAGACCCTCGGCTGCGTTCGCGTCGAGCTGAAGACCGATGCCCGCAACGAGCGCTCCCGCCGCGCGATGACCCGCCTTCCGGCCCACTTCGAGGGGGTCATGCGCAAGCACATGATCGTCCCCGACGTGGGCCAGCGCGACAGCGCCTACTTCAGCGTGATCGACGACGAATGGCCCGAAGTCCGCGCCGCCCTCGAATCCCGCCTGGCCGGGGGCGTCGCACCTAGATGACTGATTGCACGGACAGGCGGGGGTCCGGGGTGCCTGCGGCCGGCCGAGATGCGGTGCGGTGCAACCCCGGCCGCTGCGGCTGACCGAGATGGGCCTGGCCCGGCCCGTGCGACCGTCCGAGGTGCGTCCCGACCCGAGCCGAGCCAGCCGGAGACACGGGGGTGCGACGGAAGACGGACGTGGTTCGGGATCGGGGCGGCCGTCCGAGGTGCGGCGGGCACGGCCCCGGCGGGCGCGGCCCCGACCCCCGCACCCTTCCGAGATGCGTCCCGGGCGCCTCATGGCGCTCCCGGCAGGCTGTGACCGTCATGAGGCGCCGTGGGCGGTAGGGGTGCGAGGAGAAGGAGGGCACGGGGACGGGAGGGGGTGGTGGGAAAGACGACACGGGGACGGGAGGAAGGTCGGACTCCCGTGATCGTCCGGTCCGGGAGAAGGCCCCGGGGGACCGGGGTCCATGGGGACGCGTGGTGGGTTACCGTCGCCATGCGACGGTAATCCACCACAGGGACTCCTCGGGCGGTGGGAGGACGGGAGGAGGTGCGGAGTTCCCACCGTCTCCGTCACGAGCTCGGACATCGGTGACGGACCCATGGCGCTTCCGTGGCCCTCCCGCGAGCCTTCCTCCACGCCTTTCATACCCGGCCGTCTCGGCCACGGCCACGGCCTGCCAGGGCCGTGGCCGGGACGGCCGGGTCCCTTTCCCCTCCGGCGCGACAGCTTCAGGGGCCGCATCCCTCCTCCGACGCGCCGGCTCGTGGAATCAATCGCCTAGTCCGGTTTGCGGGGGTCGTCCCGGTCCTCCGGATGGACCAGGCGTTCGGTCGCGGCGCGCATTTCGGCGCCTGCCTCGCGGGTCGCGGCGCGGGTCTCCTCGGCGACTTTCCCCACCCCGACACTCGGCTTGCCGCCGACGATGTCGCGGAAGGCTTCCTTGTAGCGGTCGGTGCGGCGGCCGGGATGGAAGCGGCGTTCGGCCTTCGCCTGCTTCTTCGGTCGCCGCTCCCCGTAGCGGCGCCGCGCCCACGGGGAGCCCGGCTTACCGATCCGGCACGCTCCGTAGATCGCCAGGGGAGTAAAGAGGATCCCGATCGTGCCGTGCACGTTCCGGCCCTTCATGAAGCAGATGCCGACGAAGGTGATGACCAGCAGGGCCGAGAGGATCGTGCCGACGACTTCTTCCGGCGCGCCGCTGAATTCGAACGGGTTGGCCCCCAGCACGATCAGGCCGATCAGCGCGGCGGCAATGACCGTCGCGTCGATCGAGCTGCGCCCCTCCTCGGCCCAGTAGACGTCTTCGAGGTAGACCCAGAGGGCGAACTCGTCGATCGTCAGGCCCGCGCCGATGCCGAAGAAGAAGGCGCAGAGCTCGGTGTAAGGGCTGGCGCCGTCGGCGGCGAAGCCGAGCGTCCCGGCGGTCATCATCGTGACGATCCCGAACACCAGGTGGTGGACGTGGAGACCGCTCTCGCTTTCGATGTTGCCCGGCCACCAGCTCACTTCGGCGCGGATCATGCGCGTGCTCATGCGGATGAAGGCAAACGAGCCGACAAAGCCGACCAGCACGAGGAAGACGCCCTGGCGGTGATGGGCGACGAGCTGATCGTTCCAGAGGTCGGTGACGAAGCCGGCGAAGGGAAGCGCCGTGCTCACGCCGCCCCCGGCGACGAGATCGCCTCCGGCCGGCGCTTCAGCCGCGGCGCCTCCCCGTCGTGATGTCGGATCAGGTCGAGCGTGAGCAGCACGATCGCCACCGAGGCGACCGGGGCGGTGACGATGTTGCCGACCGACTCGCCCACCCAGGCCGCGAGCAGGCCGTGGCCGAGCAGGTGATGGGCGAGCCCGACCAGCGATTCGTTGATCGCGTCACCGACGATCTCGATCGGGACCAGCACCGCGGCGACCATCCAGAAGTGGCCACGGACGAGGCGGAAGCTGCGCCCGAAGCCGTCCCAGACCCCGCGCTTTTCCAACTCGACCACCGGCCCCGCCAGCGACAGGTAGACGAACACGAGGATCCCGGGCACGACCAACGCGAGGAAGCCGAAGATCAGCATCAGGACGAAGAGGAGGTCGACGGCGATCAGTTTCCCGTAGGAGATGTGGCGGGCGAGGTGGAGGAAGCCGGGACGTTCCAGGTCCTCGGGGTGCGTGAGGGAGGCCGCGATCGCGCCGCTGAAGAACACCTCGCCGAAGAGGCTCGACGCGGTGATCGCCGCCAGGGCGCCGAGGAACGCGAAGGCCTCGAAGCCGCTGGTCACGTTCAGGGAGGAGGTGTCGACCTGCTCGAGCAGGGCGTCGACGAAGCCGAGCGGGATGAAGACCAGGGTCGCCAGGCCGAGGAGCGTCGGCGCCCAGTGCCGATAGATGCGACCGAGCCGGGCGTAGACGCCGAGCAGCCGCCGAACCCTGTTCACCGGCCGCGCGTCCTTCGTCGACGACCCGACGGGACGCGACCGCGGCGCTCCAGCTTCGCCTGGCTCGATTCCCCCGCCGGCACCTTGCGCAGCTCCCAGAGCTCGGGGACGAGGATCTCTTCCGCGCAGCGCCGGTGCCAGTGGTGATGGTCGGTGCCGCCGAGCCGGCGGACGTACTGGACGATCGTGTGCTCGTCGCCGACCTCGATGTCACCGTGACAGCCGGGACAGCGGTAGAGCTTGCGCGCGATACCGCGGATGAGCCAGGCCTCGTCGCCCTCTTCGGTGATCCCCTGGAGGCTCCATCGCATGCTCGGCTGTCCGTCGAATTGGGCCATCAGCGGCGTTCCCCCATAGTGACTTGGAATCCAACCAGAAGGGAAAGCGGGAGGTCCGGCGAAATCCTCGCCCGTGACCAAGACCGCGACGAAATCACCTCAACTCAAAAGCCTTTCCGACTACATCCAGGAGCGTTTCGAAGAGTTCTCGCGCTCCCAGAAAGATGTTGCTCGCTATATCGTCGACCACCTCGACGAGGCGGCCTTCCTCACCGCCGAGGAGCTCGCCCGCCGCGCCAGCACCTCTTCCTCGACCGTCGTCCGCTTCTCGCAGGCGCTCGGCTTCGAGGGATATCCGGAGCTGCAGCAAGCTGCCATCGAGGAGTACCGGACGACGATCGCCGCGGTCGGCTCGGCCACCGGCCCACTCTTCTCTTTCGACCACTCCGAGCTCGAGGGGTCGCTCAGTGCCGACTACTCGAACCTGGAGGAAACGGCGCGCAAGCTGACCACCGAACAGGTCAACGACTCCGTCGCCGCGCTCGCCACCGCACAGCGCATCGTGATCGTCGGGGTGGACCAGATGGCGTTCTTCGCGTCCTACCTGCGCCACACCCTCAGCCTGCTGGACATCCGCGCCGAGATCGTCGCCTCGACCGGTGGCGAGAGCCTCCAGCGGCTCGGTCGGATCGACGAGAACACCCTCGTCATCACCCTTTCGGCGGGTCGGGCGCATCCGTTGCTGCTCCGCGCGATGAAACTCGCCCTGCACCGCGGCGCGCGCACCCTGGCGATCTCCGACGCGACCATGTCCGAGGTCGGCGAGCACGCCGAGATGACGCTCTACTTCTCGTCAAACAGCCCCTCCTTCGCCCGCTCGAACACGGCGCTGATGGCGCTGGTGCAGGCGCTTGCCTACGGGTTGTACGCGCGGGATGAGGACCTTCACCGGGACCGCATCAAGGCGTACAAACTGAAGTAGGGAGGGGGCGGGCCGCGCGCTCCGCTCCCTAATATGGGCCCCATGCCCGATCGCGCGACGTTTCGACTGAAGACCGGCCTTGCCGAGATGCTGAAAGGCGGGGTGATCATGGATGTGGTCACCCCCGAGGAGGCGAAGATCGCCGAGGAGGCCGGCGCCTGCGCGGTGATGGCCCTCGAGCGGGTCCCCGCCGACATCCGCCGCGACGGCGGGGTGGCGCGGATGTCGGACCCGGCAATGATCAAGGGCATCCAGGAGGCGGTGACGATCCCGGTGATGGCCAAGGCCCGGATCGGCCACTTCGCCGAGGCCCAGGTGCTGCAGGCCCTGGAGGTCGACTACATCGACGAGTCCGAGGTGCTGACCCCCGCCGACGAGGTCAACCACATCGACAAGTACGCCTTCGAGGTGCCCTTCGTCTGCGGCGCCACCAACCTCGGCGAGGCGCTGCGGCGGCTCGGCGAGGGCGCCGCGATGATCCGCTCCAAGGGCGAGGCCGGGACCGGCAACGTGGTCGAGGCGGTCCGCCACATGCGTGAGATCACCTCCGGCATCAAGCGGCTGGCCCAGCTGCGCCCCGAGGAGCTTGCCGCGGCGGCCAAAGAACTGCCGGCGCCGCTGGAAGTCGTCCGCGAGGTCGCCGCCGCCGGGCGCCTGCCGGTGCCGCTCTTCTGCGCGGGCGGGATCGCGACGCCCGCCGACGCGGCGCTGATGATGCAGCTCGGCGCCGAGGGCAACTTCGTCGGCTCGGGGATCTTCAAATCCGAGGACCCGGCGCGCCGGGCCCGGGCGATCGTCGAGGCGACCACCCACTACGAGGACCCGGAGCGGGTCGCGGCCGCCTCGATCGGCCTCGGCGAGGCGATGAGCGGCCTCGAGATCGCGCCGCTGGCCGAGCAGGGCGCCCTGCTCCAGCACCGCGGGGGCTGACCTGAAGGTCGGGGTACTGGCCCTCCAGGGCGACTTCGAGGCGCACGCGCGGACGCTGCGCGGCCTCGGCGCGGAGGCGGTCGAGGTCCGCACCCCCGAGCAACTGGAGGGGCTCGACGGCCTGGTCATCCCGGGCGGCGAGTCGACGACGATGACGCGCCTGATCGCCTCGGCGGGGATCGAGCCGGCGCTGCGCGCCCACCACGAGGCGGGCCGGCCGATCCTCGGCACCTGCGCCGGGATGATCGTCTGCGATGCCGCCCACCTGGGCTTCATCGACGTCACCGCGCGCCGCAATGCCTTCGGCCGCCAACTGCAGAGCTTCGAGGCCGACCTCGAGGTGACCGGCGCGGGGGAGGAGCCGCTGCGCGCGGTCTTCATCCGGGCGCCCTGGGTGGAGCGGACCGGGGAGGGTGTCGAGGTGCTTGCGACGTGGGAGGGTCATCCGGTGGCGGTCCGCGACGGCAGCGTGCTGGCCTCGGCCTTCCATCCCGAGTTGACCGAAGACCCGCGCTTCCACGCGATATTCATGGCGATGGTCACGAAAGCTGAAGAGAGGGAGGCGGCAAGAGGATGAGCGGCGATCCGAAGGTCAAGAACCTGGCGAAGATCCTGGTCGGCTACTCGACCCAGGTGAAGGAGGGCGAGGTCGTTTCGATCGACGGTGAGAACGCCGCCGCGCCGCTCTTGCTCGCGGTCTACGAGGAGGTGCTGAAGGCGGGTGGCAACCCGGTTCTGAACGTCGCCCTCGACGGCCAGATCGCCGCCTACTTCAAGCACGCGTCGGACAAGCAGTTGGAATGGATCTCGCCGTTCGCGGAGTGGATGGTCGACAACGCCGACGTGCGGATCGCGATCGGGGCCACCACGAACACGCGCGAGCTCTCCGGCGTGCCGCCCGAGCGCCAGTCGCTGCGCCAGTCGGTCACCGGTGACCTGATGACGCGGGCGATGAAACGGAGCGCCGAAGGCGACTTCCGCTGGGTCTACACGATCTTCCCGACCTCGGCCTACGCCTCCGAGGCAGAGATGAGCCTGGCCGACTATCAGGACTTCTACTACGGCGCCTGCCTCGCCGACGACGCCGACCCGCTTACCGCCTGGAAGCGCGCATCCGAGGAGACCGAACGGCTCGCCGAGTGGATCGAGGGCCATGAGGAGGTGCGGATCACCGCCCCCGGCACCGACCTCAGGCTCGGCATCGCCGGCCGTAAGTTCATCCCGTGCGTCGGGGACCACAACATGCCCGACGGCGAGTTCTTCACCGGCCCGATCGAGGACGCCACCGAAGGCGAGGTCTCCTTCCACCTGCCCGCCGTGATCGGCGGCCGCGAGGTCTCCGGCGTGCGCCTCAAGTTCGAGGCCGGCAAGGTCGTCGACGCGAGCGCCGAGCGCGGTGAAGAGTTCCTGCTCGCGCAGCTCGACACCGACGAGGGCGCCCGCACCCTTGGCGAGCTCGGCATCGGCACCAACTACGGCATCGATCGCGGCACCCGCGAGGTCCTTCTCGACGAGAAGATCGGCGGCACCATCCACATGGCCTTCGGCCAGGCCTACCCCGAGTCGGGCGGGACCAACGAATCTGCCGTCCACACCGACCTGGTCTGCGATCTCCGCCTCGGCGGCAAGCTCGAAGTCGATGGCGTGGTCATGCAGGAAGACGGCACGTTCCTGATCTGAAGCACCGAGATCGGGGTCAGCCGTGGTTGAGCATGGCGACGACCAGGCCGGCGAACCCGAGGATCATCGTCAGGAACATCCCGGTGGAGAGCTGGATCATCAGGCGGTGCAGACCGCCCATCTCGGCTCGGACCATGCGGAATTCGGCACGCATCTCGTTGAAACCATCGTCGACCTTCTTGTTCAGGTCGTCCAGGCGCTCGTCAGTCCATCTCACATTCACGAGCCGATGGAAGCACGCCCACCACCCCTCTATCAAGGGATGTCACAGAATTGTTTGAAAGTGCGCGTGAGCTGGCACGAATCGCTACTGATTCGGGAGCGGTGAGCCCGCCAGCAGGAAGAACCAGACCATCAGGGCGACGGCGGCAAGCGTCACCGAGGACATCATCACCGCCTCGACCACGGTAACCGCGTTGTGGACCGGCGCCGCGTCGCGCATGCTCTTCAGCCACCCGGGGCGGCTCTGGACCAGGCGGTTGCTGCCGGTCACCCGTACGTAGAGGTCGTTGAGGCGGCCGATCAGCCAGGCGTCGACGAGCACCGTGAGGATGATCCCGACGACGACGATCATGTACGGGCCGATGCTCGGAAACTGGCTCTTGGCCAGCTTCGAGGCGATGTAGACCCACCCGAGCGGGATCAGCGTCCAGAGCGAGAACGCCGCCAGGAGCATGGCGAAGAAGACCGCCGTCGCGGCCGCATTTCTGCCCCAGGTCCTCACCGTCGTCTCCATGACCTGTCCCTCTCATACAATGACACCTGTATGTCAGGACATTCGAAGTGGTCATCGATCAAACACAAGAAGGGCGCCGCCGACGCCAAACGGGGCAAGCTGTTCTCCAAGCTCGCCCGGGCGATCACGGTTGCCGCCCGTGACGGCGGCGGCGACACCGACGGCAACCCGGCCCTCGCCACCGCCGTGCAGAAGGCGCGCGAAGCGTCGATGCCGAAGGACAAAATCCAGAAGGCGATCGACACCGGCACCGGGGCCGGCAACGAAGGCGCCAACTACGAACACGTGCTCTACGAGGGTTACGGCCCGGCGGGGGTCGCGGTCCTGGTCGAGGCGCTGACCGACAACCGCAACCGCGCCAGCGCCGAGATCCGTCATGCGTTCTCCACCCATGGCGGCGGCCTGGGGGAGCCCGGCTCGGTCGCCTGGAACTTCGAGAAAAAAGGCGTCGTGGTGGTCGACGGCGACCGTTATTCCGAGGACGACCTGATGCCGGCGATCGACGCCGGGGCCGAAGACGTCCAGGAGGAGGGCGACAAAATGCGCGTCCTCAGTGAGCCGACCGACCTCACCGCGGTCAAGGCGGCCCTGGAGGAGGCGGGCGTGGAGATCGAGTCGGCGGCCCTGGCCACCGAACCGAAATCGACCGTCGAGCTGAGCGGCCGTGACGCCGAGCGAATGATCGACCTCCTCGAGGTCCTCGACGACCAGGACGACGTCGACCAGGTCTACGCCAACTTCGACATTCCCGACGCGGTGATGGAAGAGCTCGCGGCCTGAGGTTCGCGCCCGACCCCCGCGGCCGTCCGAGTTGCGGCCCCGGCCCCGGGTGTGGCGGCCATCCGAGGTGCGGCGCGACTCCGGGCGCCCCGCCGTCCCCGGGACCGCTCCGCTGTTCCTTATGCGCCTCATAGGGCGCATAAGGAACAGCGGAAGGGACGGGACCGTCGAGGCGGGGACGGGCGGGCCCCCGGCCCGTGCGTCCGTCCGAGATGCGTCCCGGCCTTGGCCCCTGCACCCGTCCGAGTTGCGGCGCGGGCGCGCGTGGCGGCGCGACCCCGACCACCCTGCCCGTCCGAGTTGCCCCCCGACCCCGGCCCCCGCACCCGTCCGAGATGGTCCCGGGCGCCTCATGGCGCTCCTGGCAGGCTGTGAGCGCCATGAGGCGCCCGGGACGGGAGGGGGTCGTGGGGA
>JAFDWO010000003.1 GCA_018268415.1 Actinomycetota bacterium | reverse complement strand
TGGGAGGACGGGGGGAGGTGCGGAGTTCCCACCGTCTCCGTCCCGTCTCCGTCACGAGGTCGGACCTCGGTGACGGACCCGTGGCGCTTCCGTGATCCTCCCGCCAGGGTCCCTCCACACTCCCCACGGACCCGGCCGTCCCGGCCACGGCCACAGCCTGCCGGGGCCGTGGACGGGACGGCCGGGTCCCTTGCCGCCACGGGCGACAGCTTGAGGGGGCCGTGGCCTTTTCCCTCCGGGCGACAGCTTGAGGGGGCCCGGGCCCTTCCCCTCCGGGGCGACAGCTTGAGGGGGCCGGGTCCCTTTCCCAAGGGCGACAGCTTCAGGGGGCCCCGTCCCTCCTCCGAACCCCAGTCCGCCGCATCACCCGCTAGGCGGGCAGCCAGCTGAGGTCGAGCTGGGCCAGGCGGGCCGGGTCGGCGAGGAAGTCGATCTCGACGATCCGGCCCTCGCGGACCCGCACCGCGCCGACCGAGAACGGCTTACCTTCGTGGAAGGCGACCGTGCCGACGCCGCCGTTGACGCGCACGACGTGGCCTTTGATCCCCATCGAGGCGAAGCCGCGAGCCTGGGCCATGACCGCCTCGGCGCCGTGGACTTCCTGGGGCTCGCGGCCGGGGCCGAAGTCCGCGCGCAGCACGACGTCGGGGTGGAGCAGGTTGACGAGCCGGTCGAATTCGCCCTCGCGGGCGGCGGCGACGAAGGCTTCGACCACCTCGCGCTGGGCGTCGAGGTCAGGGTCGGTGACCGGATCGGCAGCTCGCAGGCGCCGCCGGCCGCGGCTGGCGAGCTGGCGTGCCGCGTCGGGGGTGCGGTCGACGATCGGCGCGATCTCGTCGAAGGGCACGCCGAACATGTCGTGGAGGACGAACGAGAGCCGCTCCGCCGGGCTCAGCTTGTCCAGCACCATCAGCATCGCGATGCCGACCGAGTCGGCGAGCAGGGCCTCGTGTTCAGGGTCGGTGCCGTCGAGCGGATCGACGATCGGGTCCGGCATGTGGACGTCCAGCGGCTGCTCGCGGCGCGAGTTGCGCGAGCGCAGCATGTTCAGGCAGATCCGCGCCACCACCGTGGTCAGCCAGCCGCCGAGGTTCTCGATCTCCTCGGCGTCCGAGCGGCTCAGCCGCAACCACGCCTCCTGCACCGCGTCGTCGGCCTCGCTGGTCGAGCCCAGCATCCGGTAGGCGACCGCCCGCAGGTGCGGGCGCTGCTCCTCGAATGCGCTGACGATCAGGTCGCCTTCAGTCATCGGTCACAAACCCCTTTCGCGTCGTGTCATTGAACAGACACGCGGGATGGGACGGATGTGACGGCCGACGGTCGGGTACCTTCGGAAGCGCTCGGTGGGGGAGGCCGGCGCGGCGCCATGATCAGCGCGACTGCCCACAGCTTCGGCAGCTACATAGGAGGGACCGGCCGGCTCCTCGGGATGCTGCTGGCCGCGCTCGTCGGTGGCCACGCGCTCCGGCGCCTGCTCGTTCCCGCCTATGAGGGGGCCTTGGCGCTGCTTGCCGCGCTCGTCCTCGCGGTGGCCCTGGTGGTCCTGCCGCTGGAGGTGATCGGCAGCTTCGGCCTCCTGCGTCCCGGCTGGATGCTCGTCGCCTGCGCCGTGCCGGCCGTGGTCGCGGCGCTTCTCGCCTTCCGCTTCGCGCCGCGCCCGCCGCGGCGGGTGTCCGCGCCCGAGGTGGCGCCGTGGGCGTTTGCGGTCGCCGCCGTCGTCGCCGCGGTGGCGGTCGCCCAGTGGACGATGCCGAGCCTGCTCAACCTCGACCGCGGCATGTTCGGCGGCGACTCGACCTGGTACCACCTGCCGTTCGCGATCCACTTCGCCCAATCCCATTCGACCTGGGGCCTCCTTTACACCGACCCGTTGAAGCTCACCGCCTGGTTCTACCCGGCGAGCTCGGAGCTAGTCGGCTCGATCGGCATCGTCCTCTTCCACGACGACTGGCTCTACCCGTTGCTCAACCTGGGCTGGCTCTGCCTCGGGCTGCTGGCCGGTTGGTGCCTGGGACGACCGCGGGGTGTCGGGCCGTCCTGCGCGGTGGCGGCCGCGATCGCCCTGGACTCCGGCGTCCTGGTCTTCACCCAGGCAGGCGAAGCGCGCAACGACGAGATGGGGATCGCCCTGCTGCTCGCCTTCGCCGCGCTCCTCTACAACGGTTACCGGGAGGGTGGGCGCGGGGCGCTCGCCGTGGCGGGGCTGGCCGGCGGGCTCGCTGCCTCGGTGAAGCTGACGATGCTGGCGCCGGTGGGGGTGACGGCTGCGATCGCGCTCTTCGCGATCGCGGTGCGGGGACGGCGCGGCGGGCCGGTCGGGGCGCTGGTGATGGTCGCCGCCGGCGTCGTCTCCGGCGGCTACTGGTACCTGCGCAACCTTGTGCACGCGGGCAACCCAATCCCGGAGGTCCACCGGATCGGTCCGCTCGAACTGCCCTTCCCGCGGCAGATGGATCTCTACCCGCGGCCGCCGCGCAGCGTCGCCGACTATCTGGGCAACTCGCACGTGATGAGCGCCTGGTTCGTCCCGGGGTTGAAGGAGGCGCTCGGGCCGCTCTGGCCGGCGGTGTTGGCCCTGGCGCTGCTCGGGGCCGTCTGGGCCATGGTGGGGAGCCGCGAGGCGATCGCCGCCGCCCTCGGCGCCGCCGCGATCGTCACCTTCGTCGTCTACCTGTTCACGCCGCTGACCGCCGCCGGCCCGCCGGGCGAACCCGCGGGCTTCTTCACCAATACCCGTTATCTGCTGCCCGGCGTTGCCCTGGGATTGGTCCTGCTGCCGCCGGCGCGGCCGCTTCGCCTGAACCGTCGGCTCCGTGGCGCCACGCTCGTGGTCCTGGCCGGGATCTTCGGCGTCGGCGCGGTCACCGGGCCGGGATGGGAAGCGCGCTTCCTCTGGGGCTCGGTTCTTGCCGCGGGGGCGTTGATCGTGCTCCCGGCGCTTGCCATGCGAGCCCGCCGCGTCCCCGCCGTGGCCGGGCGGCGCGTACGCCTGGCGCTCGGTGGGGTGCTCGCGGTCGTCCTCCTCGTGCCCGCGATCGCCCTCGGCCACGGAGCCGAGAACCGCTATCTGCGCCGGCACTACTCACTGGCCGCTCTGCGGGCCCAGGCGTCGGGCGCCCCCGTCCTGACCTTCGCCTGGGCGCGCGACCAGCATGATCGCCGGATCGGCATCGCCGGCGCGGGCGAGCTCTTCTTCGACCAGGCGTTCTTCGCCGGCGACGAAGACTCGAACGTCGTTCGCTACGTCGGCCGGCCGCAGCCGCACGGGGGGTTCCGGATCCCGCCATCGTGTCGCTCCTTCCGCCGTCTCGTCAACCGCGGCCGCTTCGACTTCCTCGTCACCACCGAGTTCGGCGACAACGAGCCGAACCGCCGGCGCTACCCACTGGCGGAATGGGTGAAAGGGGACCCGGCGCTGGAATTGATCCGCACCGAGAAGAGCTTCCCGCAGACCGTCTACACCTACCGGGTGCGCGGCAGGCTCGACCCCGGCGGCTGCCCGTCGTGATCGCCGGTCCGTCACACATCCCGCCCGCGTCGTGTCATCGGAGCAGGCCCCGCCTCAGGCGGGCGATGACCCAATGCGAAAGGAGGGCCCAGGCCCATGTACTTCGACACCGACACCGCCGCCGGCCCGGCGAGCGAGCTGGAGAGGGGGACCTGGATCCTCGACCCGGAGCGCTCCAGCGTCGAGTTCCGCGTCCCGCTCCTCTTCGGGGCGCTCGGGTCCGTGAAGGGCGGCTTCGGCCTCTACCGCGGCACGCTCGACATGGAAGCCGGCCCGGCGATCGAGCTGACGATCAACGCCGCCAGCGTCGAGTCCGGCAACGCCAAGCGCGACGCGCACCTGCGTGACGGCGACTTCTTCGACGTCGAGGAGCACCCGGAGGTGCGCTTCGAGTCGGAATCGGTGGCGATCGAGGGCGAGGAGCTCCGCGTGCGGGGCACCCTGCGCGCGGCCGGCGCGAGCGCGCCACTCGACGTCAGCGCCACGGTCCGGCCGGCCGGCGAGGAGTTCGAGATCGAGGCGCGCGCCAGGGTCGACCAGCGCAAGCTGGGGATGACCTGGAGCCCGCTCGGAATCGTGCGACCCCCGGCGAGCCTCACCGTCCGCGGCCACCTCGTCCGCTGGTAGCCCCGGTGTTGATGGGCCGAGAACTCCACCATGTCTGAAGTTTTCGGCCCATCAACCGGGCGGTGTGACGTCAGTCGCGCGACTGGGGGAGCTTCGCGGCGCCCGGCTTGGTGGTGACCGGGCGCGAGGGGGGAGGGACGACCGGGCCGATGTCGCCGTCCGGTGCCTTGTCGAGGTCGACGATCACCGGCGCGTGGTCGCTCGGGCCTTTGCCTTTGCGCGCCTTGCGGTCGATCCAGGCGGCCTTGACCCGCGCCGCCACCGGGCCGCCCGCGAGGATCAGGTCGATCCGCATCCCCAGGTCTTTGTGGAACATGCCGGCGCGGTAGTCCCAGTAGCTGAAGACCCGCTGCTCGTCCGGCCAGCGCTCGCGGACCACGTCCTGGAGGCCGGTTGCCTCCAGCTCGGCAAGCGCCGTGCGCTCCGGCGGCGTCACGTGGGTGTGGCCCTCGTAGGCGGCGGGATCGAAGACGTCGGCGTCGGTCGGCGCGATGTTCATGTCGCCGCAGACCATCACCGCGTCGGGCCCGGCGACGACGTCCTCGCGCAGCGCCGCCAGCCACTCGAGCTTGTACTTGTAGTGGTCGGAGTCCGGCTCGCGCCCGTTCGGCACGTAGATCGAGTGGATCCGGACGCCGTCGCACGTCGCCGAGACGGCCCGCGCCTCCTGCTCCGGGAACCCCGGCCCGCCGGGCAGTCCGGGGACCACGTCCGCGAGCCCGACGCGGGAGAGGATCGCGACCCCGTTCCAGGCCCCTTCACCATGCGCTGCCCACTCGTAGCCGCGCCCCCGCAGCTCGTCGCCGAGCAGCTTCTCGAAAGCCGCGTCGGCAACCTTCGTCTCCTGCAGGCAGACGACGTCGGGCGCGCGCTCGTCGAGCCAGGGCAGCAGGCGCGCCACGCGTTGCTTGACCGAGTTGACGTTCCACGTTGCGACCCGCACCCGGCGAGCCTAGATCATCGATTTCGTGAGGCTGGGCGCGGGCGCGGGGACCTGGCTGTGGTCCGTCGTCCGCCAGCCTTCCGTCACACGCCCCCGTTGATGGGCCGAAAACTCAAGCTCTGCTTGAGTTTTCGGCCCATCAACCACGGTGGCGGCGGTCTTGGCTGGGGCCGGGTGTTAGCCCTCGCTGAGGGCCACGGCCTGCAGGTTCACGAACGCGCGCATGCCGATCTCGCCGCCGAGCTCGCGGCCGACGCCGGAGCGCTTCACGCCGCCGAACGGGATGCGCGGATCCGAGGCGGTCATCGCGTTGACGAAGACCATGCCGCTCTCGATCTCGGCGCTGAGGGCCTCGGCGCGGTCGAGGTCGGTGGTCCAGAGGCTGCAGCCGAGGCCGAACTGGGAGTCGTTGGCGGCGGCGATCGCGGCGGCCTCGTCGGCGACGCGGGCCACCGCGGCGACCGGGCCGAAGGTCTCCTCGCGCAGCACCGGCGCCTCGGAGCCCGCGGTCGCGGTGACGACCGTCGGTTCGTACCAGGCGCCCTTCTCGTCGGGGGCCGAGCCACCGGTCAGCACCCGCGCGCCGGCGGCGACCGAGGAGTCGACGATCCCGGCCAGCTCGTCGCGCAGGTCCTCGCGGGCCATCGGGCCGAGCTGGGTCCCGGGGTCGAGCGGCGCCCCGCGGCGCAGCCCGGCGGCGGCCTCGGCGAGGCGCGCCCCGAACTCCTCGGCGACCGCCTCGACGACGACGAAGCGCTTCGCCGCGATGCAGCTCTGGCCGGCGTTCTGGAAGCGGGCGGTGACCGCGACCTCGACCGCCTTCTCGAGGTTCGCGTCGCCGAGGACGATGAAGGGGTCCGAGCCGCCGAGCTCCAGCACCACCGGCTTGATCGCCCGCCCGGCCGCTTCCCCGACCGCGACCCCGGCGGCGTCGGAGCCGGTCAGCGTCACCCCGGCGATCCGCCGGTCGCCGATCAGCTCCGAGGCCTTGCGCCCGGAGGCGACGATCGCCTTGAAGATGCCCGGTTCGGCACCCGCCCGCTCGAAGATCCGCTCCAGCCCGAGCGCGCATCCGGTCACGTTCGAGGCATGCTTCAGCACAAAGGTGTTGCCCGCCGAGACGATCGGCGCCGCCGCCCGCATCGCCTGCCAGAGCGGGTAGTTCCACGGCATGATCGCCAGCACCACGCCCAGCGGGCGCTTGTGGACGGCGACCCGGCGGCCGTCGCCGGTGTCGATCGGTTCGGGGCGCAGGAACGCCTCCCCGTGGGAGGCGTAGTGCTCGCACGCCCAGGCGCACTTCTCGACTTCGGCCCTGGCTTCGGTGATCGGCTTACCCATCTCACGGCTGACCGTCTCGGCCAGCTCCTCGCTCGCGGCGCGCAGCTCGCGGGCGACGCCGTTCATCAGCTCGCCGCGCCGCGCCCACGGGGTGCGGCGCCACTCGCCGAAGGCGCGGTGGGCGAGATCGAGCGCGGCGTCGATCTGCGCGTCGGTGAAGATCTCGTAGGTCTCGATGACCGTGCCGTCGGCGGGGTCGATCGACTCGACGGTGGCGGGGCCTGCGGTTGCGCTCATGGGGTTCCTCGACTTCGGTCGGCTTCTGCTTGTCGGTGCCGCCCCCCGACGACAGGAACCACCTTATTGACCCGGTGCCGTCGTCCTCGACGGGACCTTCGAGGCTCAGCGGGGCGTGTAGACGAGGAGTACAACGCCGCTGTCGAATTTCGTCACTTCCTGCAGCTCGAGGCGCGGCGCTCCCGTGAGGTGCTCGAAGAGCCGCTCGCCGTGCCCGGCGGCGACCGGGGTGAGGGAGAGGTGGAGCTCGTCGATCAGCCCGTGCTCGAAGAGCGGCGCGTCGAGCTCTCCCGTCCCGTACTTGAGCAGGCTCGCGCCGTCCGCCTTCAATGTCTTGACCGCCGCGACGACGTCACCGTCGAGGCGGGTCGCGTTCCAGCTCGGGGTCGCCGCGCCGGACCGCGACGCCACGTGCTTCGGGATCGAGTTCATCCGGTCGATGAAGTCGGTCGGCGTTCCGGCCGGCGCTGCCGCGGCCATCTTCAGGTAAGCATCGGCAAGGCCTTCGTAGCTGACCCTCCCCAGCAGCAGCGCGTCTGCCTCATCCAGGAGGCGCGCCGAGTAACGGCCGTGGTCCTCGTCCAGGTACGGGAGCGCCCACTTGTCCAGCTCGTCGATCTGCCCGCCCAGGCTGACGTGCGTCGCCTCCACCAACTTGCCCATCACGGCTCCTCTCTCGCGCGGTCATCCAAGAGATAGACGATCGGCGGCGAGGGGGCTCGACGTCGGGGGTGGAGAGATCGTCCGCGAGACGGCGGATTCGACCGGCTCGGCGGTCGCGTCGGTTCCGATAACCGTCCAGAAATGCGGCGGTTGCAGGCGGGCGGCGGCTTGTCCGACGAGAAGGAGGGGAGAACTTGGCGGCAACCAGGAAGGAGCATCGTGTCCACTGCGCTCAGGAGTCGCATTCGGCGAGCATGGCTGCTCGGGTGCGTATCGGGAGTGGCGCTGCTTGCGCTCGCGGTCGGCGGGGCATCCGCGGCGACCACGGTCTCGGTGGCGCTGGACAGCACGTTCGAGGGCGGTCCGGAAGGCTGGAGCAAGGCGCCGAACGAACAGAACGGCGCGCTCTGCCTGGAAGGCGTGACCTGTCCCGCGGTGGTCGACGAATATCACGCTGCCGGCGGGGTCAAGGGGTCCGGCTACATCGAAACCAAGGAGGGTGGGCTGCTCGGGGTCGGCCTCCTCGCCGAATCCTCAGGCACCTGGGAAAGCCCCGAATTCACCTACCTCGGGGTGGGCGGCCGGCGGCCGACGAAGGTCGAACTGACGCTCGCCCTGAAGGCGCAACTCGCGACCTTGCTGGGCCTCTCGGGCGCCCAGGCGACCTACACGGTCGAACTGCTCGACAAGACGGCGCCGTCGAGCTCCGTCGTGGCGGTGAATCGCGCGGCGCCCCTCGGCTCCGGTGAATGGAGGCAGGTGTCGACGGTGCTCGCACCCGCGGCGCTTATCAGAGGGGACCGCTACAAGGTCGTGATCCGCACCTCGTTCCTCACTCCGGCCGCGATCGTCCCGGCGGGCGGCGTCGGCTACGACAACGTCGAATTGACGGCGAGCAGGGAAGAAGCCGAAGAAGGTCCGAAGGGACTCGAGGGCGGCCCTGAAACCCCCGGCGGCGGCAAGGGCTCCGGTGGGACCAACGGCGCCGGCGGCGGCTCGGGTGGGAGCGGCTCGGCCGGCTCCGGCGGCTCGACGGGCTCGAAGGGCCAGGGCGGGGCCGGAGGGACGAAGGGCGCCGACGGACCCCGCGCCCTCTCGGCTGCGGAGCTCGGCACCGTGATCGGCTCGCAGGGACTGGCCCCGACCGCCGGCCTGCACCGCGGCCGGCTCATCGTCATGGGCAGGTGCCCGAGGGCGCTTGGCGGTGCCTGCGCCGTCCGCGTCCGCGGCATGCTGAGCCGGCACGCGGCCGCGACCGCGACCGGCGCCGCGAAGATCGCCGGCGGCGCCCGCCACAGCTTCGTCGTCGCCATCGAACCGCAGGCCCTGTCCACGGTTCTCGCGCGGCGCAAGCTCCTGGTCGAGGAGAGGGTCCGCGTCGGCAAGACCCACGTCACCGTCTACAAGCGGCTCCGGCTCGTCCGGCACTGAGACGATTGCGGCGTGCCCCGGGTCCCGTCAGTGGGACTCGGTGAGGATGCGCTCCAGGCGGGTGAGGGCCTCGGTGCGGTGGGCGTCGAGCTCGGCGGTGAGGCGGCCGGCGTCGTGGGCACGGGCGGCGTCCATGATCCGGTCGTGGGCGGCGATCGCCTCGCGGCGGGCCTCGGGCGCGTTGTAGTACATCGCCCGGTACGTTTCGGTCGAGTCCCAGAGAAGTCGGATCACGCGCAGGGTGTGGTTCTGGCCGGGCGACTCGAGCAGGCCGAAGTGGAAGCGCCGGTTGGCCTCGAGCTCGGCGACGACGTCGCCGTCGTCGACCGCCCGGGTGCAATCACGCGCGGCGATCGTGACCCGCTCCAGCGCGTCCTCGTCCAGCAACGGCAGCGCGCGCCGCGCGGCGCGCTCCTCGAGCAGGGCCCGCAGCGCGTAGATCTCGCGCAGGTCGTCGGCGTCGAGTTCGGTGACGAAGTACCCCCGCCGCGGCAGGTAGGTGACCTGGCCCTCCTGCTCGAGCACGGCGAGCGCTTCGCGCACGGGGGAGAGGCTGACGCCAAGCGAGTCGGCGATCTCCTCCTGGCGGATCTTGTCACCGGGGGAGAGCTCACCGGAGGTCAGCGCGCGGCGCAGCCCTTCGACCGCGTGCTGGGCGATCGTCCCGGGCCGTGCCGCGCCGACCTCGATGCTCACCGGAACGCGCCGATCCCGGTCAGCGCTTCGCCCAGGACCAGGGCGTGCACGTCGGCGGTGCCCTCGTAGGTCACCACCGACTCCAGGTTGTTCATGTGGCGGATCACCGGATACTCCAGCGTGATCCCGTTGGCGCCGAGGACCTGGCGGGCGGTGCGGCAGACGTCGAGGGCCGCGTTGACATTGGCGAGCTTGCCCAGCGAGACGTGCTCTGGACGCAGCGCGCCTTCGTCCTTCAGCCGCCCGAGCTGCAGTGCCACGAGGGTCCCCCGGTTCACCTCGACCGCCATGTTGGCGAGCTTCTGCTGCTGGATCTGGAAGCCCCCGATCGGCCGGTCGAACTGGGTGCGCTCCTTGGAGTAGGAGAGGGCGGCTTCGAAGCAGGCGCGGGCGGCGCCGACCGCTCCCCAGACGATCCCGTAACGGGCCTCGTTCAGGCAGGAGAGCGGGCCTTTCAGCGAGGAGACCTCGGGCAGGCGGGCCGAGTCGGGCAGGCGCACCTCGTCGAGCAGGAGCTCCGAGGTGATCGAGGCCCGCAGGCTGAGCTTCTTGTGGATGTCCTGGGTGGTGAAGCCCTTGGTGCCTTTGGGGACGACGAAGCCCTTGACGCCCTCGTCGGTCCGTGCCCAGACCACCGCGACGTCGGCGACCGAGCCGTTGGTGATCCACATCTTCTGGCCGGAGAGGATCCAGTCGGAGCCGTCGCGGCGGGCGTGGGTGCGCATCGAGCCGGGGTCGGACCCGGCGTCGGGCTCGGTCAGGCCGAAGCAGCCGATCGCCTCGCCGGCGGCCATCCGCGGCAGCCACTCCTGCTTCTGCTCCTCCGAGCCCCAGCGCCAGATCGCGAACATCGCCAGCGAGCCCTGGACGGAGACCAGCGAGCGGATCCCCGAGTCCCCGGCCTCGAGCTCCATGCAGGCGAGGCCGTAGGCGGTGGCCGAGGCGCCGGCACAGCCGTAGCCCTCGAGGTGCATGCCGAGGACGTTCAGCGCCCCCAGTTCCCTGGCCAGCTCCAACGGGATCGTCCCCTCCTCGAACCAGTCGCCGACGTAGGGGGTGACCTTGTCGCGGACGAAGGCGCGGACGGTGTCGCGGATGTCACGCTCCTCATCGGAGAGCATCCGGTCGATCGCGAGGAAGTCCTCGGCGCGGGGCTTGGGCGGAGCGGGCGTGTCGGCGGCAGTCATCGGTCTTCCTTAGAATCGATTTTCGAAAATCTAGAAAAGGGGAGGTTACATGGCGTCAGCGGTCAATGCGGAGGTGGATCCGTCCGCGCTCGGCAGGGTCCGGATCCTCGACTTCTCACGCGTCCTCGCGGGGCCCTTCGCGACGATGATGCTCGCCGACTTCGGCGCCGAGGTGACCAAGGTCGAGCGACCCGGCGGAGGCGACGAAACCCGCGCCTGGGGCCCGCCTTATGACGAGCGCGGCGAGGCCACGTACTTCCAGTCGGTGAACCGCAACAAGGCGAGCGTCGTCGTCGACATGTCGACCCCGGCGGGGCTCGAGGAGCTGCGCCGGCGTGCCCGCGAGGCCGACGTGGTGGTGGAGAACTTCCGTCCCGGCCTGATGGACGACAAGGGCCTGGGCTACGAGGCGCTGCGGGCCGAGAACCCGCGCCTCGTCTACTGCTCGATCACCGGCTTCGGCAGCGGCGAGGGAGGTGCGGCGCTGCCCGGCTACGACCTGCTGATCCAGGCGTTGGGTGGACTGATGAGCGTCACCGGCGATCCCGCCGGGCAGCCGATGAAGGTCGGCGTCGCGCTGGTCGACGTGCTCGCCGGGCTCTTCGCCACGGTCGGGATCCTCACTGCCCTTCGCCACCGCGATGCCACCGGCGAGGGCCAGCGGGTCGAGGTCGACCTCTACTCGGCACTGCTCTCGGCGCTGGTCAACCAGGGCTCGGCCTACACGATCGCCGGCGTCGTCCCCGGGCGGCTCGGCAACCGCCATCCGAGCATCTCCCCGTACGAGGTCTACGCGACCGGAGAGGGGGAGCTCGTCCTCGCCGTCGGCAACGACCGTCAGTTCGCGGCGCTCTGCGAGGAGCTCGGCGCGGCGGAGCTGGCGAGCGACGCGCGCTTCGCCACCAACTCCGACCGGGTCGCCAACCGCGAGGCGCTCGGCGCCGAGCTCGAGCGCCTGCTCGCCGCCCGCCCGGCCGCCGATTGGGCCGCCGCACTGCTCGCCCGCCGCGTCCCCGCCGGCCAGGTCAACGACCTCGGCGCCGCCTTCGCCTTCGCCGAGCGGATCGGCCTCGAACCCACCGTCGCCATCCCCCGCGAGGACGGCTCGACCGTCAGCCTCACCCGCAACCCGATCCGTCTCTCGGCGACCCCGGCGACCTACCGCAGCGCCCCGCCGCGCCTGGCGGAGGACTAGTCGCGGATCGGTCGCCTGAGGGGTGCGTGGGGAAGGCCGGGGTCGCGTCCGTCCCATCTCGACGACCCCGTCCCTTCCGCTGTTCCTTATGGTCCCCTGGGGACCATAAGGAACAGCGGAGCGGACCCGGGGAGGGGGCGGCGGCACCGCGCCGCATCTCGGACGGCCGCCACGGCCCGGGCCACGTCCGTCTTCCGTCACGCGCTCTGAAGTACCCCGGACGGCCGCCGATGTGTGGAGTCAATCCTTCGAGGGCCGGCTCCCCACGGTCGACCCCTCACCGGCCGACTTCTTCTTGCGCCGCAGGAAGTTCCGCAGCGCCGAGCGCCGCCGCCAGCCGACCCGCGAGCGCGGGTCCTGCCTCACCCAGCCGCTGCTCCCGGGGTCGAAGGGGAAGGTCGGCTCCCAGTGCTCGAGGTCGACGACGCCGACGTTGCTCCACTTGCCGCCGGCGGCATCGAAGACCAGCTCGACCACCGCGACCCGCGCCGCCAGCAGCTCCCGCGTGAACGCCTCGTTGTAGGCCTCGCTGACCGTCGCCGGCCATTCTTCGTCCTGCTGGCGCCACCAGCGCTTGTGAAACGCGGTCGTCTGCGCGTGGTGGTCGGCCCCGTCGGCGATCGTCACCACCGGGTACATCTGGCCGCCGGAGCGCGCCAGCTCGATCGCCTCCCGGGAGTCCTCGCGACCCAGCTGAGCCGCTTCCTGCGCGGACGGATGCGCCACTCGCCCAGCGTAGCGAGCCGCGCTCCGCTCTCGGGCGGGGGACCCCGGGATGGGCCCCCCGCGGCGTCAGTCGGCTACGCCGTCACCCGCGCCCACTGTTCGTTCCACAGCGTGAGCCGGCTCCCGGTCGGCGATTCGCGCCATTTGAACTCTTTGGGGTTGGTTTCCAGGTAGAGGAACGGGAAGTCCTTGGTGGCTTCTTTGTAGGCGGCGTTGCCGGCTTCGGTGCCGTTCGGGTAACCGGTGTAGTCGACGTTGGCGGCGGAGTTCTCCGGCTGGAGCATGAACTGGATCAGGGTCAGGGCCGAGCCGGGGCTCTTGGCGTTGGTGCCTACGGAGAGCGTGTCGCAGCCCATCGAGAGGCCGTCGCTGGGCCACTCGAAGCTCCACTTTTCGGCTTCCTGGGGTGGGAGCGTCTTCAGCACCTGCAGCGTCGTCCCGCCCCAGGCGTGGGACAGCCAGGCGTTGCCGCCGCCGAACTCGGCTTCGAGGTTGCTCGAGAAGGCCGCCAGCGAAGGCTTCACCTTCAGCAGTTCGTCGGCCGCTTTGGTGACCTGACTCGTGTCCCCGGAGTTGAGGTCATAGCCGAGGCGGATCAACGACATGGTGAGCGTTTCACCCATCTCGTCGATCAGGTAGATGTGGCCCGCCGCCTCTTCGTTTTCCCAGAGGTCGTTCCAGGAGCCGGTGACGTGAACCTTGTCGGGCTGGTAGGCGATGCCTGCCGGACCGTAGGCGTAGGGGATCGAGTAGCGATCGGAGCCGTGGTCGTAGATCGGGTTGCGGAAGTAGGGGATGATGTTGTCCCAGCCGTTGAGTTCACTCGGTTCGAAGGGACGCAGCAGGTTGCCCTCGATCATCCGTTTGAGGAAGGCGCTGTTGGTGGTGATGAGGTCGTAGGGGAGCCCGGCGGCGACCTTGGCCAACATCGTTTCCGGGTTATCGAAGTAGACCTGCTTGACCTTCACCCCGTAGCGCTTTTCGAACGCGGCCAGGACCTTGGGTTCGATGTAGGACTCCCAGGTGAACCAGGTGATGTCCCCGTCCGGTTTGGGCTTGACCACCGCGGAGCTGCCGCTGCTGCTCGATCCGCAGGCGGAGAGCAGGCCGCCCATCCCGCCCAACGCGCCGATGCCGAGGACGACCCCGGCCCCACCCCTCAAGGCGTCGCGTCGCGTGATCCCATCGGCCAGGGTGCTGTCGTTCATTCGTTCGTCTCCTCGTTTTCTTGGGGCCCCGCCGACTCCCGGTTGTCAGCTCGCTACTGCGGGGTGTCGGGGACTTCCCGATCACCCTTCAAGACGGCGATCACCCGGTCGCGCGCCTCGTCCAGCGTCCGCGCCAGGTCGGCCCGGAGTCGAAGGAGCTCACCGTCCCGCAGGAGGCCCAGCAGGGCTTCGTGCTGACGGGCGAGCTCTTCGACGTCGATGTGAAGTCGGGTCGTGATGCCGAGGCAGAGCCGGATCTCGGCATCGCAGTTCGCGTAGAGGGTGTCGAGGCGGCCGTTGCCGGCCAGCGCGACCACGGCGGTGTGGAACTGACGATCGGCGTCGATCACGCGCAGCCACTCGTCGCTCTCGCCGAAGGTGCGGAAGCGGGAGATCGCCGCTTCCATCTGCGCCAGGTCGGGGGTGCGGTCGGAGCCCGCCAGCTCGTCGACCGCCGCCAGCTCGAGCGCCCGCCGGACGGCGAAGATCTCGTCCACGTCGGCGGGTTCGAGCCGGACCACGGTGGCGACCCGGTGCCGGCCTTGGACGAGGAGCCCCTCCGAACCGAGGATGCGCAGCGCTTCGCGCATCGTGTTGGGGGAGATGCCGAGGGTCCCCGCGAGCTTCGCCTCGCGTACAGGCGATCCCGGCTGGAGTTCGCCGCGCAGGATCAGCCGCCGAAGCACGTCGGCGGCACGCTCGGCCGTGGAGGCGCGCTGGAGGCGGAGGTCGTCGCGAGCGGCGAGCTCGACTTCCGGGGTCTGGCGGTTCGGCGTCACGACCGGGAACGTAACGTCAGGAAGTCACTGCGTCAAGTCGTGACGAATTCAAGAACTTGATCTAGGCTCTCCTGAGGGAAGGTCGAGACCTGGAGGTGAAGGTGCACACAGCGCTACAGCTGGCGGAGTCGTTCTTCGAGGTTCGGATCGAGGGTCACGCGGCCACTCGCGCGGACCTCCTGCCGGACTGGGGGCCGCACGATCGGCTTGCCGTCGTGGTTCGCACGCCCTACGCGGCGGTCGGCGCGAGTCACCTCATCCAGCTCGCGATCACCGCCTTCTACGACGCGGTCCCGTCGCGGCGCGCGGCTGCCCGCAGCCGCGATCCCCAGGACCCGCGCTCGATCTACCCGGAGATCTTCGCCATCCACGTCGGCGGGTGGCGCGGCGACCTCTCCTACCTGGATGTCTGGCCGGCGCGCAAGGAGGTCCTGGTGCCTGATGACCCACGGAAGGTCCTCGACACCGTCAACAACCTGGCGATCACGCGGCTTTTGGTGCCGGACCTGCCCGCTCGCGAGCTCGAGCACGAGTGGAAGGAGCCGGCCGCGGCGCAGGAGCGGATCGTCTCGGCGTTCCTCTACGACGCCTCCGGGCGAACGGCCGACGCCGATGCCGAGATCACGGGCCTCAAGTCCCGGACCGAGGTCAACGTGCGGAACCTCCTCGACATGGACGCGGTGGCGGCGAAGATCCGCGACGGGCGGGTCTCCGGGCGGCCGGGACAGGCGGCGCTCGCGGCCTTCGACGACCCCGACCTGGAGGACCGACGCTGGGAGACGCGCGTGCTGCGGCGGGCGGGGGAGGCCGCGGGCGGCCTTGCCAAGGCGCGGGCCGACCGCGAGGCGATCCGCGACGCGGACGGCCTGGCGAGCGAGAGCTACCGCCGGATCACGGTCGCCGAGGCACTCTCCCGCCTTGCCAGTTGAGAAGTTCCTTCCAAAACTGGTCACCAAGTCACTTGACAACCAATCTCGAACCCCCTACGGTCTCGCGGCGATGGGAGGAGGAAAGCCAGTGGACCTGAGCTCCGCACTCGGCGAGGCCGCGCGTTCGGTCGCGGTGCAGACCCGCGCCGAGCACACCGCCGAAGCGGTGCGGGACGCGATCTTCAGCGGCCGGATCGAACGGGGCAGTCAGGTCGGCGAGTCGCAGATCTCCTCCGCCTTCGGGGTCTCGCGCAACACCGCCCGCGAGGCCGTGCGCCTGCTCGCCGCCGAAGGCCTGGTCTCCCAGCGGCCCAACCACAGCCCGATCGTCACCGTGCTCGCGGGCGCCGACGTCCGCGACGTCTTCGCGGTGCGCACCGTGATCGAGCTCGGGGCTGTCGAGATGATCGTCCGGCTCGGCGCCGCCGCCGACCTGGCGCCGTTGCGCCGGGCGGTCGACGGCCTCGGGCGGCTGGTCGAGTTCGAGCATCAGACCGAGGTGATCGAGGCCGATCTCGCGTTCCACTCGGCCCTGGTCGCGGCGGCCGACAGCCCCCGCCTCGCGACCGCCTTCGGCCGGATCGAGAGCGAGGTGCGCCTCTGCCTGTCGATCTCCACCCGCTCGCACGGGACGGTGGAGGAACTGGTCGACCAGCACGCCCAGCTCCTGCGCCTCGCCGAGGAGGGTCGCTTCGACGAGTTCCGGCAGGTCCTGGAAGCCGATATGGAGGAAGCGGTGCGGCTGGTCATCGACGGCCTCGGCGCGAGTGGGGACGTCGCCTCATGAGCACCGTCCACGCCGGCGCCCGCGCTCTCTGGACGGGCTTGATGTCCCCCGGGATCGCCGTCCTCCTGCTCTTCTTCCTGATCCCGCTGGTGGTCGTGATCGCCTTCTCCTTCGGCACCGTAAACGACCTGAACCAGCCGGTGCTCGGCTTCTCGACCGCCAACTACACGGCGGTCTTCAAGCCCTACAACCTCGCTCCGGTCTGGCGCACGATCTGGTTCACCGCGGTCGCCACCGGCGTCTGCCTGCTGCTCGGGTACCCGGTCGCCTACCTGGCGGCACGGTTCGCGGGACGCCTCGGCCCGGTGATCATCGCCCTCGTCGTCCTGCCCTGGCTGGTCGATTACCTGGTGCGGATCTACGCCTGGCAGTCGATCCTCACCCCGAACGGCCTGCTGCCGAGCGCCATGGACTCCCTCGGCCTCGGGCGGCCGAACCTGGCCGGCAACAACATCACCGTGATCATCGGCCTCGTCTACGGCTACCTGCCGCTGATGATCCTGCCGATCTACGCGGCCGTCAGGGACCTTCCCGGACAGGTGATCGACGCCGGAAAGGACCTCTACGGGTCGCCCTTCAGCGTCTTCCGGGCGGTCACCCTGCCGTTGACGCGCGAGGGCGTGCTGGGCGGGTGCCTGCTGGTCTCGCTGCCGATGCTCGGGGACTTCGCCACCGCCCAGTTCCTCGGCGGCCCCGACTCGACGATGCTCGGCAACACGATCAACCAGCAGTTCACGGGCGGCGGCTCGCAGACCGTGGGGGCGGCCTTCACGGTCGTCCTGATCGCGCTCCTGGCGCTGGTCCTGGTGATGGTCAGGGTGATCGGGCGGCGGCGCATCGGCGCGACCGTGCTCGGTCCCGAGCAGCAGGCGACCGTGGCGGTGTCCGGATGAGCACCATGCGCCTGGGAGGCAGGCGGGAGACCTTTGACCGCACCTGGTGGCTGTGGGCGATCACCGGCGCGGTGCTCGCGCTGATGTTCATCCCGGTGGTCGTGGTGATGCTCTACTCGCTGAACAGCGAGAAATCGCTGATCGTGCTCGGCAGTCTCAGCACCCGCTGGTACGACAAGCTCTTCCACGACAGCGCGATGCTCACGTCGCTGCGGATCAGCGTCGAGATCGCGGTGCTGACGGCGCTGCTGTCGACCACCTTCGGGACCTTGCTGGCGATCGGCTGGCAGCGCGCCTGGCCCCCCGCCGCGAACGCCGCCGGCGGCTCGATCCTGCTGCGCCTGGTGGTACCGGAGACCGCCGTGGCCGCCTCGCTCTTCCTGCTCTTCACCCAGCTCCAGGTCGTGCTCTCGTTCTGGACCATCCTGGCCGGCCACGTGGCGCTGGCGATCGCCTTCGTCGCGGTCATCGTCAGGAGCCAGCTGGTGAGCCTGAACGCGGAGATCGAGAGCGCCGCCCAGGATCTCGGCGCCAGCCGGGTCGGCGCGCTCTGGCTGGTCGTGATCCCGGCCTTGCGGCCGACGATCGCGACGGCGGGCCTGCTGGCTTTCGTGCTCAGCTTCGACGACTTCGTCACCACCTACTTCACCGCCGGGGTCGGCGCGCAGCCGCTGCCGCTGCAGATCTACTCGATGCTCCGGTTCGGGGTGACGCCGGAGGCCAACGCGGCCGGCATCGTGATGCTCGTCCTCACCGCCACGGTGCTGACGCTCGCCGCCGCCGTCGTGCTCCTGGTCAAACATCGTCGCCGGCGCCGGGAGGCGACGGCGTGAGCGCCGCAGCGGCCGGAGCTGCCGCCGAGCTGGTCGGCGTCACGAAGCGCTATGGCGGTGCCCGCCCCGCCGTCGACGGTGTCGACCTGCGGATCGAGGAGGGGGAGTTCTTCTCGATCCTCGGCCCGTCGGGCTGCGGCAAGACGACCTCGTTGCGGATGCTGGGCGGCTTCGTCCGCCCCGACGAGGGCGAGATCCGGCTCGGCGGCGCCTCGGTCGACGGCGTGCCTCCACACAAGCGCAACGTCAACACGGTGTTCCAGAGCTACGCCCTGTTCGGGCACCTCTCGGTCGCCGACAACGTCGGCTTCGGCCTGCGCCGGCGGAAGGTGCGCGGCGAGGAGATGCGGCGCCGGGTGGACGAGATGCTGCGCGTGGTCTCGCTCGCGGAGCGACGCGGGGCGATGCCGAGCGAGCTCTCCGGCGGCCAGCAGCAGCGGGTCGCGCTGGCCCGGGCCCTGGTCAACATGCCGGAGCTGCTGCTGCTCGACGAGCCGCTGGGCGCGCTCGACCTGAAGCTGCGCCGGCAGATGCAGGTCGAGCTGAAGCAGATCCAGCGTGAGGTCGGCATCGCCTTCGCCTACGTCACCCACGATCAGGAAGAGGCGCTGACGATGTCTGATCGCATCGCCGTCATGAACGACGGCAAGGTGCTCCAGGTCGACACGCCGACGACCATCTACAACAACCCGGCAAGCCTCTTCGTCGCCCAGTTCATCGGCTCCACCAACGCGCTCGAGGGCAGCGGCGACGGCGCCACGGTGCAGTTGGCCTGTGGTGCACGGCTGGTCGCGCCCGCGCCCGGGACCGGTGTTGCCGACGGCCCGCTGACCGCCTGCGTGCGCCCGGAGAAGGTCATCCTCTCGCCCGCCGGCGACGATGCTCCGGGCGCGGTCACCGGCACCGTGGTCGAGTCGGTCTACGTCGGCTCCGGCACCACCTACAAGGTCGACGTCAACGCGACCTCGATCGAGGTCCTCGAGGCCAACGATTCCGGTGCGGCGGCCGCGATCCCGGTCGGCAGCCGGGTCCGGGTCGGCTGGCGGCCCGAGGACTGCCTGATCTTCGACGGCAACGGAAAGGCCGCGGGGCGCTGCGCCGAGGACGGCACCAAGGTGCCACAACCAACAAGGAGTCGAAATTGGATCTAACAGGCAAGGTTTCCGTAGTCACCGGCGCCGCCCAGGGCAACGGCTTCGGCATCGCCCGCGCGTTGGCCGGGGCGGGGTCCCAGGTGATCCTGGCCGACCGCAACGCGCCGCGGCTGGAGCGGGCGATCGAGGAGCTGCGCGGCAGCGGCGGCGACGTCACGCCGTTCGTCTGTGATGTCACCGAGGAGGACGCGGTCAAGGAGCTGATGCGCAGCGCCCATGAGCTCGGGGGCCCGCACGTCCTCGTCTCGCAGGCCGGCCTCGACTATTCGGCGCTGATCCCCGACACCTCCCTCGAGGACTGGAACCGGGTGATGGGTGTCGACGTGACCGCCACCTTCCTCTGTGTCCGCGAGGCGATCCCGTACATGGTCGACCTCGGCGGCGGCTCGATCATCACCATGTCGGGCACCTACGCCTGGGTGGCCGAGCCCGGCCACGCGCTCCACGCCGCGGCCAAGGGGGCGATCATGTCCTTCACCCGCGGCATCGCCTGCGAGTGGGGGCACAAGGGCATCCGCGCCAACGCGCTGAACCCCGGCTGGATCAACACCCCGATGGTCTCCGACACGTTCGAGATCCGGCCCGCCGAGCAGACCGACGAGGTGGTGAAATGGCATGCGCTGGGGCGCATCGGCGAGATCGACGAGATCGGCAACCTGGCCCTGTTCCTCGCCTCCGACGCCTCCTCGTTCTGTACCGGCGCCGCGTTCACGATCGACGGCGGCCAGAGCGCGGGCGTCAACTCCTTCCAGAAGCCGATCACGGTGAAGCACGAATGAGCGGCCTGCTGCGGATCGACAACCTCGACGTCTACTGCGAGGACGTCCCGACGCTGCTGCGCTTCTACACCGAGGCGCTCGGGGTCGACCTGCTCTACCCCTACACGGCGGGCGACGACTGGTTCGCGATCCAGTCCGGGGACGTCACCGTCTACTTCCTCCAGGGCCTCGGACCGGCCCCCGTCGACCGGCACCCGCCGGTCGGTGAGGCGCGCGGGATCGCCTCGTTCTCGTTCGCGGTCGACGATCTCGACGCGGCGATCGAGCGGCTCGACCCGCACGTGACCTGGCTCGAGGACGTCGACGAGTGGCGGCACGAGAACGGCACCTGGTACCGGTTCCGCTTCTTCACCGACCCGGAGGGCAACGTCCTCTCGATCACCGAGCCGCACAAGGTGGCGCCGCGGTAATGACGGCGGCTGCTCCCTGGCCGGAGGGTTGCGCCTCGGCGACCTGCTTCACCTTCGACCTCGACGGGGAGGAGGTGTGGCGGGTCGACGAGGAAGGGGCGCGCCGTCCCGGCGTGCGTTCGCTGGGCGCCTATGAGGCCGCGGTGGCGCTGCCGCTGATCCTCGAGCTCCTCGAGCGGCACCGCGTCACCGCCACCTTCTTCGTCCCCGGCCGGGAGGCCGAGCGGCAGCCCGCGGCGGTCGAGTCGATCCTCGCCGCCGGCCACGAGGTCGGCCACCACGGCCACACCCACCGCTCGCCCGCCTCGCTCGATCCGGACGAGGAGGAGGACGAGCTGGCCGCAGGGCTCGCCGCGCTGGCGCGCGTGGGCGCGACGCCGACCGGCTATCGCGCCCCGAACTGGGACCTCAGTGAGCGCAGTGTCGGGCTGGTCGCGGCCGCCGGCCTGCGGTACTCCTCGAACCTGATGAACGACATCCGCCCCTTCCTGCACGCCGGCACCGAGGTGATCGAGCTGCCGGTCCACTGGCTGCTCGACGATGCTCCCTACTTCTGGTTCTCCGGTGACAACTTCGAGCGCTGTCTGCGCTCGGCGGCGGAGGCCGGGCAGGTCATCGACGAGGAGCGGGCCGGGCTGGCCGCGCTCGGGGGGTTGGCGATGCTCACCTTCCACCCGCAGCTGATCGGCAGGCCGGGGCGCCTGCCGCTGCTGGAGCGGCTGATCGCGGACGCGGTGGCCGATCCGACGGTCTGGGTCGCCACCGCCGGGGCGGTTGCCGAGTTCGCGCGGCGCGAGCAGGACCCGGCGCCGCGGGAGGTGGTGGTCTGATGTATCCGCGGATCCGGGTGAGCGGGCCGCCGCGTGAGCGCGGGCGGCAGTACGGCGAGGGCGCGCGCGAGCGGATCGCCGCCTGTCGGGACGGTTACGCGGAGGTTTACGCGGACGTCGCCGGGTTGAGCTGGGCCCAGGCGCGCGAGGCGGGCGCCGTCTACCTCGACCCGATCGCGGCCCACGCGCCGGAGGCGCTGGAGGAGATGCGCGGCATCGCCGAAGGCGCCGGCCTGGAGCTCGCCGACGTTCTCGCGATCAACGCCCGCACCGAGATCATCTGGGCCGCCACCGCCAAGCAGGCGGCGGTCGAGCGCGCCGGGCTGCCCGTCGCCAGGGAGTGCACCTCGTTCGCCCTGCTCGGGCGGCGTACCGAGGACGGGCAGTTGCTGATCGGGGAGAACTGGGACTGGCTGGTCCTCGGCTTCGACACGGTGGTGGTGCTGGAAGTCGAGCGCGACGACGAGAAGCCCAACTTCGTCACCGTGGTCGAGGCGGGCCTGCTGTGCAAGGCGAGCCTCAACTCCGCCGGCCTGGCGGTGGCCACCAACGCCCTGGTGACCGGGCGAGATCGCGGCGAGCCCGGCCTGCCGTTCCACGTGATGCTGAGGCTGCTCGCCGACCAGGAGACCGTTACCGACGCGATCGACATGGTCCAGCGGGCGCCGCGCGCCTCGTCGGCCAACTACCTCCTGGGCCACGCCGACGATGTCGCGGTGAACCTGGAGACGGCGCCCGGCGGCTTTCGCGAGGTCAGCTGGCAACTGCCCACGGACGGCGTGCTCGTCCACACCAACCACTTCATCGAGCTCCCGCCCGGGCTGGAGGAGGTCTCGATCTACGCGATGCCCGACAGCATCGTCCGCTACGGTCGCACGACCGACAGGCTGGGGGAGCCCGGTACCCGCTGGGGGATCGAGTCGCTGCGCGCGGCGCTCACCGACCACGCCGACCGGCCCTCGTCGGTCTGTTGCCATCCCGACCCCCGCGAGCCGCGGACCCGGCAGTGGGCGACCGTGATGTCAGTCATCTTCGAGCCCGCCGCTCGCGCTGCCTGGCTGGCCAGTGGCAATCCCTGCGAAAACGAGTTCGAGCCGCTCGACTGTGGCTCCTTGTTGGACAAGCCGGTCTCGATTTGACCACGCAACGATTCGACCCACAGGAGGCCGACACATATGAGTGAAGTCGTCAAATCCGACCTGCGCATCGCGCTGATCCCGGGCGACGGGGTCGGTACCGAAGTGGCGGCCGTCGGCCAGGCGGTGGTGGAGGCGGTCGCCGCGGCGACCGGATCCTTCACGGTCGAGTGGACCGAGTTCCCCTGGGGATGCGACTTCTACGAGCGGACCGGCCGCATGATGGACGCCGACGGGGTCGAGCGCCTGCGCTCCTTCGACGCGATCTACTTCGGCGCGGTCGGCTGGCCGACCGTCCCCGACCACACCAGCCTGTGGGGGTTGCGGCTGGAGATCTGCCAGGGGATGGACCTGTGGGCGAACGTCCGGCCGGTCGAGTTCCTGCCCTGCGTGCGGCGGAACTTCGGCGACGAGAGCCTCGTCGGCCACTCCTGGATCCTGGTGCGGGAGAACAGCGAGGGCGAGTACTCGGGGGTCGGCGGGCGGAACTTCGCCGCGCGCCCGGGGGCCGGACAGGTCGCGGTCGAGTCGGCGATGTTCACCGAGGTCGGCTGCGAGCGGATCATCCGCTTCGCCTTCGAGCTCGCGCTCGAGCGGCCGGTCAAGCGGCTGATCGGGGTCACCAAGTCGAACGCGCAGCGTTACGGCATGGTGCTGTGGGACGAGATCTTCGAGCGGGTCTCGGCCGAGTACCCGACGGTCGAGACGGAATCGTGCCTGGTGGACGCGATGGCGGCAAAGATGGTCCTCGATCCGGAGTCGCTGTCGGTGATCGTCAGCTCGAACCTGCACGGGGACGTCCTCTCGGACCTGGGCAGCGCCCTGGCCGGGAGCCTCGGACTCGGGTACAGCGCCAACCTCGATCCCTCGATGGCGGCACCGAGCATGTTCGAGCCGATCCACGGCTCGGCCCCCGACATCGCCGGCCGCGGCATCGCCAATCCGTTCGGCGCGATCTGCAGCGCCGGGCTGATGCTGCGGCACCTCGGCCACGAGCGCGAGGCGCGGATGATCGAGGAGGCCGTGGTGGCGACCGCGGCCGCGTCCTGCCTGACCCCCGACCTGGGCGGGCGGGCGACGACCGCCGAGGTCCAGGACGCGATGCTCCAGACGCTGGCCGGAGCGGGCGCTTCGCGCCCGGCCTGAGCCGGCGGGGGCGGCGAGCGCGATGGAGTGGGACGGGGTAGATCCGACGCCCGCGCACCGGGTTGCCTACGCCGAGGCCGAGGCACGCCCGTTCTGGTGGCGGGCCTCCGGGCCGGCGCGGGCGGAGTGGGCGGGCGCGGGGGAGGCCGACCTCTGCGTCGTCGGGGCCGGATTCACGGGGCTCTGGGCGGCGATCCAGGCGAAGCGCCGGACCCCGGAGCGCGAGATCGTCGTGCTCGAGGCGGAGGCGGTCGGGTTCGGGGCCAGTGGTCGCAACGGGGGCTTTGTCTCCTCCTCGCTGACCCACGGGATCGAGAACGGGCTGGCGAAGTTCGAGGCCGAGCTCGGGCGGCTGGAGCAGCTCGGGACCCAAAACTACGAGGGCTTCAAGGCGGACCTGGACGAGCTCGGGATCGATTGTGCGTTCGAGGAGACAGGGGAGCTCACCTTCGCCCTCGAGCCCCACCAGGTCCCCGAGCTGGAGGCGAGCGCCGAGCTGCTGCGCCGCTTCGGCCACGAGGCTGACGTGCTCGGGGCCGAGGCCGCCCGGGAGCTGGTCGCATCGCCGACCTACCGCGGCGCGCTCCGCGAGCGGACCGGCGTCGCGGTGCTCGATCCCGGCGCCCTGGTCCGAGGCTTGGCGGCGGCCGCCGAGCGGCTCGGGGTGCGGATCTTCGAGCGCAGCCCGGTGCGCGGGGTGACCTCCGCCGGCGCCGGCCTCGAGCTCGCGACCCCGGGCGGGCCGCTCACCGCGCGCGCCGCCATCGACGCGACCGGCGCCTACGGCAACCTCACCCGGCGGGTCCGTCATTACGTGATGCCGATCTACGATTATGCACTCGTCACCGAGCCGCTCTCGGTAGCCCAGATGGAGTCGATCGGGTGGCGCGGCCGGGAGGGCCTCACCGACATGGGCAATCGGTTCCACTACTACCGTCGGATCGGCGAGGGCCGGATCCTCTGGGGCGGATACGACGCCGTCTACCGCTTCGGGGGCCCGGTCGGGCCATCGCTCGATCAAGACGACGCGACGTTCGCGCGCCTCTCGCAGCACTTCTTCCTCACCTTCCCCCAGCTCGAGGGCGTGAGGTTCTCCCATCGCTGGGGCGGGGCGATCGACACCTGCAGCCGCTTCGCCCCCTTCTTCGGCACGAGCCACGGTGGCCGCCTCGCCTTCGCCGCCGGGTACACCGGGCTCGGCGTGTGCGCCACCAGGTTCGGTGCCACGGTCGCCTTGGACCTGCTCGAGGACGGCGGCTCCGACCTGACGCGGCTGCGGTACGTCCGCCGGCGCCCGCTGCCTTATCCGCCGGAGCCGCTGCGCTTCCCGCTGGTCCAGCTCACCCGCCGGCAGCTCGCCGCCGCCGACCGGAGCGGCCGCCGCGGATGGTGGCTGCGGCTCCTGGATCGCCTCGGCGTCGGCTTCGACAGCTGAGGGACGATCCGGTCGGCCCCGCCGCCCCGGGGTTCGTGGGCGTCGCGCCCGTCCGAGATGTCGATGGGCCGAAAACTCAAGCTCCGCTTGAGTTTTCGGCCCATCGACATGGGCGTGTGACGGAAGACGGACGTGGCCGGGCCGTGGCGGCCGTCCGAGATGCCGCGCGGTGCCGCGGCGCCCTCCCCGGGATCGCTCCGCTGTTCCTTA
>JAFDWO010000039.1 GCA_018268415.1 Actinomycetota bacterium | reverse complement strand
TCGATCGGCGAGCCTGGCACCCAGCTGACCATGCGTACGTTCCACACCGGCGGTGTCGCCGGGCAGGACATCACGCAGGGTCTGCCGCGGATCGTCGAGCTCTTCGAGGCGCGTAAACCGAAGGGTCTGGCGCAGATGGCCGAGGCCGCGGGTAAAGCGTCGATCGAAGAAACCGACAAAGCGCTGAAAGTGGTCGTCACCGAGTCGAGCGGTGAGGAGCAGAGCTACTCGTTCCCGCTGCGCACCCGTCTCCACGTCGCCGACGGCGACAAGGTCGAGGTCGGGCAGCAGCTCAACGAGGGCTCCCTCTACCCGGCCGACCTGCTGGCGATCCGGGGCCGCACCGCCGTCGAGCTCTACCTGGTCGACGAGGTGCAGAAGGTCTACGGCGCCCAGGGCGTGGACATCAACGACAAGCACATCGAGCTGATCGCCCGGCAGATGCTGAAGAAGGTGCGGATCGAGACCAAGGGCTCGACCAGCCTGCTTCCGGGTCAGCTGGAGGATCGCGGCTCCCTCAAACGGCTCAACAAGAAGACCAAAGAAGATGGCGGTACGCCGGCCAAAGCCGAGGAAGTGATCCTCGGGATCACCAAGGCCTCGTTGGCTACGGAATCGTTCCTCTCGGCGGCCTCCTTCCAGGAGACCACCAAGGTCCTCACCGACGCCGCGCTCGAGGGCAAACGCGACCGCCTGGTCGGCCTGAAGGAGAACGTCATCATCGGCAAGCTGATCCCGGCGGCAACCGGGCTGAAGCACTACCGCACGGTGGCGATCGAACCGGCCGTGGCGATCGAGCCGCCGACCGACGACGACCTGCTCGAGGACGACGACCTCGCAGCGGAACTCGGCGTCGACGGCGTCGAGGCTCCGGTCGAGGGCTTCGGCCTCTCCTTCGCGGAGGAGCTCGAGGAGCTCGCCCAGGAGATCGAGTCGACCTCCGGCGACGACGCGAAAAAATAGTCTGCGTCGACAGCAAGTCCTGAGAAGGGCCCCCTTGCGGGGGCCCTTCGTCGTTCCGGGCGCGCCCGAGCCCCCGCCGCGCGCCGGCCGACACGTTGGGGGTGTGACGGAAGACGCGCGTGATCCGGGATCCCCGGCCGCCCCGCCGCCGCCGGGATCGCTCCGTGGTTCCTTATGGTCGCCAGGCGACCATAAGGAACCACGGAAGGGACGGGCCGTCGAGATGGGACGGACGCGACCCCGGCCGGCCCGGCCCGTCCGAGATGGTCCCGGGCGCCTCATGGCGCTCCTGGCAGGCTGTGAGCGCCATGAGGCGCCCGGGACGTGAGGGGTGCGTGGGGAAGGCGCCACAGGGACGTGAGGAAGGTCGGACTCCCGTGAAGGTCTTGTGTGGGAGAGGCCGGGATCCGCAGGGTCGGGGGCGGGCCGGGGACGAGGGCCGAAACGCCCTGCGTGGATCCGTGACTGTTGGCCAATACGGGAGGAGGTGTGGAGTTCCCGACGTCTCCGTCACGAGGTCCCACATCGGTGACGGAGCCGTGGCACTCCCTTCATACCCGGCCGTCCCGGCCACGGCCACAGCCTGCCCGGGCCGTGGACGGGACGGCCGCGTCCCTTTCCCCTCCGGGCGACAGCTTGAGGAGGCCCCATCCCCTTCCGGGGCGGGCCCATCCCTCCGCGCCGCTCGCTCGAGCGAGGGCTTCCGAACCGCAACCGCTCGGCTAGGCTCTCGACATGAAAGCGTGCATCATCGGGGCCGGGAGCTCGGGGATCGCGGCGGCGCAGGTGCTGCAGGCGCGGGGGATCGACTACGACTGCTTCGAGAAGGGGTCGCAGGTCGGCGGGAACTGGCGCTACGAAAACGACAACGGGATGTCGTCGGCGTATCGGTCGCTGCACATCAACACGTCGCGGCGAGTGATGGCGTTCAGGTCGCTGCCGATGCCCGACGGCTACCCGGACTATCCGGACCACTTCCAGATGGCCTCCTACTTCGACGAAGTCGTCGATCGGTACCGCCTGCGGGAACGGATCCGGTTCAACACCGAGGTCCTTGACGCCAGACCGGTCGAGGGTGGGGTGGGGGAGTGGGAGGTCACGGTCGAGGGGCCGGAGGGGCGCGAGACGAACCGCTACGACGCGGTGCTCGTGGCCAACGGGCATCACTGGGACGCGCGCTGGCCGGAACCGGCGTTCCCCGGTGCGGAGGAGTTCGAGGGCGAGCAGATCCACGCGCACGAATATCGGGAGTCCGATCTCCTGCGGGGCAAGCGGGTGCTGGTGGTGGGGATCGGCAACTCCGCGGTCGACATCGCGGTCGAGTCCTCGCGGATCGGCGAGACGACGTTCCTCGCCACCCGCCGCGGCGCCTGGGTCCTGCCCAAGTACCTGAACGGCAAGCCGATCGACGAGGTGCTGAACCCGGTCACCGGCCTCGCGCCGATTCCGGTGCAGCGTGCGGTCACCAAGCTCTCGCTCGGGGTCGCGGTGGGGGACCCGACCACGTACGGGCTGCCGCGGCCCGACCACAAGCTCTTCGAGGCGCACCCGACCGTCTCCTCGGAGTTTCTGCCCCGCCTCGGTCACGGCGACATCACCGCGAAGCCGAACATCGACCGATTCACCGGCGGGCGCGGGGTGCGTTTCGTCGACGGATCGGAAGAGGAGGTCGACCTCGTCGTCTACTGCACCGGCTACAAGATCAGCTTCCCGTTCTTCCGGCCGGAGGTGTTCTCGGCCCCGGACAACAAGCTGCCGCTCTTCCGCCGTGTCGTCGCGGTCGAGCGTCCCGGCCTCTACTTCATCGGCTTCATCCAGCCGCTCGGGCCGATCATGCCGCTGGCCGAGGCACAGGCGGAATGGATTGCCGACCTGCTGTCGGGTCGGGCGGCGCTACCGGCGCCGACGGCGATGCGGCGGGAGATCGCGGCCGAGGAAGAGAAGCAGCGGAAGCGCTTCGTCGCCTCTAAGCGTCATACCGTCGAGGTCGACTTTTATCCCTATCTGCGTGAGATCCGGCGCGAGCGAAAGCGGGCTGCGTCGCGGGCTTGACCACCCGCGTGCGGCCACCCGGCGGGCAATCGGGCAGCGGTTGGGCAACGCCGCCGCCGTGCGGTCCGCGGCGCGGACCGCGTGGCAGTTTCGGCGGCATCTTGCGGCGTTTGTTGCTGCTGCCGCCGTCGTCGGCCTCCTCCGGCAGGGGTTCCTGTCGGGCCGCCCACCAGATAAGCCAAAGCCCTCCCAGGACCGGAATCTTGAGCACCACGGCGAGAAAGAAGATCGGCCAGAAACCCGTCACGACACGAACGATTCTAGAGATTCGCCAGGTGGGCGGGTACCCGTATTCGGGACTCGCGCGTCAATCGCCGGCTTCGGCGGCGAGGCTCAGGCCCCAGGCGACGAGCGCTTCGGTTTCCACCTCTTGCAGCCCCTCCGCCGGATCGGTCGGCACGAGCAGGGTCGGCGCCTCGCGCTCGCGCGCCCAGCGGTAACAGCTCTCGTCGAAGTTGTCGTCGATCCAGGCAAGCGCCCGGTCGCCCGAGTACTGGTCGAGCGGCCCGAGCTTCCAGTGGGCGGAGCCGAAGCGGGCAGCGCCGTCGAAGGTGATGACGGGAAGCTCGGCCATGCCGAGCACGGTGGGGAGGTAGAAGTTCGCTTTCTCCTCCCAGCCGGTCGCCCAGACCAGGTCGAAGTGCTCGGCGAGGCGCTCGAGTCGTTTCCCCGCCCGCAGCGAGATGCAGTGGAGCATCCCGTCGACCAGTTCGTAGCGCGCCTCGGTGGACGGGGGCGGGGAGTCGAAACCGAACAGCGAGATGACCCCGTCGACGTCGACCGCCAGTATCGGCCTCATCCGAGGTCGGGTGAGGACGTGAGGGCGTGGCTGGCCAGGACGCAAGGAGTGAGGCGAGGGGAGCGCACTGTCGCGCGTGACCCGAGCCGAATGACCGAGGGCGCCGCCAGGCGCGCCCTCACGTCCTCACCAGCGGTAGTGGGCGAAGGCCTTGTTGGCCTGCGCCATGCGGTAGATGTCGTCCTTCCGCTTCCAGGCGCTGCCCTGCTGCTGATTCGCGTCGAGGATCTCCCCGGCGAGCCGCTCGGCCATCGAGTACTCACGACGGGCGCGGGCGTACTGGACGAGCCAGCGGACGGCGAGGGTGCGGGCGCGACGCGCGGGCACCTCGACCGGAACCTGGTAGGTCGCACCGCCGACCCGACGGGAACGGACCTCGAGGACCGGGGTCAGCTGTTTGATCGCCGCCTCGAGGGTCTCGACCGGGTCCTCCCCGGTGCGCTCGCCGACAATCGCGAGGCTGTCATAGACGATCCGCTCGGAAAGGCTCTTCTTGCCGTCGACCATCACCTTGTTGATCAGCTGCTGGACGAGCCGGTTGCGGTTGCGGGCGTCCGGCTCGATCGGCCGTACGGTGGCTGCGGAACGGCGCGGCATCAGGAAGCTTTCACGCCGTAGCGGGAGCGGGCCTGCTTGCGGTCGGAGACGCCGGCGGCGTCGAGCGTGCCTCGGACGACCTTGTAACGGACGCCCGGCAGATCCTTGACGCGACCACCGCGGATCAAGACGACGGAGTGCTCCTGCAGGTTGTGGCCCTCGCCGGGGATGTAGGTGGTGACCTCCATCCCGTTGGTGAGCCGCACACGCGCGATCTTGCGCAGCGCGGAGTTCGGCTTCTTCGGCGTCACCGTCGCGACACGGGTGCAGACGCCGCGCCGCTGCGGGGCAGCTACGCGCTTCTTGCGACCCTGCCCCGACTTGAGGCCCGGCGTCGTGGTCTTCTTCTTCGGGCGCTTGCGGCCCTTCCTGACAAG